>CAIWAN010000025.1 GCA_903910705.1 uncultured Candidatus Marinamargulisbacteria bacterium
GAAATTATCCGGCATGCACTGGGGTTCAGAGAACGTTCAATCCATGGTCAGTCTAAGGGCAAGGGTTCTGTCGGGTCAGAGCGATGATATCGTTTCGAAATTCGGCCGTGCCGCTTGAACCCGACCATTTCTTATGCGCCCTCTTTTTGTTGATCCAATAACTAATAGAAAAATAGAGAACCATGAGTGAGGTGATGATCCCATAAAGGGGTATTAGGTGGGTGAATGATGATTGATATTGTTGGGGGATAATAAGGACATAGGGGTTATCTTTGACGACCCCGCCGATAATACTTGAAGCCCTGAGTATGAATGATTGAGGAATAAGATATCCACCAATGAAAAATAGCTGAATCCATCGAAACTGAAACCCACGCCGATGGTTTGGGGTGGGCTGAATTATTTGGAAGAGAAGAAGCGGAAAAAGAAAGGGCAGATCATATAAACGATGGTAGGCGATACTGAGCGACGTAGCAACAATAAGGATCGTAACAAGGAGTGTTGGTTTTTTCCCCTTGGGCTGGGTCCAGATTACGGCAATTAAGGAGATAAGGGTTAAAAGTTTTAGTAGCGTATTCATAGGGTTATTTAAAAAGAAGCCCATATTGACAAGATCTCCGCCACTTTTTGGATAGGTGTTCCATCCGTGAGAAGACATGGTCGAAATAGCGAGTGAGGTATAGTCACGATGAAGCGTAACAAGATCCCATCCCCAAAGACTCGGAAAGAAAGAGATCATTGAAACGACGATAAAAGCGAGGCCAAGTAGACGAAACTCTTTTCTCAAAAGAAGCACGATAATAAGAATTGGAAATAGAGAGTTTTTAATGATTATCCCCAATGCAAGAGCCAATGAACGCCACAAGGTGTTTCTGCCAAGGAGAGAAAAACAGAAGAATAGACCTGCAATAATGGAAGCTTGTCCATTGCGAAGTGCGAAAAGGGTCGGCGCAGACTCAAGAAAAAAGGTTAGACCGACACTTAGCCAAACAAGGGATGTCCATCGAGAATGATTATGAATGGGGAGAGGGCCAATAAAGGAGGTGTACAAATACCCATATAGAATAAGAAGAACGATGATATCCAAAACGATCAACCCAAAACTGGCTGAAACAAGATCAAGTTGGATTATAGGCGAGAATAGAGCGGCAAAGCCAGGGGACACGGGCATTCTTGTCGTCTGAGTGGAACTCAGGATGTAGGGGTTAATTCCTGCCATTAGCCTTTGGGTTCCTTCATAATACACCGTAAAATCGCATAGGCCAGTGCGGAGAAGATGGGGCAGTCGAAGTATCAATGCTCCAAGATTTACGACTATTATGGTTAGTAGTACTCCGATCTTATAGCCAGATATGTTTTTTTTCATCGGGAGGTTCTTAGATATTCATAAGACTCTGAGATAGCTTTCATTTTCTTTTCGCTAGCAAGTCGCTGCCTTTCTTCGAGATGACAGGTTACATCGGGATGATATTTTTTAGCCATTTGACGATAGGCTGTTTTGATAGCATCCTGATTTGCGCCTGGATTAAGCCCTAGCACACGGTAACACTCGATTTCTTTACTTCGAGACATGGGGTCAAGGCCACGATGATGTCGTCGAACGATGGATACCATATCGCGCTCTGATATTCCAAGTAGACGAGCCACCTGGTCCAGAAAGATTTGTTCGGCAGGTCTAATCTCAGAGTCGCTTATGGCGATCAATACGAGAAAGTTGATAACGATGAGCTTCTGTTCGTAGGGGAAAGCTCCATTCATTGAGATGCAAAGATTAACTAAGGACGAAGGGGTGTGGAGCTCTTGTCGAATGGTATTGC
The DNA here is from genome assembly GCA_903910705.1 of uncultured Candidatus Marinamargulisbacteria bacterium. Classification (GTDB taxonomy): domain Bacteria; phylum Margulisbacteria; class Riflemargulisbacteria; order GWF2-35-9; family GWF2-35-9; genus CAIWAN01. Next base: position 1,818 of record CAIWAN010000025.1, read on the forward strand.
CTACCCACTCAAGGGTTTGATCGTGGACGTTTAACTTTGAGATGAAGAATTGTTTAAGGGCTTGAATTTCTAAACGATCAAGTCGCCCATCTACTTTCATTAACGCAACAGCCAAACGAATCATCCAATCAAAGAACTGAAGCTCACGACGTTCTCTTGCGGGGGAAGTTCTTTTCTTTGTTCGCTTTAGAAGGGGTTGTCCAATCAGAAAGACCAATATTGAGAGGATTAGCATAACGAGACTAATGACCGAAACCCCCCAAATAGCTAGTGAAATGGGCATGATCATGATAATGATCCCCAGAAAAATAAATTGCTTTGCAATCGGAATATTCATGGATGTATTATATCTTTATCTTGCTGTTTTGTAATCGGACTCATCTTGTTTCAGATTTTGGTTATATAGAAGGAGGAAAATTATCATGAATGTCGTTGCTTTTAATGGGTCGGTTCGCAAGTCAGGAAATACGGACTGGTTGATCCGTCGATGCTTTACCGAGTTAGAGAGTGAGGGCATCGAAACGGAACAGGTTGAACTAGGTGCGAAGCCCTTTTTGGGATGTATTGCCTGTTATAAATGCTTTGAGAACAAAGACCACCGTTGTGCGGTTGCCAGTGATGACATGAATGACCATATTGCGAAGATGCTAGTGGCGGATGGCATTATCCTCGCCTCTCCAACGTATTTTGCGGATGTTACGGTTGGGATGAAATCCTTGATAGAGCGGGCGGGGATGGTCGCACGTGCCAATCATAATCATCTGCGTCAAAAAGTGGGTGCAAGTATTGTTGCGGTCAGACGAGAAGGCGCGCTCCATGTTTTCAATACCATGAATAATTTTTTTCTGATCGGTGAGATGATTATCGTAGGGTCAAGCTACTGGAATATTGCCAGAGGCCGGATGCCCGGAGAAGTCGCCGATGACGAAGAGGGCGTTCAAACCATCACAAAACTAGGCCAGAATATGGCTTGGCTCTTAAAAAAACTTAAAGCCTAATCTTTCCCCCGATTTGCCCTATTGACGCGCCTTTGATCTTTCAGCCATAATGCTAACGCAAGCAAATGTCCGATGTGGAGAGGTGACGTTAAATGTTGACGCAAATTCAAAGTGCAACTTTAGGTGGGTTTGAAGCGAAACGTATTGATGTTGAGGTCGATAGTCGACGGGGTTTGCCGGGTCTTAGCATTGTTGGTCTTCCTGATGCGGCCATCCGTGAAAGTCGAGACCGTGTTCTTGCGGCCGTCAAGAATTCAGGATACGAATTGCCGATGAATCAATTCTTTACGATCAACTTAGCCCCTGCGGATATCCGCAAGAATGGAACCCTGTACGACCTACCGATGGCACTCGCTTTGCTTCAGTCGACAGGGCAGGCAGATTTTCCGAGTTTAGAGGGGGTTATGATCATTGGTGAGTTGGGCTTGGGCGGAGACGTAAAGCCCGTTTCGGGTGTACTTTTAATGGCGATGTTGGCGAAAGAGACGGGCGTGAAAGCGTTGATCCTTCCATCAAAGAATGAACATGAGGCCAAGATGGTTCAAGGCTTGCCGATCATATCGGTCACCTCATTATCAGATGCCATCGATAAGCTTATGAAGCCGGAGGTAATGGGTGAGGTCTCCTCTTGGCAGCCTATTACAAAAATCGACGCTTCAACGGTTGATTTCCGAGATGTTCGAGGTCAAGTCCTAGCCAAACGAGCCCTTGAGGTAGCGGCCGCAGGCGGTCATAATATCCTCTTTATTGGCCCTCCTGGGTGCGGGAAAAGCATGTTGGCGAGCCGCGTGGGGAGTATTCTGCCTCACCTCAGTGATAGCGAAATGATGGAAACGGCTAAGATCTATAGTGTAGCCGGAAAAATGTCAGATCGAGAGGGGCGTTGGCATGAACGGCCGTTTCGATCCCCCCACCATACGACGAGTTATGCGGGGTTGATCGGTGGTTCCGCTTTTAGTCGACCCGGTGAAATCAGCCTCGCCCATCGAGGGGTGCTATTTTTAGATGAACTACCCGAATTTAGTCGACTGGTCTTAGAGTCGTTGCGACAGCCGATGGAGGAGGGGCTTGTTCATATCGCTCGTGCGCAACAAACGATCACTTACCCGTCACAGTTCATGTTGGTTGCGAGCGCAAACCCTTGTCCGTGTGGCTATGACGGTCATCCGACGATCCCTTGTCGATGCACCTTAATGAATCGGCAACGCTATAATATTAAGCTGTCTGGCCCATTACTGGATCGTTTTGACATGGTGTTAACGCTTCGGCCTGTTCCTGAGAAGGAATTGTTTCGCTTGCCCGAGGGAGAGTCCAGTCAAATTATTCGAGAAAGAGTGGGGCGGGTATCGTGTTTTCAACAAACCCATCGGAAACAAACGGTTCAAAATGCGCGTTTAGGATCGGCTGAGATCCAGAGAGAGATTGATCAGTCACCCAACCTGTACAAAGAAATCATTAGCCGAACGCCCTCGCTTCGTTTGAGCGCAAGGCAGTTACATAAAATGATCCGAGTGGCTCGTACCCTTGCGGATCTCTCCGGGTCATCTCATGTTGAGGTTGCTCACCTTCTTGAAGCGTTACAATATCGGAACCGATACCATGATATCCCAGCTGCCTGTTAACGAGTCTTTTACAATCTCGTGTCCGTTGGACGTGAACCCCAAGCCTTTGATCGAGTTGCTTATGCAGGGTCGATATCGGCAGGTTCCTGCGTATAATTATTCGCGCTCAGACAATCAATCCTTGATAGTGACCGTCGGAGCTACACGGCCAACGCTTACGGTCTCGTCTCGACAAAAGAAAGCGGGGGCTGTTGTCTTACTCGCTGCCATATTGCTTCTCTGCCAACACATGGTCGTGAAAAAAAACCAATATCAACGCTTAGAGCGAAAAGCAGTCAATCTAATGCTATATAAGGCGGAGACGAACGAACGATCACTAAAAATGAGCAAGGCTTTTATCGATATCCTTCGACTGCCTATCTATATTCGTAAAGTTGAGGTGACGCCGGTGGGGTGGTCATTAGACGTTATGGGAGATCCTACGCAGATCCAAACACTCTCATCGAGATGGAAGGTGATCCTTCCGGTGGAAAGCACACAAAACGGATTAACAAAGATCAAAGGAGGCGGAACATGGGCGACCAAATAGTAAATGGGGTGCTAGTGCTTTTATTGTCGGGCGTTATTGTTTCAATGGTGTTTTTATTTCAGCCCCCGATCTTGTTGTCGACACCATTAGCCTGTAATCGGTCTAGGCTGCCTATCGATTGGGTCGAGATTCAAGGAAGGTGGGCGTGTGCTAACGTAACACCTGAATCGTTGTCAGCCATGCTTCGGGTGCTGCGGACGTGGGATAAAGTGCCCGCGCGTATCCGACTTGAGCCCCCGGTTGCGGAGGTGATCTGGTAATGAGAGTCATCCTATTATGTTTGATCATTTCAGTCTGTTGGGCGGGCAGCCAAGCGATCTTTACGTTTCCGCCCCCCTCTGCACCGGTGGCTCGACAACCTTCAGCTGTCGGGGCGACTCGGGTTCAAAGTCGAGTGATAACCCTCAATCATCGGCTTGATCTGGACTGGCCGATCTTAATAACTCAGGTTTCCCCTTTAGTACGGGCAGTTCGTCCCGCTGGGTCTCGCTTGATCTATCTAGAGGGCGAACGATCCATGCTTGATCGGGTTGAGTCTTGGGTTTTTCAGGTCGATGTTGCGCCTCAAACCATCGAATATAGTATCGCTGTTGTTGAGGTGAGTCGTCAGGGAATCGAACAGTTAGGGATTGATTGGCAGAGCTATTTTAATCAGTGGAAAACAACACGGGAGGAGGGTATGATTCATGTTGTCGATCAATTGAATGTGCTAATGAAGTCGGGTCAAGCCAATCTTAAAGCCAGCCCACGCGTGACCAGTATAGAAGGTCAGGAGGCCCGTATTCGCATCGGGGATAGGGTTCCTTATACTGTGCCGGTTGAAACGGCGACTAAGACGGGGTGGCAGCTGCAGTATTTGGATACAGGGATCGATTTGAAATTGAAGGGGTTCGTATTAGACGGGAATGTCATTCGCGCCCAAATCCAAGCGACCATCAGCAATATCAAACAATGGAAAGCGACCCCCGCGGGGGACTACCCTATTTTGAGTAGTCGAGAGGTCATGCTAGAAGGGGAGATCAAGAGCGGAGACACGCTTGTTCTGGGAGGACTCAGTCAGCAACAAGAGCGTAAAAACCATCAAACCGTGCCCATTTTAGGGGATTTGCCGGTGTTGGGGGACGTGCTTGACATGAAAACCTCCGAGCAAGAGTCCAGTGAAGTGGTCTTTATGCTGACACCCGTGGTGAAGAAATGAAAAGCGTAGTACGATGTAGTCAACATGAATACATTGGAGGGTCTAAAATGGATCAATCAACCCCAACCTCGGTAAGACTGGAGAAAAACGTCATAGAAGAAATCGATTCGATCGCTCGGCGTGCGCATCGGTCTCGTGCTTGGATCATCAAGGAGGCAGTTAATTTGTATTTAGATGAAAGAGCTGATCTTGATGTTGCCTTAAGCAAATTGCAAGACCCGAATTCAGACTATATCGACTGGGACATCGCAAAACATGACCTTCTCCATTAAGATTGAAGCGAGTGCATTAAAGCAACTGGGAGCCATTGATAAGCCCTATCGTTTGTTGATTATTGATCAGATCGACGCTCTCGCTATTGATCCGTTCAGAGGCAAACAACTAAAGGGGCAATGGAAAAGTCTTCGACGAATCCGGGTTGGGAGTTATCGAGTGATTTATTCGGTGAAGACCGATATCTTGGTTGTTCTTATTGTTCAAATCGGCCATCGAAAAGATGTGTATGACTAAATCCTTAGCCTTGTTTTAGTTCTGTGATCAGACGATAAAGGACATTGAGTCGCTCACTGATGACCTCATCATCTTTTTGAAGGCAAGCCTCAAAGAGATCAAGATCTTTTTGGATGTGTTCGTTTTCCTCACAAATCGCGACATTCATCGCGCCGCCTTGTAATCCGATCCGTTCAAGGAGGGGATAGGCGGGGTAGTCCTTTTCGTTTTTATGGTAACGCTCTTTAAAGAAAAGTTTTGACTGACAGATCAAAATCGCTAGATCAAGCGAACGATGGAGCGGCATTTCCTCGGATTGTCGAGACCACTTATCGCCGGTATGTCGCCAAACTTTTGCCGAGATCTCCAGATTGCCTCGGTCATTCCACTGTGCTAGACCCAAAGACAACCCTTTGGCGTCGCTATCATTCGCACTCCGCCCATCGATTTTGTCATAGTCTTCGGAAACGATAACGGGCTTGTGTTTCAGCTCGGTAGGGATCTTCATGGCTTGCTCCTTTTCAGTAATTTACTAAATAAGTAGTTTACTGCAAATAATTTTGTTTGAGAAGGGCTTTTATGTTTTGGTTGGGACGTGATGTCGAACTCCGTAATATTTAGGGTCTAAGTTGGCGGTCCCTGAGATTATGAAGACGGTCACTTTTACTGGGCGCAACTCTTTCCGGTGGGCTACGATGGCTCTTTGGTTCTTGATAGCGATAATGATAGGGTGAACCTTTGTGAACAAGAAACCCATCAGAAAGAACAAGGTTAAAGGGTGACCGGTTATAATGGTTCACAATATACACAACATGTTCGTTTAGGGGGTGATTATCGGGTCTTATTGCGTTCCACTGTTTTTGCAAGTTGATTCGCGCTAAATTGTCATCATCAATTTGTCGGTTTATGGCAGCAATTTTGTTTTCCATGAATCGGATTTTATTATACTCTTTCGAGAAACTTTTACTGGTTTCGTTATATTTAGTATTCAAGTAGAACCGATCAATATCGGATTCAAGGTCATCCCTGTCTTGTTTAAGATTTTTTATCTCAACATCAAGCTGTTGGAGCTGAAGAAGAAGATCCTCTTGTTGATGACTATAAGGATATGTCTTTTGATATACGGTTTTTAAGGGAACTGAAATCCCAACATTTACAGCCATTCCAGCAAATATCCCTCCACAAGACAAAATGACGAATAAACTCACCATGCGTGTTATATCCATACAAAGCACCTCCAGCCTTCTAATTAATAAACAGTTTTCATCAGCGAATAGTTCCAAAAAAAACGAGCAGGAATGCTTTGCCTCCGAACAAACATTTTTACCTTTATGCTTTAATGATAATTACGTCCTTTATTATTTTTATATCGGTCATCATAATAAAGGTCTTCAAATAATTTCCCATTTTCGCCATGTTTATTTACTGAAATATAAGGTTTGATATAAGAAGAGGATGAGTCAATATCTTCCTTAGGTATGCCTTTATCGGGCTGAGCCTTGTCGTTATTATTTAACGCTTGCTTTGATCTCACTTAGTATAGGCTCCTTTATTAGATATTCCCTTTAAGCATAAGCCATAAATAGGATTATGCAAGCAAAACCGTTTTGGAATACAAAACTCCAAAATGGCGGCGAAAATGGAGTTGACGACTCCAAAATAGCGATATAATATAGGAGTATTATGAAGGAAATAACAAGATTTGTTGAGTTGCCCACTCAAAGTTTTTTTCTGTTTGGAGCGAGGGGAACGGGCAAATCAACGCTTCTTAAACAGCGGTTTCCAGATGCACTGTATATTGATCTGCTTCTTAATTCTGAATACATGAATTATTTAAACGACCCTGATCGACTTATTAACCTAATCAAAGCAAATCCTGAAAACAGGGTTGTTATTATTGATGAAATCCAGAGAGTGTCCACACTTTTACCTGTTGTCCATTATTTGATGGAGCAAGACAAAAAACGAATCTTTATCCTAACCGGATCAAGTGCAAGAAAATTAAAAAAAGAAGGAACCAACTTACTCGGCGGCCGAGCACGGCTGAAGCGAATGCACCCCTTTACCGCTTTTGAGTTGGGTAAAATGTTTAACCTAAATGAAGCCCTTTCCCATGGGCTTATCCCTGTCATTCTGAGTTCGGATGATCCGGCCGAACAAATGAACGCTTACTTAAACCTTTATCTGAAAGAAGAAATTCAGATGGAAGGATTGACTCGAAATATCGGAAATTTCAGCCGGTTTTTAGAAGCGATCAGCTTTTCTCATGGGAGCTTACTCAATATAAGTAATATATCTCGAGAATGCTCGGTTGAGCGAAAGGTCGTCGAATCCTATATTGCTATACTCGAGGACCTATTGTTAAGTGTTCGTCTGCCCGTTTTCTCCAAACGAGCCAAACGAGTTTTAGCATTGCATCCCAAATTCTATTTTTTTGACACAGGGATTTATAAGAATCTTCGCCCAAAAGGGCCTCTCGATGTCCCCGAGGAAGTTGATGGAGCAGGGCTTGAAGGGCTTGTTTATCAAAATCTTATTGCCTACCTCGACAGCCGTTTGCCCAATCATCAACTCTTTTTCTGGCGAACAAAGTCAGGTCTTGAGATAGATTTCATTCTTTATGGTGAACAAAAATTCATGGCCATAGAAGTCAAAAATTCGAAGAAAATCCGAACGAGTGATTTGACAGCGTTTACCTCCTTTAAAGAAGACTACCCTGAAGCGGAGTGTATTTGTTTATACCGCGGACAGGAAAGGATCTATCAGCAAGATGTTCTTCTCGTACCCGTTGAGGACTTCCTCGTCCACATCGATAAATATCTTTGAATGTCTAACTCCAAAATGGCGGCGTCCTTGTGTCACTTCGAGAGCCTCAGTGATCGAACTTCGAGAGGACTTCGACAATGAGGGAATTCTGAAATATTAATCCATGAGCCGCTACAACCATTTCAACACCGGAAAGCTCTTGCGATAGGCTTCTAAGAAGTCCATATCCACGTATTCCGAAATGACCCCTTCTTTCTCATAACCATTGGCGAGGGTGTCGCCATAAGGATCAATAATGACGGAATGTCCGAAATAACTGACGTCTTCGTTGACACTGCCGATGCGATTAGCACCAATGACATAAATTTGATTTTCGATGGCACGGGTTTTGAGCAGATTGATCCAGTGTTCTTTGCGGGGATGGGGGAATTGGGCGGGGACAAAGAGGATCTTCATGCCTTGACGTACCATGTCCCGAATGGTTTCGGGGAAACGGATATCAAAACAGATCTGAATGCCGATCGGCGCGTACGAGGTTCGGAAAACAGGGGCCTTGGTGCCCGCAATAAAATGCTGATCTTCTTGGTTTTGGAAGAAAATATGCATTTTGTCATAATGACCCATCACGCCGCCCTCGGGAGAAATAAGATAGGATCGGTTAACATATTGGTCATTTTGGGTGCCGGTTTTGAAGGCAACCGAGCCCGCAATAAGGTAAAAGCCATATTTTCGGGCAACGCCCTGAAGATATTTGAGCATCTCCATATTGTGATCGGACATTTCCGAATAGAGGTCATAATTAAACCCGACTCCAAAGAGTTCGGGCAGCACCACGAAGCGGGAACAACGTCCACCGGCTACGGCAAAGAGCTTCTCAAGATGAGTGATATTGGCATAGGGGTCGGCCGTGACATCATATTGGATGATGGAAACCATAAATCGTTTCATCGCAGAGAATCTAGCTCCTTTCGTATGGCTTTTAGGTCTTGCCATGTTAGCCACTTTGGCGAGCCTTCCTTTGGTGAAGGGTTTCGTAACAGATAAGAGGGATGAAAAAGCGTCATCACTCGAACGGGTTGCGCTTGATAGCTAACGCTTAGATTGTACCACTGACCGCGAATGCGTGTTATCCCTTCGGTTGGATCGAGGATGGTTTTCATGGCGGGCGAGCCGAGCAAGACAATGATCTTGGGTTTAACGGCCTCGACTTGACTTACGAGATAGGGCAAGCAAGACCGAATTTCTTTGGGATCAGGGGCTCGGTTCCCTGGGGGACGGCATTTAAGCGTATTGCAGATATAGACGTCCGTTGGGCGGTTCAACTCAATGCTTGCAAGCATTTGCGTTAGTAATTTCCCTGCACGACCCACAAAGGGAATGCCTTGGGCGTCCTCGTCCGCGCCTGGCGCTTCACCGATACATAAAATGTCACAGGGAACGGGCCCCTCAGAAAAGACAACCTTGTTTCGAGTTGCATGAAGGCCACACTGGGTACAGACGAGCGCTGAATTAACCGCCTCTTGATAGGGAAGTGGGGGTAGCCCTTGGGGTGGGAAATGCGTGTTAGGCATCCAAAAGCGTTTCGAGGATGCGCTTCATTTGGGTGAGTTGTTGTTGCATGGGTTTGCTGGCGTCGATGATCGTAAACTCGTTCAATCGAGCGAGGAGATCATATTGTTCACCGAGTTTAGTTTGGAAATTGCGTAGGGATTGAACATTGTTGGGGCCAAAGCCGATATCCATGCCACTGTCGTAGTAATCTTTTTCTTTTTCCTCTTGGGTGAGGCGCTCTAAGGCCATTTCGAGTGGGAGTTTAAAATGGAATACTAAATCGGGTTTGATCGCAAAATCGTACAACATTTCAACCCAGTCTTTATTCTGTCCGCGTAAATAATCTTTGGCGATCGAGGTGTAGACATATTTATTGAACAAAACAATAAAGCCCGCCTTCAGGGCTGGAACAATTTGACGATGCATTACGTCACTGAAATCGGCAGCATGAATGAGGCTGTAGGTGATAGGAACGAGGGTGTGGTCGACTTTGGCTTGATTAATCGTCTCGGCAACAAGCATAGATTGCTTTCGCTTTAGTACCTGAACACCATACCCTTTGATTTCGAGCCAGTTTTTGATGAGATTAAAGCACGTGGACTTTCCGCTGCCATCAAGCCCTTCAGCCACGATCAATTTGCCAGGGTAAATGTTTTGTTTCATCCGAGTCTCCGTTTAATAAGCGGCAATATTTTATCGCGGAATTGCTTTTGTTGGACGGGAATCGGGAGTGTGCCATCAATGACGTCAAAGCCAAACTCAGACACCATGTCGTCGTATTCCGCAATGACCGTGCTTTGAAATTTGACATAACTCTTATTGATATCATTGGAAAGTTTCATGTCCATGCCGGCTTCGTAATAACTCGGCGCCCGTGTCGTGGATATGCGTTCGAGGCTGATGTCGACGGGAACCTTAAAATAGAAGACCCCATCGGGTTTGAGGCTAAAGGCATAGAGATTGCGTACCCATTCGCGGGTGCATTGGCGGGCAACGTCTCGAGCAAGGGCGGTAAAGATGTAGCGATCCGCGAGCACGATCTGCCCGTTTTTGAGAGCGGGAATGATGATCTTGTTGAGGCGGTCTGCAAAGTCGGTCGCATGGAGGAGACTGAAGGTGGTGTTATTGAGAATGCCTTTTCGTTTTCCTTTTTTGATGATCTGAGAAACGAGAGGCGAGGAATTCCATTCGGTTAGGACGGTTCCATACCCTTCGGATTCAAGCCATTTCTTGGCCAAACGCAACTGAGTGGACTTCCCCGATCCATCGGTTCCCTCGACGGCAATAAGCACGCCTTTATAGGGATGAGGGGAGTGAAGGTTGCGGCTCGGGTCGAGAAGTGCTGCCTCTACCGCCTCGGTATTGGGTTTAGCCTTGCGACGAATAATCATGGTTGGTATACTAGAGGATAAAATAGGGCGAGTCAACGTCGACGATGAAGGACAAACAATGGTTAGTATTCAGGGCCCCAATCTTAATCAGTTGATCAATCAAGCCGTATACAATGCGATGTCGTCAAAGGCAGCGTCCACGACGAACGCGGCAACATCGGAAGTGATCTACAACCTTTTCTTTAAGAATGTAAAAACAAAGTCAGAGTTTAAGAAGAAAATCAAGAAAACCCTCAGTAAATTAAACCAAGCGCTTCCTGAAGAAGCCCTTGAAGACATTCTCGACTCCTTAGAAATGAAGGATCAACCCCCATTTTGTGCATCTTACACTGAGGAAGGCGTGAGCGAGCAGTTACATCTTAAGGATAATTTTGCGCGTGCGGACATTTATGATATCCTGCATCACTTTTATAGTAAGCTTTACGACGAAGCGGATAAAAATATCGGATAAAAACATCGATTCTTTTGTAGCCAAAGTAAAAATGTGGGTGTATAATAACGTTCAGTTAGAAAGCTCCCGATTCCCCCCCCCCCTGTACGAACGGGGGCTTTCTAGTAAAACTCCCCTTCTTTCTTTTGATCAGGCAACGATCGGTTATGGTAAACCGCTTATTTCTTCTTTATCTTGGGATATTAACGAACAGGATGTTTGGATCGTTCTGGGCCCTAACGGGGCAGGCAAATCAACCCTTTCGAATGTGCTCTTGAATGAGGCTGATCTGCTGCAAGGCGAGATTCGTATGCGTGGCCAGTCTATTCAACACTTGTCACTATTGGAGCGAGTCGAAAATGTAGGGATCGCCCTTCAACAAACACGCCCCGATCTGCCGTTTACGGTTGAGGAGATCCTTGCCCAAAGCCAAGGGGAAAGGGCCATCGACATCGCGGACATATTGTCTCGATTTGACCTCAACGCCGTTAAGAACCACCCCATCACCCAGTTAAGTGGTGGACAATGGCAACGAGTGGTTTTAGCCAGTATTGCCGTTCAGAATTCGCCTGTCTGGTGGCTCGATGAACCGTTTACGTGGATGGACCCTGGCCAGCATGATCGATTGGTCAAACTGTTGTATACCGAATGGAGCCGCCATCACCGAACCTTGGTGATCGTGGCGCATGACTTGACGCCATTTTATGGGTCGGCGCTTTATGATCAGGCCAAAGTACTCATGATCAAAGACGGACATGTTTATTATCAAGGCTCTTTGTCGGAGGGCTTGCAACATATGGAGGCGGTGTTTGATCGCTCGTTTGAAAGGATCGCTTGGAATGGCCGAACGGTTGTGGTTTAAACAAGATCGATGGGTGTTGATCGGTCTCCTTCTCGTCTCGGTTGGGGCGATCGTCCTTGCTATGGGCGTGGGGGCTGTTGATGGAGCCGTGCTGTTGTCTTATCGCTTACCGCGTGTCTTGATGGCGTTTGGGGCGGGGGCGGTTTTGGCGGGGGCAGGGGTCGTTTTCCAGTCGACACTTAGCAATGAATTGGCCTCGCCGTATACGTTGGGGGTGTCGAGTGCGGCGTCTTTGGGGGCGGTTGTGATGATCGTGTTGGGCTTGTCGGACTATCAAGGGGTAGGGGCGATCGGGGCGGCGTTGATCAGCACATGGGGGCTACTGAAGCTTGCGGCCCGATGGCGACGGATGGAATCGGGGCAATTGGTGCTACTTGGGACGGCTCAGAACACCGCGTTAATTAGTATCGTCTTGTTCTTGCAATTCCAACTTGATCGAGCCGATGTGTTGCAGTGGATGCATTGGGTGGTCGGTAGTTTGCAAAATATTGGGTGGACACCCGCGATGGTCTTTGCCGGACTGTCCATTAGTATGGCGGGTCTTTTCAGAGTTAAGGGGCGAACCTTAGATATCATGAGTTTGGGAGATGCGTGGGCAAAAAGCAAAGGCGTCGACGTAAAGCATGAACGTCGTCGGTTGCTTCTTGGGGCGAGTATCGCTGTTGCAATCGTGGTGGCCTATGTGGGACCGATCGGATTTATTGGGGTCTTGGTGCCCCAAGCGCTTCGGGCGTGGCGAGGCCCTAATCATCAGGGGCTGGGGTTGCAAAGCCTATTGCTTGGCGGGGTGCTCTTGACGTTGGCCGATCTGCTGGCTCGACGGTTGATGTATCCGATCGAGATGCCGGCGGGGATATTGCTCGCTTTGTTAGGGTCAATCGTGTTTGGATGGATACTGTCTCGGCGACTCCGTTAGGCCTCTCCTTTGACGGATTGAGGTGTCCCTGTTTACAATAGAGGACATGAGCAAGAAAATTCTTAAAGATATCTTAAAGCTTTATGCCTTGCCGCTCTACGTGGACGAGAAAGAATTCGTCGATAAATTAGCGAGCTATCTTTATGCACGATATCAACTCAGCCACATTAGTTTGCTTCGCCCAAGCGATCTGGGCTTTGATGCAACCCGATTATCATGGGATCACTTTGTGGTTCGGACTGACCAAGGCCAAGTCGCCGCCGTATCAGAAGGTACATCGCTGAGTAGTCTTACGATTGCCGATATCTTTTTGCGAATACGGATGGGCGGCAACCCTGATCGCTATGTGCGGATTGTCATCCCCAAGCTCAATCGACATTTCAAGAAAACAAAGCAACTTTCCCTGTTTATCAAATTCTTTAAAGCGTATTTAAGCCACCAATTGGATCTGGTGTCCAAGCTTAAGGTGGCCGAGTCTATGCCGGACATTGAACCCGTCAAGGTGGCGCCCATCACGATCCCCGATAAGCCCCCTGTCGTGCCAACGGAGTACTTGGTGGTTCAACCGACGTTGATGCCTGAAACGATCAAGATGCCGCAAGCCCTCGATAAAGTTGAAAAACAGCTGATCAAAGAAATGCTCAAACGGGTGGGGGGCGTCAAAATTGCCGCCGCGAAGCAGCTCGGCATCACCGAACGCATGATCGGCTACAAGATGAAGAAGCTAAAACTCTAGATAATCTGATCGCTTCCCGACCGACCTCACAAAAACGACCTCACCCCAACCCTTGCAGGAAATCTCCCCTAGCCCCTCTTTATAAAAGAGGGGGAATCAATGGCGAACATTGTTTTGTTGAGCTGCCTTGGTTTTAACTTAGCGCTTTAAAGTCGGCAACATTGCCCACAAGTAGCCTTGATGAGGCAGGGTAAGAATCAAAGAGTGCCTTTTGGCTGCCTTCAAGTTCGCGTCCATATTTTACCTCAATGAGTCGATCCTCTTTAGTCAGGAAATCAATTTCATTTGCGTTTTCATAAACATATCGGGGGTCTTGTTTTTTTATGGTTAAATAGACAAGGTTTTCAAAAATAGCGCCTTTATCTCTGAACCCACACACAAGGTTTCTTATGCCCACATCACCGGCATAGAGCTTTCTGGGTGATCGAATCCGCTCATTTGTTGTCCCAAATCGCTCAATGGTGTAAATAAGGAACGTGCTTTCAAAATACTGCAAATAACGACTGGCAGTATCTGTGCTAATTTGCAAAACCTTGGCGAGCTTATTGATGCTAACGGTTTTCCCCGCTCTTTCCATGAGCAGTGCGAAAAAGTCTTGAACCAGACGTTCATCTTTTAATCCATAATGAGCCAAAATATCCTTGTAGAGAATATTGTCCACGAGGGATTGCAAATACCCTTCATCACGATTTAATACGTAGGCAGGAATGCCTCCGGTTTGCATGTACAATTCGAAGGTAGCCTCCCATAAATAGCCCTCTGCGCCTTTTGGTTTTTGATCGGTAAAGAGCAAATATTCTGAGAACGTCAACGGCATGACGTCGATGAGTCGCTCTCTTCCCGTTAAAAAGGCTCGATGGTCTCGAAGTAGGGAAGCCGAAGAGGAGGAAACAACCATTTGAACTGACTGCAAGTCATACAAATTTTTTAGTTCTTGGGTGAAATCTTTGATGTAGGTAATTTCATCCAAGAATAGATAAAGGGGTTGTTCATAGCGGAGCGTGTGTAAGGCTCGAAATCGATCAACAAGGTCATGAATGCTTGTTTTTGCGAGTGAAATGTGATCGAGGCTAATGTAGAGAATGGTTTTCTTGTCGACTCCATCCGCAAGAAGTTGCTTAATCCATTGTTTCATCAACATGGTTTTGCCGATGCGTCGAAGCCCTGTTACAAAAACAACGGCTCCTTGAGCCCAATACTCTCTCCAAAGCTGGGTGTAGACGGGGCGATCAATGATGTCGAGAGCAAAAGATGAGTCCCACCAAGGGTTGAAACGGTAGAGAATATCGTCGATGTGTTCGTTTTTATCAGACACAATAGGCCAATTGTATTCGTTTACAGCGAACACGTCAAGGCGCCTCGCCCCAGCCCTTGCAGGAAATCTCCCCTAGCCCCTCTTTATAAAAGAGGGGGATTCCCTACCCTGTCATGGCAAATTGTAAGGGTAACGCTACCTCGGTTTTAGCCGCAGCTTTCGAATCTCCCACTTTTTGGCTTTGGCGAGTTTGCGAAGCGCTTTTGAAGGATTGATGACGACAGGGTGTCCGACCATTTCGAGCATCGGCATGTCGGAGATATGATCGGAAAATGCAAAACTATCCGCAAGACTAATGCCATCTTTTTTGGCGACGACTTTGATCTGTCGGCACTTCTCGGGGCCGTAACAGATCGTGCCCTCGATATGGCCCGTGAAATGCTTATTTTTAATCTCTAGTTTTGAGGCGATGACTTCGCCAAACCCATAATGATCGCGAAGTAGCTTGGCCAGCGGTTCTAACGTGGAAGAGACAAAGTAGATCGCGAAGCCTTCTTTTCGAAAGGAGTTGAGGAAGGTCGACGAATCCGGATAGATGCGCGGTTTGATGCGTTGATCGAAGCACTCAGCAAAAACAGCGAGGAGTTCATCGGCGGTCATTTGGCTAAAGACTTTGCCGATCAAGGAGTCGGTTTTGTCGATGATATGGTTAAAGTTTTTGATAATGTTGAACTTGTATTGAAGATACCAAAAGAAAGCACGAATAAGGAGAGAACTAGGCACAATCCCTCGCTTAAAGGCGTAAGAAATGAGTAAGTTAATGGCGGTACCACGAATGAGCGTGTGGTCGATGTCGATGAAAACGGCTTTCTTCAGGGCAGAGCCTCCTTGGGGCGTTCCTCTAGGATTGACGCAACTAAGTGTTGTCACTCCGGCAAGCCCAGAGTATGATAGGGTATATCCAATAAGGAGGCAAGGGTGAAGATTCTCTTATTGTTGATCCAAATGACGTCAGCGCTCAGCTTGATCGTGTTCGTTTTGCTTCATGCTGCAAAGGGTGAAGGTCTCGGCTCGATCGGTGTTCAAGCAAGGATGTTCGCGAGCCATAAGGGTCTTGAAGAAGGCCTGAATCGGTTGACGGGCATTGCGGCTGGCATCTTTTTGCTCAGTTCATTACTCCTTGGCATTGTCCACTAATCATCGATGACCGACGTGCTTACGCTGAGTCAAAAGCTAGAGTTCCTCTGGAAGGATGTTCTATCTATTGTCAAAGTATTGATGGCGGGGGCTACCCAAAAGCGATTCTCGATAATTTTAAACCGTTAACCAAACGACATGTTCAAGGGTTCATCAGCGAAGCCAAGCGATCCCCTACCTGTCAGACCTGTCCATCGAATTGTTGTGCCCGCCTTGAAGGCAAGATCCTGCTTACGCTCAAAGATGTCGCGCGTTTGGTGGATGCGGGCAAAGCGGACTCGATCGTGGGAACCTATAAAGGGTTTGCAGCCATCCTCGATCAATATTTGTCGGAGAGAAACCCTGATGTCTTTAGCGCGGTCAATGTCATGATGAATGAGAAAATGAATGAGACCTCGTATATGCCTTCACTGAAGAAGGTCGAAAAACGATGTGTCTTTTTAGACGATACCCTTCAATGCAGCGCCTATAAGGTTCGCCCTGAGGCGTGTCGGCGATACCCCTTTGATTTTGACCATCGCTCTCATTGGATCACGTGGGATCCGGCTTGTCCGAGCACGGAGCCCTTGATGGACGAGGCTCAACCCAAGATCGTTTCGACTATTCTTGACGCTGAAAATGAGCGTTTGCGTGATATTGCGCTGATCATGTTGGATCGCGATGCGTTGGTTCAGATCGGTTACGGGGATTATTTGTGATCGCCACCGATAAGGTTCGAGAGCTTGAGCGCCTTCAACAACAAGAACAACGGGTCTATGAGAAGTTCATGATCAGTCTTGAAGGACAGGTTCGTCAGCTCCTCCCTCAAATCAACCAACCCGAATTGCTTAATGAGATGATGGTGGAGAAGAGTCAGATGATGGAGCATATCCAACAGATCGAAAAAGAACTGGGCCCTTTACGACGGGAGATCGGGCAGCTTTCAAGTCAGGGCAAGCTCGTTAACGTAAATCCAGCCATGGTGGAACAGATCAAGACCATTGATCTAAATATTATCGATCTGATCACGCGGATCTCTAAAACCGAGCAAGAATTGACCAATAAGATCAAAGACCATATGGATATTATTAAAGAGCGGCTTCAACTCATCGGCCAAGAACGTCAAATTAACACCAAATATGGCTCGAAAAGACCGGTGCAGGCGTTCCATTCCCCTGATGAGTCGTCGGCCATTCCCTCTCAATTTGATTCTGCGGGTTAGACCTGAAGTTCTCTGACGATCGACTCGATCGATTCCCCTTTGTGAAGACGTTGGGTCATCAGCGATCGGATCTCGGCTGCATTATGATCGCTTCCATGTCGCCGAAGCCACATGATGACGAGCTGATCGATGGAGTAGACTTGGACCGGTAGGGGCGTGACGGGACCCTCTTCGGGGCTCTCTTGGAAAGACGGTTGTTCGATCAGCAAGGACTGAAGTTGATGGAAGGTGTCATCTTTTTGCTCTTTAATGAGGAGCGCTTTTTGTTGAAGCGATTTAAGCGTTTCGAGCTTGTCGGACTCGTAGATGGAATAGGGATATTGAGGGATGGACGCTTCGAGCGCATGGATCGTCTCAAGGACCCGAAGGAGCGCCTGGCTTTTTTCAAGCCACTCAACCTCAAGCGGCATGGCCTTCGAGATGAGCGTCTGAATATGGGGGTTGGTCTGCGTGAGCTCCAAATCACTGGTGACAAAGGCTTCGCCTAACGATTTGCCCGATTTTTTATAGTCGATGATACGTTGGATGATCTTGATATCGTTCGGGCTGTATTCGCGAACATTCCGAGGTCCAAGTTGAGGGGAGAGATAGCCCTTTATTTCCCAATATTGAAGCTGTCGATGCGTGCAGTCGGTAAGCTTGCAGACCTGTTTGCTTGAATACGTTGCCATACGGATATGATAGCACAAAAAATGTCGTTCAAATTGACACGAGTAGGGGGCATTGCTATTATTCAAATATGAATTTGTTGGACGACAGTTTTGACGTTATCCGAAAGGGATTAAGCCTCTCTTCTTTTCGCCACGACCTGATCGCCAACAATATTGCCAACAACGCCACGCCCGGATATCGACGGCGTGATGTCGACTTTCGAGGTGTCCTTTCGGCGCAGATGAAGGAAACGATCCCTGCCTATCTGACGAATAAAAATCATCTGGCGTTTAACCACGAATCATTCGATCGGTCGATGTTCACCAATCAGCCCAATGAGACGGATATTAAGTCCGATGGGAACAACGTCGATTTGGATAAAGAAGTCGTCAATATGTCAAATAACAGTGTATACTACAGCACCTTGGCTACGGTTCTAAACAAGAAATTCAGGGTGTTACGAACAGCCATTTCAGAGAGGGTGAGCTAAGCTCATGGGGTTCTTTAATTCATCGATCATTTCTGGCAGTGGGATGAGTGTGTCTCGTCAGATCATGGATTTGATCTCTGAGAATTTAGCCAACGTCAATACCCTTCAGACCGATGAGGGGGGGCCGTATCGCCGGAAAGTCCCCGTCATTGCGAATAAACAAACGGGGACCTTTGAACAAATACTCGGGCAGCAGATGCAAGAGGTCGTCTATGTCGCAAGCATTACCCGAGATGGCAGCGCTCCTCGCCTCGATTATGATCCAACGCACCCCCTTGCCGATGCGAATGGGTATGTTAAAAAACCCAATATCAATGTGTCGCTAGAGATGGTCAATATGCTCGATGCAACGCGTACCTATGAGGCCAATGTAGCGGCCTACAACACATCTAAATCGATGGCCTCTAAAGCGCTTCAGATAGGGGCATAGTTCATGCCAGCTTTTTTTCGGGTTATCTTCGAACAGATCGTTGCGGTCATTAAAGACCTAAGCGTTGCACAACGGATGACGTTGATCCTTTTAGGCGCGGTGATCTTTGTCTCCTTGTTCGCGCTGACGATCTGGGGCTCTCGACCGGACTACCAAACGCTGTATGCGGGTCTGAGCGCACAAGACGCGGGAGATGTGGTTAAGAAATTAGCCGAGAAAAATGTGCCCTATAAATTGGGTGCCGATGGGACCACCATTCTGGTTCCGGCAAAAAATGTCCGTGAAACGCGGGTTGCGTTGGCGAGTGAAGGATTACCCAAGGTTAGCAGCGTTGGGTTTGAATTGTTCGATCAATTTAAACTCGGCACCACTGAGTTTACCCAAAAGGTCAATTATCAGCGAGCCATGGAAGCCGAACTGGCACGAACCGTCATGACCATCAAAGAAATTCAGGCGGCTCGGGTCCATATTGTGATCCCCGAAGATTCATTGTTTGCGGAAGACAACAAAGAGGGAGCCTCGGCTTCACTGGTCATTGATCTGGCAGGGTCTCAGCCGTTAAGGGATGGACAGGTGAACGGGCTGGTCCATTTGATCGCGAGCTCGGTCAAAGGGCTGTCTGCGAAGAATGTTTCGATCGTGGATACGCACGGGAATGTGCTGTATGCCTATTCGGAAGATGAAGGGATGCAGGCGGGGCTGAGTATGACCCAAGTTGAAGTCCAGCGAAAAGTCGAGAAAAGCATTCAGTCCCAGATCGAAAGTATGTTAACGAATGTTTTTGGGGCTAAATCGTGTGTGGTTCGGGTGAATGTGGCGATGAATTTTGACCGATTGAACGCTGACAGCGAAACGTACCTCCCCTCTGAGGTCCAAAATGTTCGGAGTGAGCGCGCGATTGAAGAAGGGTATAAGGGCAACAATACGCCGCCCCCCGCCAACTTGAACATCCCTGCGGGGCAAAGTAACGCTCAGAACTCAAATTATTCAAAGACAGACGAGACGCGGAATTTTGAGCTTTCAAAGCGGGTTGAACATTTCACAAAATCACCTGGCGCTATCCAGAAATTATCCATTGCGGTTATCTTGGATCGAAAATTAAAGGACGATGAAAAGCAAAATTTGATGGATGCGATCTCCTCCGCTTCAGGACTCGATAAAGATCGAGGCGATGTGTTAACACTGTCGACGTTCCCCTTTGATAAGACCTCGCTTGAAAAAGACACCAAAGAAATGAAGACCATGAAACAGAATGAGACGATCATGACGATATTAAAAAATATGGGGCTCATCATCTTGTTGATCCTGACCGTGATCTATGCGCGCCGGCAACTACGCCGACTCTCGACCATCTCGGCATCAGGGGGCGCATGGGGCGTGAATCAAGTGGCGGGGACGACGCGTGAAGTGCCAGCGTCTATTCTTCCCCAAGATGAAGTCGAACTGAGTCCAGATGACCAAAAGAAACAGGCCATGAAAAACTCCATTATTGATATGGCGCATACCGATCCAGATGTTTTTGCTAAGATCCTTCGTCGATGGTTGTCTGAAGACTAGCTATGGTTGATCGAATATCTGGAAAACGAAAAGCCGCCCTCCTTCTTTTGGCTCTTGGTCGAGACTCGACGATTCAACTTTTCAAGAATCTAAATGAAGACGAAGTGTCTGATCTGACCATGGAGTTGGCCCGAATTTCGAAGGTATCCCCCAAAGAACAAGACTCCATTATTGAGGAGTTCTATTATGACAGCAAGGCACAGAGTTATATTTCTCGGGGTGGCGTCAAATATGCACAAGAAGTGTTGGAGCAAGCGCTTGGCAAAGAGAAGGCCGCCAAAATAATTGCTAATTTATCTCAAACGATCCAAGTCGCTCCGTTTGAGTTCCTAGAAAAAGCCGAAGCGACGCATATCGTTCGGTTTATTCATGATGAACAACCTCAAACCATCGCCCTTATATTGGCTCACCTTGACCCCTTGGTGGCTGGCAATATTCTTTCCTCTTTGCCCGAAGAGATCCAGCCGGAAGTGGCGCGTCGAATCGCCATCATGGACCAGACTCCGCCGGATATCATCCATCAAGTTGAAAAGGTGCTGCAAGAGAAGATGTCAGCCTATATCGTTCAAGATTTTTCAAGCTCGGGCGGGGTGAAAGCCTTGGTGGACGTCATCAATCGCGTGGATCGATCGACAGAGAAAAAGATCATGGACTATCTGGTTGAAGTTGACGAGACACTGGCCAACAAGATCAAACAATTGATGTTTGTGTTTGAAGATATCTTGAAAATTGACGACCGAACCATTCAGCGAATTATGCAGGATATTGATATGAAAGATTTGCCGATTGCCCTTAAGACAGCGAGTGAGTCACTTAAAGAAAAAGTATTTAGGAACCTTTCTGACCGAGCGGTGGATACCTTGAAAGAAGAAATGAACTATCAAGGGCCGGTGAGAATGTCGCAAGTTGAAGAAACCCAACAGCGGATTGTTCATATTATTCGTAATCTTGAAGATGCGGGTGTTATTCAGCTTGCCCGTGCGGGTGAGATGGAAGAATTTGTGTAAACAATGACCCGTATTATCAAAGTTGAAGATATGGTTGCTCGAAATTTACCCAAGGTAGCCCCTAGACTGACGACCTTTTATCGTGAAGAGAAGGTGATTGCGCTGCTCAAACAAGCCGAGTCCATTGCCGACCAGTTATTGAAAGATCGAAGCCGGATTGAGTCCGAGTATATCACTCAGATGGAGGCGGATCGTGCACACGCCTTGATTGAGATCGCACAGATCAAAGAACAAGCTCGGCAAGACGGGCTAAAGGCCGGAAAAGAAGAGGCCTACCAAGCGTTCTCGGCGGTGTTTGATCATGTCGAGGCTGTTAAAATGGAATTTATTGCGCAACGGAAAGGGTGGGCTGAAGAGGCCGAAGCGGATATTGTGAAGCTCACCCTGGTTATAGCTGAAAAGCTTCTTCAGCAAGAACTTGCGACCCATCCCGACCTGATCGTTGGTATGATCAAAGCCATTTTGAAGGAAACGAGCGAGAACCAACGGCTGACACTCCAAGTGAATCCAGAGGACCTATCGCTGATCCATACACACCTTCCTGAACTCAAGCAAACACTCGGGGCTGTTAAGATCTTTGAGGCCGAGTCCAATCCGAGTATTCCTCGAGGTGGGGTTGTTTTTGATATGGATTCGGGAATGTTAGACGCTCGGATCGAAACCCAAATGGCCAAACTCTATCAATCCCTTGTGAATGACCCCGCTTAATTTAAAACCCTATTTCGCCAAAGTTAAGCATACGCGAACCTTGATCCCCCAAGGTCGTATCGTTGATGTCACGGGGCTCGTCATCGGGGCTACAGGGCCTCGCGTACCGGTGGGTGAGATCTGTCGCGTGTATAGCCGATACAAGAAAACCTCCATCCTTGCCGAGATCGTGGGGTTTCGGGATGACCGTGTCTTATTGATGCCACTCGGGGATATGGCAGGTATCAGCTCGGGTGATATTGTCGAATCAACGGGTGATAGTCTCAAAATTGGGGTGTCGCAGTCGTGTTTGGGACGCGTGTTTTCGGGTCTGGGCGATCCGATGGATGACCAACCGCCGATCATTCCCGATCGATTGATGTCGATCTATGCGAGCCCCCCCAGCCCCCTTAAACGAACGCGTATCAAGCAGCCACTCAGTGTGGGCGTAAAGGCCTTGGATGGATGTTTGACGGTGGGCAAGGGGCAACGAATTGGGATCTTTTCGGGGTCAGGGGTGGGGAAGTCTACCCTTCTTGGGATGGTGGCCCGCAATACCGAGGCCGATATCAATGTCATTGCCTTAATTGGTGAGCGAGGCCGCGAGGTGAAGGAGTTTATCGAAGAATCTCTGGGGGTCGAGGGGCTCAAAAAGTCCGTGGTCATCGTCGCCACGTCTGACCAACCTGCGTTGATCCGAGTCAAAGCCGCCTTTACCGCAACCGCGATGGCTGAATATTTTCGTGACCAAGGAAAGAACGTCCTCCTCATGATGGACTCCGTGACCCGATTTTCGATGGCCCAACGCGAGATCGGTTTGACGATCGGCGAGCCCCCCACAACGAAAGGCTATCCCCCTTCTGTTTTTGCCTTGATGCCGCAATTGATGGAACGAGCGGGCAACAGTGATGTCGGAAGCATTACCGGCATCTACACGGTCTTGGTCGACTCTGATGACATGAACGAACCCATTGCCGACACGGCCCGAAGTATTCTCGATGGTCATGTGGTGCTGGATCGAAAGATCGCCGCGAAGAATATTTGGCCTGCGGTGGATGTATTAAACAGCATTAGTCGGGTCATGCCGGAGGTGGTGTCTAAAGAGCATATGCAAGCAAATTATGCGCTTCGTGAACTGCTTGCGACCTATCGAGACGCCGAAGACCTTATCAATATTGGGGCGTACGTGGATGGGAGTAACCCCAAGATCGACCGTGCCAAGAAGATGGTCGACCCGATCCTGTCCTTTTTGCGACAATCGATCGACGAAGCGCCCCCGTTTGCCGATGTGGTCAATCAACTCACGAAAATGTTTAACCTATGAAAAAATTCGTCTACAGTCTTCAGCGGGTTCTGACGTTGCGAGAAAAGCGAGAAGAGTTGCTTAAGCAGGAGATGAGCCGTCTTATCTTTAAGCGCAATCAACACGACCATGTGAAGTTCTATTTTGAGAAGCAGTTAAACGATGAGTATGAAAAGCAACGGACAACAACCTCGTTTATTGTAGCGGACCGCGTTCAATTAGATCATCATCTGTCCGAGACACGGGGGCAAATTTATCATCAGAAGCTCCTCATTGCCGAGTATGAGGCCAAGATCGAAGCGAAGCGCCTTGAGATCCTTGAGAATCGAAAGTCCATCCGAACGCTTGAACAACTTAAGGAACGCAAATGGGATCAATATCAGTACGAGACACTCCTCGATGAACGCAAGACCATGGACGAGATCGCTAATCGGGCAGTGGTCGTGGGGCACTTCGACTTCGCTCAGTGACCCCAAACACCTCAGTGACCCCAGACACCTCAGTGACCCCAGGATACTGTAACATTCTTTCTGTAAAATTCAAAAAACGCCCATAGTCGCACTTGGGTACATGTGTGCAACTCAAAGAGTTGTGCATCATGTGCACAAGTTGACGAAGTGGGTCAAAAGGTTTTCCATAGTGTTTGAGAAAA
>CAIWAN010000026.1 GCA_903910705.1 uncultured Candidatus Marinamargulisbacteria bacterium
AATTGTATTTCATTTTTATGTCTCGATTAATCTTTCCGAATAGCCACTTTTTTGGCGGTAATGGAAATCTATATGCGATAAAATTGATAGCTGGCTTAATTGATAAAATTGTATTTCGCATTTTCAAATCTGGAATTGCTGACTAACTATGGCTCTCAGTACTATATCGCCCAACGTCTAAAACGGAAGCCACAGATTGCTAGAAAGCTGAACCGGTTGAGTGTCCGTTTAACGCAACTCCAAGACATTGGCGGTTGCAGAATAATTGTTCACCGGAATTCCGATGTGGACAAGCTCTTCAAATACCTTGTTGATTCTGTCGGTGAACAGAATGTATTTACAATCGACCGGACGGCTGACTATCGAGACAAAGGTCGTGACGACACAGGGTATCGAGCTTTGCATGTAATTCTTAAACGCAGCGGCGTTTTTCTTGAATTACAGATTCGCAGTCGAATACAACACTATTGGGCAGAGAGCATCGAACGCACATCAGTGATTTATGGCTACCACCTAAAAGAAAGTGAAGGCAGTTCTGATGTTATTCAATATTTTAAAACATTGTCGGATGTTTTCTTCGAAATTGAGGCTGGGAGAGAGCCATCTGTTGCACAGCGCCTTCGAGTCGACTCATTACGCTCTGTGTGCGAAGAGATAATTCGAGGATCTGATCGTCACAAGGTTTTCGATAGCTTCGTCAACGAGGACATTATTCTTACGCTCACAGCAAAGGAAAGCCGAAATCCTGCTGGGCTGAACAATTGGATTTTGGTTTTTGATTGGAACGCTGGAGCCTTTATTAGCTGGGATATTGTGAGCCGAAATCCAAGTGATGCCGTTGAGACATATATTGAATACGAGCGTATGTTTCCTGTTGAATCTGGTTACGAAGTTGTGTTAGTGGGCTCATCAGAAGTAGCGACAGTCCGCCAAACGCACAGTCACTACTTTGGTATTGAATCTTATGATAATATTCTTGAGAATCTGGACACGTCAATTGTTGGTTTTACACGAAAAATTGATATTGATGTCGGAGCCAGGAAAATACTTGCATGCATGCAGCGTAGGCATTTTTGGGGCAAAAAGACTATCTCGTTAGACACGCTGAATAATCATTTCTGCAAAGATGTATTGACGTTTAACTCATCGCTTCGAACTCTTTCAGATAAAGGGCTTGTTCAGACTTCTCCCCTAAATGGTGGAGTCTCTTTGAATGTTCGGAAAAAGGCTGAAATTGAACAATACCTTTGATACACTGACAACCCCCATCATTACATCGTACCATATGTGCTAAAGCCGCTCAAGGATAGAGAATTCAAACGTTATCCTTTATTAGGAGATGCATCAATGATAGTTATAGTATTGCCTATTCTAATTGTGTTCTTCTTATCCGCCGTTATTTTTCATTTAGCATTTGTCCGAAGCGGAAAATTGACGTTTTCTGAGCGCCAATGGGAGGCGGTTGATTACCTTTGGTATGGATTTGGTTTTTTATCTCTTCTGATAGGTGGTTTTCAGGTACTTGGAGCTGTCGAACGATCCCATCTTGACGAGAAATTGAAAGTGATTGAAAAAATGTACTTTCAAGTTGAAAAAATAACTTCGAATACAAGTAATGCAGTCAGCTCCAAGGATGCCGATGAGTGCCAATTGCTTGCAGATATCACAACGGCAATCAGGGAAACTCAATTCACTACTGATTGGCCTATCGGTAATATCCGTTTTCATGGGAGATCGTTTGATTCACTAAACTGGTTTATCAGTGAGCGAGCGAAAGAACTTGATGTCAAAAAGACAAATTGGCTAGTAGTCGTTATATCAACGGGAATATTAGATTCTACTGGCGAAGCAAGGGCTTTGCAACGAAGGCTTCTTCACCTAAGACCACCTCTCCTGATAACGGTAATTATGCCATACTTTTTAGCGGTTATTATAGCCTTGAGGATTACAAAGGTCACCTTCAAAGTTCGGCGTGCTTCTATCGGAATCGTGACCATATTGACTAATAAGACTAATTCAGGAGATGCAAAAAGCTTTGCGAATGAAGCTCAAGGATTAAACCACAATGGAAGCAATACATGAATTGATGATGCCGTTCAATAGCCTCAAAACTTAGAAGCATCATTCCCACAAACAACCCGTTCCAGCAGGGGAGCGCTTCGCTCCGTTTGCGCAACCCGCCCAACGCCCAAGCCCAACCGACACAACCCCGCACAGCCAGACCCGTCATTACCCCGATGCCCAAGCTCCGACCCAAACCCGCAAAGGCTCCTATTCGCCGCAGGTTGCGGAAGAGCAACACTGCTGGCTCTCTCTCCGCCTTTGCTCATAGACAACCCGACCCGCCCAAACCCACAAGCGCCGCACTCCGCTTCGCTCCGTTTGCGCAGCCCGGCCAAGCGCCCAAGCCAACCGACGCCACCCCGCACAGCCCGACCCGTCA
>CAIWAN010000027.1 GCA_903910705.1 uncultured Candidatus Marinamargulisbacteria bacterium
AGGTTCTTTCAGGCAGCATGAACACTATGGATTCTAATTTTACAGAAAAGAAGTTGCACAATCGTTTCTCTAGAAAACGGCTCCGTTGTTGCAAGAATATTTGGGCAAGAGTCAGCCGAAGTACCCAAAAATGCTGGCATTAACATTAAGCCTTCCATTGATGGATGGCTCATCAAAATTCCTCTTAACAGTGAAGACAATTCAGAAAAGAAAAGCTTGGGGGCTGTTCTTGAAGGTCCAAATAATGGACATGTGGATGAATGCTCTAACCTAACGTTAACGCTATCAAGTATTGAGCAATCAATCTCTTCTGCACCTCGAGACGAAACTCAAGATATCCCCGCTCCACCCCCCGCTCCACCCCCCGCTCCCGCCGAGAATGGTTCTGGGTCCACGCAAGAGATAGTAACACCTAAAAAAACGACAGTGGAAACTGAACATCCTACAGGTCAACTGCCTAGACAAGTCGATGCTTCTAAAGTATCTCACGCCCCCGACGCCCCCGATAATAATGCTTCTAACGCAAAACAAGTGAGCGGGCAACCTAGAATAGAAGTCACGTCGAAAGAACCACCAACAGTTTATTCAACGGCAGAAGAAACACTTACTAAGCTTTCCCATAAAATATCGACAGACCCAGCCATGAAAGACCCTAAACGAATTATTGCCTCATCCGAGTTTCTTGCTGCGAAGGCAGCGCTAGTCACGGTGATGAAAGATGCAAAGAATCTTACAGATCGACAGCGAAGAGCCCTCTTGAATACAATTATGAGTCTACAAGCGATCCTAGTCGCAGGCGGAAGCAAAGAAAACCTATTTGCTCTAATCAAGAAAAATATTGACCCAACGGAAAATGATTCAATCTCGAAAATTATTGACTGGATGACGTGTGATGCAACATCAACACCCCTGATAGAGATCCAACAAAAGTATCTTGCTTCTAAATCGGAAATTGATAGGATTGATCCCAACCATAATAGATTAACCGCCCTTCTGCTGACGAAAGCAAAAAAAGAATGGGACATCAAAAAGACAAACAATGATATCAATGGCGCATTAGCCGTTTATGAAATGATGATCGCGAACACGTCTCTACCCATGAATACACGGATATTTCTGAACCAGAGTTTAGCGCAACAATTAACCACGATTAAACAACCCGAGCTTGCACGGGCTGTTTTAGGACGATTGACAGGATATCAGGCTGGAATTACCAACTATAATGCTTGGAGTGATGCTACTTCTTTTTGGAATTTTGGAACGACACGTGTTACGCTTCAGAATATTTCGCTAAAAAGTGAAACGCCTGCGAGTGATGAGTCAAAAAGGATACTTTATAAAGCCTTTCAAGATCAGATAGCGTGTTTCGACGCAAAAAAAATGACCACACCTCAGTGGAATAGTTTTTTTAGGAATGTCTCTGGTTCTTTATTGTCGCTAGATCACAAGCAGGCTCTCTATGTAGAAGCCATGCAAAAGAAATTGCTAAACGGAGAAAGTAACGAGGCTACTTTCTCAGCGTTAAGAAACTTGGCGATTAACCCCAAACCCTCTGTAAAGAATAAGTACCGGATCGCATTCGCTTTAGCCGAACATGCAAAAAACGCAGGGAATCGTCCCTTGATGGAATCGTGGCTTTCGTTTGCAGTGTCCTGCGTGAATAAGTTTGCTCCATCAGAGAAAAATTCGGCAAAGTTTGAGACGTCGGTCAGGCTCATTCAACAGTTTGAATGGACTACGAAGGGAACCGATCTGCTCAATGAGCTATTAACCATTCCAGGGTTTAAACAACAAGTTCTGAAAATCCCAGAACTGAACGATCTGATTGGAACCAATCAGCGGTTTGACCCCACCAAAGTTAGCGACTCTAAACGTGTTGGACGGGCACTCGAAAAAGCGTTGGATGTATCAGGGCAAAGTTCTTTAGCGGCACAAGCCGCCGCCGTGGGGACTGGAAGTGCAATAGGTGCGGCCATAGGCGTTTGGGGGCTTGGGGTAGGGGCTATCCCTGGAGCGCTTATTGGAGGTATTGTTGGAGACTTATCCCTTCGGGCTTATAACGTTATTACGAATGCTTCAGCCATCAGCGACATATATCAGTCTGGATATGATGGCATCTCTGACTTTCAAACATTAATGAATGGTGCCGGATTGTTGTCCAGTGTACTAGGTTTGAGTAAAGGTGTCGGCCTTGCTTCTAAGGGCATGAAATTCCTTCGATTAGCGGATACGTGTCTAACGGTTGGTCTAATGGGAACCCCCCAAGCCATCTCGCTCTATCAATATTCCCAAGGTCAAATAACGGGCGAGCAGTGGAGGGACGGCCTTGTAACCCAGCTCGAAACCTTTGCGGTTATGTTTGCTGCAGGAGCAATTGGGACTAAAATCGGAATGAAGAGTGCGTCTGGATTGAAAGTTCGTATGGAGAGAAGAATGGTCTCGTTAATAGAGGAACCAGATCGACCACATGAAGCACCTGTTTCGGAGGGCAAGACAAAGGGACAAAACCCATCGCGACAATCCCCGCCTCTACCCGATCAAAATGAACAAAGCCATCCAGTAAACACACCGTTAAAAAAAGCATTACCCATGTGTCTAAACCTACGCGACCCAATGGAGCCAAAATCTTTAAAATATTTATCTAAAATTAATTGTCATGCCGAGCACAAAGTTGTTATCGATGGTACAGAGTTTTACTTGTCCCGAGTTTATCTTGCAAGCGGACGTAAGCATATCGTTGGATATAGCCTAAAAAATGGTAAAAAGATGCCTCTCATTTTTTATAAATCTATGTCTGATGGTGGTTGGCGATTGAATGCACCTTGTGAGTATAATCGGTTACTGTTTTCTAAGGGCAAAAGCAATAATTATTTTGCTGAAACTAAACTTCACCCAGACTTTCAAAAAGAAATTGCTAAAATAGAGGAGTATTATCCAGAGCCTCAAACCCTAGAGACGTTATGTAGTTTTGATTTAATTCCTGATTATCGAAAAGATGCCGAAAATCAATATGGTCAGGAGATCAAGCCTGTGAGTGATATGAACTTGGAATCACTTAAAGCACCCGTAGAGAGAATAACAGTCTATAAAAGTGATTTTGATCGAATGAACACCCCACAAATGATTGAGAAGTTCAAGGAAATTACGCCCGATTTTATCCAAGAACAACCAGTGGAAACTTACTCCGAGACACATACGCTACTTGGGGCGTATACCGTTAAGGTGTACAAAAAGGAAATTAATGGGCAATCATACTTTTGGCATATGGCCAGTACAAGCAAAAATGAGGTTTGGGTTCGAGGTTTGTATAAATCCAACAATGGAATGAGTCGTTTTGGTACTAATAGTGAATTCAACGCGATACCTTTAATATTTGAACGAAAACCTTGTGAATATGAATCACAAATCGATAAGCTCTATCTGGCCCCAAACAATAATTTGCCTGTGATTCTCACTGAAACGGATCGTTATAGAAACATCACTCCCATTTTACGAGAGATATATCCAATAAAGGGGTGCATAAGAAATGGTCGGGTTCAAGCAGCACGGCCGAATTTCGAAACGATATCATCGCCCTGACCCGATAGAACCCTTGCTCGTAGACTGACCATGGATTGAACGTTCTCCGAACCCCAGTGCATGCCGGATAATTTC
>CAIWAN010000028.1 GCA_903910705.1 uncultured Candidatus Marinamargulisbacteria bacterium
GAAATTATCCGGCATGCACTGGGGTTCAGAGAACGTTCAATCCATGGTCAGTCTAAGGGCAAGGGTTCTGTCGGGTCAGAGCGATGATATCGTTTCGAAATTCGGCCGTGCCGCTTGAACCCGACCATTTCTTATGCGCCCAAACTAAAATATATCGAAAAACTCAGCAATTGCAAGGGTTTATCCAGTTTCCGAACTGATCCATTCAAAACAATCAATGCGTTTATCGCTCTTTTGATGAAATAATTGAAAATCCTGTACGAAGAATTATACGGTGGTCGATATTCGGATTATCATTGCTTGAATATAAAAACAAGGGTGATAGAATGACGGTATAAGATAAATATTTTTAGTAGGAGGATAATAATGAGAAAATTAGTGATGGCCGTTCTGTTAGCGATGACGTGGGTGTTTGGTTCAACGATAAGCAATGTTCAAGTTGGCAGTATTACCAATGAGAAGTTTGTTGTTTCTTGGAAGTCTGCCGTCTCTGAAGTAGGCTCTGTCAAGATTCTATCTTCAAGTGGGGATAGTTCGATGAATGGAAAGATTCTTAGAGATGTTCGAGATACATCCCTTTCGGCTCTCACTGACACGTCCGGTATTATGCATATTGTAGTGGTTTGGGGAATGTACACAGCTTCTCAAACCGGAGCGCTTGCTCCGAATACCACGTATACAATCGAAATCAATTCCGGCGGCACCCTTACAACATCGATCGTAACAACAGGGGCGGATCTTGGCCAACCGAGTTCACCGCCAGAGGGTCTTCGAACTGGTTATGTCCTAGATTCCCACTGGGTAAATACGAATGCGGTTGACACGATTTATACCTCCTTTGTCGAGCATCGAAATGGGGATGGTTCGGTCGTAAGGTCGGCTCCCCGAATTTTTATTGCAAATAGGAACGCTGATCCCAATGATCCATATTATGAGAACCTTTATGATTATCGTGCCGCTAATTTGCAGTCACGGTATTATCCAGCGGGGGTCAACTTAGGGGATGATCTTGTTGTTAATTTTGCCCATGGAGACGGAACGGATGTTCAACTAAGACGTGTTCTTAGTATATTAACTCCAGTTTCTGTTTCCTTAACGCCTAATATTTTCCCTGTGATCGATAATTTTGACGCTCAAGCGACATCTGCAACGCCTTTGGGGTGGAATATCGCTGGTATGTCAGCCTCTATTTCAGCTGCTGGATACTTTAGTGCAAAGTCAGTCCAGATGAATGGTTCTGCGTCTTTGGCTAGTCCTTATTATGTTGGGTTTATGTCAAAATATTTAAATGAGGGCAAAGCTTTAGACTGGTTACAATATCGCTATCTAAAAGTTGTGCTAAAGAACAATGGTCCGATCGGTACAAAAGTGAATTTTAATTTATTTGATGACCCGACCATGACCAATTCAACTCAAGGTCCCTTTGTGGCGACGATCAACTTGCTGAAGCGTGATGTGTGGACGGAAGTGTATATTCCCTTAAACGATTTCATTTTGAAAGGTTCTCGTCCTATTAATTTTAGACAAGGGATCCAGATGGTAGGCGTTAATAATTCCGTATATGCCGGTCCGAGTCAAATTGGGTTTAGTGTCAGTTCGACGACCCCAACGGGTTCAGCCTCAGTTCTTGTTGACGATATCCAGCTGGTGACATCGTTACCCGCGGGCACTGATGCCGACTGGGATGGAATCTCCGATTCCTTAGAGGGTGGATATGGTATCGGTGTGTCAAATATTCTGGCAGATAATGACTTAGATGGGATCGCAAACTACTCTGAGCTGCTAAATAACACGGACCCGAATGTCGCGAACTTGTTCCCTTTGATCGATGGCTTTGAAGGTCATGGCTACACGTGGTTAGCCTCACGTGGGACCAGTACGATCGTTACGGGAACGGCTCCAGGTGACTGGAATGGTACGCATGCGCTTGATCTTACAGGAACGTCCGTTGTTGCGACGCCTAGTTTTGCCGGATTTACCGGTACATGGGTTCAAGATGCGTCGATCGATTTCGGCAATCAATACAAGAGTATGAAGTTTGTCCTTAAGAATTTGGGTAGAGTGGGCGATCGAATTAAAATCCAATTACAGTCCCGACATAATGGAGTCGGAATTGATAAATGGGAATTCGAGCAGGTCATTAATAATACCAATCAATGGGACTACTATACAGTTCCCTTGAACAAGTTTGTACGTACATTAGATAGCGTGGGTGATGGAGTCATTGATTTCTCGCCAAGTGGCAATGTCGGGGGTCTTCTTTATGTTGGCATCAGTATGTTGACGCGGGGGACTACGGGTAATTTCCATGTGCTCATTGATAGTTTAGAGGCATCTACCGTTCCAACCTCTGATGACACCGATGGAGATGGACTTCCTGATGCTTGGGAAATCGCAAGTGGACTTAATCCAAACAACGTTAATGGAGATCTTTACAATGCGAGTAGTGCATTTGGCAGCTTCTCCGGTGACCAATTTGCCAATATCGATAAATATGTGGCGGGACTATCTGCGAATGTTGCTTACAATTTCCCCATGATCGAGGACTTTACGGCTCCTGTGGGTTGGTCAACGGCTGGAGGAGCGTCTGTTGCATATAGTCCTGGCGTTGCAACGATTACAGGTCTTCCAGTCAGTGGGTATGTTGGATATTTTGGAAAGTATATCGGGAATCCTCTGACGGATTGGGCCGGATACAATTACATTAAGATCCGAGTCAATAACCAAGGACATGTGGGTGACCGCATTGATGTATCGTTTACCGACAACCATTTCCCCACTTACTCTGTGTTGGCGGCTGATGATGTCTACTCGGCTTCGATCATTATCAATAACACCAATACGTGGAATGATTACTATATTCCAATTGCTCAAATGACGCAGGTGACGGGTTCGATGTCGACAATGAACTTATCCCCGATCGCTGGGTTCCCAGGTGTGCTCATGATTGGTCTCAATTTTAGAGCGGCATCGGGTAATATGCTCAATGTGATCATTGACTCCATCGGTCTTGAGGTAACCATGAGTGCAACGGGTATTAATCCACTTGTTGGAAGTACGACGAGAAATATTCCAGCCGGTTGGTCTTTGGTGTCCCTTGGTTTGAGTGGTAATATTCGGGCAGTCTTGGCTGCTGTCAATGCTCAAGCTGGGGCTGACGTGGTGACACAAGCTTACAAATATGTGGGTGGGCCTACGCCGTGGCAAGGATATTCCTATCCTTCAGTGGGTGGATTCAATGTCACTTCGACTGATGCGGTCTACATTTATAGTTCTGTACCGGTAGTCTTTAATCCTGGCAAGATAAGCTTGCCACCGACAACCGTATACAACTTTTCTGCTGATTGGAATACGTTCACTCGCCCGCTGTTCATCCCCATGACCATTAGTGAGTTATGCTCTTCCATTCAATCCAGTACAGGCGCCAATTCGCTCCTAAAGGTTGCCGTCTATCGTGGTGGTGAATGGGTGATCTATGATGTAGCTACTGCTCTTTCTTCAGGGACGATCCGATTAAGATCAACTGAACTGGTTGGCTCGACAACGGGTTATTTCTTGAAATTTGCGAACTCGGGTTCATGGATTCTTCAATAAGATAGAGGGAAAATATTATGAGTCGACTACTTATTAACTTTTTGACGATCGTTCTTCTTCTGGGTGGGGTTATCTTCGCAGATACCCCCATCCAGATCATGACAGCCAATGTCTGGGCAAAAGGATTTACCGTTGTTTGGTACTCTTCTTCAAATGAAGTGGGGTTTGTCAAAAGCGGTACAGCCCCATCCAACATGACGGTGTTTAACGATGTTCGAGGGAGTGTAAGTAGTCGGCTTCATATGGTTGATGTTACAGGGGACGTGAATACCGGATATGTATTTTCGGTCCATTCTGGCTCCGTAACGGACAATAATATTGGTGCCTTCTACGTTTGTCGAACGGCACCCGATGATATGTTTTATGCTCCGTATGCAACAACATTCATAAAGAATGTCTACCCAGTAGAATCGTCAACGAGAAACATAACCAGTGGCGATGTTTTTGTTATGGGACGAATTCGGAATACCTTGTCGGGGGAGCTGAGTGGCCTTCGAGTTTTTCGATATGATTTTGTCGACCAATGGAAAAACCAATTTGTTTATGGTTACTTTAGAGATGTTAATGGAAATTTTGTGAATTATAGTCCGGCGAATCTTCTTCAGTTTGAATCTTGGTATACGGATGGAGTTCCTCAAGGGTTTGGTGGCCAGCGAAGTGTTCAATTTATCAACGGGGTTACCTCCGATATTTTTTTGGATCAGTTAACGTTGTCAAGCTCATCCAATACGCATACTCGTCCCCTTGATGTTACAGGGGTTACCCTTTCTGTGGGCCTAAACTTCCTAACTCTTGGTTGGGGGCCTTCGGTTAGTACATCGAGTGTTTCAACAGCCATTGCACGAAAAACAACCGGCTTTCCTTCCTCGTTCTTTGATAATGACGGATGGACGTTTGTTGGCTCAGCCAATAGTGTTGTTGATAATTCGGTTGTCGATGGACAGACTTATTACTATACCGTTTATTCACTTGATTCTTCAGGCTACTATTCCACAGGCGTGACAATATCAGCCATTGCTGTAGGCTCGAAAACGCCTTCAGGTGTTGTTTTTGCCGACTTCAATTCGGGCACTGCTTTTGATAATTGGGGTGGTCCTATTTATGGCTACAGTTGGCCTGATGGCAAGTCCTCTTCGTTGTTAACTCTCTTGGGTTCTGGTGTGAATGGAACCCTTTTTTCTGGTCAACTGAGTTATTCACTTAGCAATATCACCGCTCAGAATACAGGTGCTGGTATAGAGCTTAATTTGAATGCCTCTAAAACAACGGTTAACATAAGTAGTTATACAGGGATTGAATTTTACATGAAGGGTGATGGCCATGGTCTCAGCCTTGAACTTAATTCCCCCCTGAATGTTAGCCCCAATCTGTATGCCTATAATCTAGGGAATACCCCGCTTACGTGGACAAAGGTTACGATTCCTTTTACTAGCTTCGCTCAACCCAGCTGGGGGCCAACGGTGTCGCTAACAGCCGTGCTTCAGAATTTAATAAAGCTACAATTTAAGACAGGTAGCAATACGAATGAGTCGGGTTCTTTTAGTATCGATGAGGTCAAATTCCTCACGCAGAACCTCGTTATGCCTTTACCTGTATCGGGGATCTCTTTTAACGAAATCAATGATAATATTACAACCTTTGATGTTCGTGTTGCTTGGGTAAATCCGACAGCGAACTACTATAAAACACTCGTTGTTCGTCGGACGGATAGCTACCCGAACAGTCCAACAGATGGCGTTAACGTGTTTTATGGTAGCGGGACACAAGTTCTTGATGCTAATCGTTTGAAAGATGTATGGTATTACTACAGTCTGTTTGTTTACGATGAGTTCGGGAATATCTCAAGTCCAGCAAAAAATAGATTTATTGTATATTCACATGGGGGTACGGCACAATCTGAAGTGTATATTAGTAAAAATATTTACATGGGTGTGTCTCCGAACCTCAAGCTTTTGCAGCCCAATGATTATATCGACTCGGTGGTGACCTTAACGATCCCAGTCCTCGCAAGAACCATTTCTCCGAATGCGGTAGCAACCCTTTCGTTAACGGGATCATTGACAAAGTTTGTGACGTTTAACCCTTCAGCATCAACCAATTATGTGGTGATGTCCTTGGTTATCACATCAAATGTTGCGGTGCTAAATTTTGAAGCTATTGATTGGCTAGATAGCATATCATCCGCGAATCAGATTGTTCTACGTGTTGCAGCGGCTAGTGATGCCCTTTCGCTTAAGGCTGGCTCGGCCATTCTGCCATATCCTTCGCCCTATAATCCCGATGCAGGCAAACTTACAATAGCCTACGAATTAATAAAGTCGGGTTCTTTAGATATCTACGTTTACAACATTGCAGGTAAATTGCTTAACCGGTTTAATTATCCGGCCAATACCGAAGGGGGTAGGGCGGGGTATAACGAGATTACTTTCTCCGGCGTGGATGTTTTTGGTCAAACGTGGTCGAACGGTGTTTATATCCTTCGGCTAGTCTCCGATAAACGTGTTTTGGGTTCCAGTAAGATCTTAGTCATTCGATAGGAGGTGGATGTCATGAATAAATTAGTCGCTTTGGTTGTTTTGATCAGTATGATGGGGCTGTCGTTGGCAGGTTATTCAGTGGACACTAGCCTCGTCAAAACAAGTGCGCGAGCGGTTGCTTTAGGCAATGCCTTCGCCCCCCTTGCCGATGATTATGCCG
The DNA here is from genome assembly GCA_903910705.1 of uncultured Candidatus Marinamargulisbacteria bacterium. Taxonomy (GTDB): domain Bacteria; phylum Margulisbacteria; class Riflemargulisbacteria; order GWF2-35-9; family GWF2-35-9; genus CAIWAN01. Next base: position 6,292 of record CAIWAN010000028.1, read on the forward strand.
CCATATTTTCTAACCCTGCGGGACTCTTTCTTGTCGATCATCAACAATTCGGGGCTATGCAGACCAATATGATGGATGCTGTCAACAGCTTTAGTGGTGCTGGCGTGTTTCCCATGAAAGGTGCCACTCTCGGGGCTGGTTTTCTTTATAACGGTGTGGGGGGTATTCCCATCGGAACCTCCTACTCTTCTGCAGGGCGAGTTATTGCCGGCAGTCAGGCTGATTACTCCAATACCGTTGTAGCGATTGGGCTTGCAGCTCCCGTTGATACGCCCATTACGGAGCCGAGTGCCTTGATCCTTGGCCTTACCGGTAAATTCTTTGTAGAAAATGTTTCTGGAGGTGGATCAAATTATTCCAGTGGGGGCATGAATGCCGATTTGGGTGCCTTGCTGCGTCTTAATAAAGCAGCGAGTTTGTCGTTGGTCTATCATAATTTTTTACCTACGACCGTTAAATGGAGTACGGGGGCTCAATCCAACGTCGATTATAGTATGAGCCTTGGTGGTCGGTATCGTTTTCTTGGACAAGATCCTGAGAGTATTTTCTACTCCGATGATCAAACCCTTGATTTGATGGGTGATGTGGCCTTACTTGATCAAAATCAAAAATATGTTCCACGTGCGGGAATCGAATACAAGCCTTTTCCTTTTCTTGCTCTTCGAGGAGGGGTGATTTTTGAAGAAATGGCCACGGGTGCAGGCTCAAGCGCTCAAAACATGAAACTATCCCTAGGACTTGGTGCTACCTATCAAGGGGTTCGTTTCGATTATGCGTTGGTCATGGATCCGAATGGCATCGATGGTAATAATGAACACTATCTATCAATGTTGCTCGATATCTTCCCAGTAAAGAAAGAGGTTCCTCAAAAAGCGGCTGAACCACTACCTTCTTCGTATATTAACCTGGATCTGCCTGAGGATCATTTTGTAACGTATAAGAACACTCACATAATCAAAGGAACCCTTGTTGAGGGAGTCGCTCGATTAACCGTTAATGATAAGCCCATTTCGATTAAAAATAATCGGTTTAAGACTGCCGTAACTCTAAAAGATTATGGGAAAAATACCGTTCGAGTTTCTGCCTATGATGAAAACGGCAATATCTTGAGTGTTAAAGACGTAAAAATCCTGTGGTTAATGCAGTTTGAAGATGTTGGCCAAAAACACTGGGCACGTAAATACATCGAAGATCTTGCAACATCTCGAGTTATTCGGGGCTTTCCAGATGGTCAGTTTAAACCGAATGATCGTATTAAACGGGGTGAATTCTCGGCGTTACTTGTTCGCACCAAGAAGATCCCCGTTGATGAAGCTGTTCGTGCTACGGATACACGCTTGTTTGTAGACATCAAAAACCACTGGGCTTCTCCTTATATTAAGTCTGCTTATGAAGCCGGTGTTATGGATGGCTACCCCAAAAAGAAATTCAAACCCGATAAAGCGACACTACGTCAAGAAGCTGTTATATCCATGGTGAAAATGGAAGGATTGGTGTTACCCTCAGATGCTAATAAGATCCAATTTAAGGATGTTCCTGCAGGTACGGATCTAAATCGATATGTTGAAGCCAGTGTAGAAAATGGGGTCATTGTCGGATACCCCGATGGGACGTTTAAGCCCTTAGCTGATATTTCTCGAGCAGAGATCGCCAAGGCTTTCTACAATACAAAACTAGGTCAAATGTACGTTAATGATCTCTACGATTGGGAGAGTTATAAGTATTAAAAGCCTCCCTTTGTAAAGGGAGGTTTGGAGGGATTTATTTTCTCCCTGAAAGGAATTTCTTGATGGGTTCGCTCATCGCTTCGGTTTCGATAAGAAACCCGTCGTGACCGTGATAGGTTTTGATCTCGATATAATCGGACTTTTTGTTCTGCCGTAGAAGCGTGTCGACGATTTGAATCGTTTCTGATGGAGGGAACAACCAATCCGAGCTCATCGTAATAAAAAGACTGTCTGTGTTGATGTTGAGCGTGCCCTTCTCTAGATCTCCATCCAAGGCAAGGTCAAAAAGATCAATGGCTCGCGTTAAGTAAAGGTAACTATTCGCATCAAAACGTTCAACAAACGTATGCCCTTTGTAGTGTAAATAACTTTCAATCTCAAATTGATCCGCACCGTCTGCTTTTATGATCTCTGAATCGACCATTTTTCGACCGAAACGATGCTGTAATTTTTCTTCGCTAAGGTAGGTGATGTGTCCGATCATCCGAGCAAGAGCCAGTCCGTATGTGGGCGACTTCTTGTCATAATAGTTGCCGTTATTCCAGTTGGGTTCAGCCATGATGGATTGACGGCCGATTTCATTAAAAGCGATGCCTTGGGCCGTAAGGTGGGCTGAACAGGATACCGGAATGATGCAGCGGACACGATCTGGATACGTGCGTGCCCATTCCAAGGTTTGTAGGCCGCCCATTGACCCGCCCGACACGCAGAACAGCTTTTTGATGCCGAGATGATCGATCAAATGGCATTGAGCACGAATCATGTCGCGAATGGTAATGACAGGAAATAACATGCCAAACGGTTTGCCAGTTATGGGGTAGATGGATGCCGGCCCCGTGGAGCCCATGCACCCTCCAATGACATTAGAGCAAATGATAAAGTATTTATTGGTATCGAAGGCCTTTCCTTCACCGATCAGCCCATCCCACCACCCAGGATATTGATCCTTTTCGGAGTAATACCCTGCGGCATGAGAATCAGCCGTGAGGCCGGTTTCGATGAGGATAGCGTTGGACTTATCGCTGTTTAGGTTGCCGTAGGTCTCATAAGCGAGAGTAACCGGTCCCAATGTTCTCCCATTATCGAGGAACATTTCATCCGGTGGGTTTCCGAAAGTGAACGATTGCTTGGTTACAAGCATTACTCCATGTCGGAGTCGTTATCAAATTCGACAACATCTTCTTCAAGATCATACTCTTGCTCAACCATGGCAGAGTTATGAGAAGAATTATCCATGTACGAACTGCTTTGCCAATTCTTTTGTGCGAGGAAATCGCTCTTTTCGGCGATAACCTGTTCTTCACTAAAATCTTTGCACAAAATGCAACTTGATTTAATAATACCGTGCTTACAACTTAACAATTTATCCATGTCTACTTCCTCCTAGATTATTCGAAGATAGCGTTGCTGATGACTTTGTCATCGCTATTTTGGTCAAAGGTGATCATGCCCTTCGTGGCATCCCAACTCCAGTTTCGGACGTGATCGGGACCGTTAGAATAGATGATGTAAAATGTTTCATTGCCGGGTTTTTTTGATAGAAGGGCATAACCATAAAACACACCATTGGTTCGGTAGGGATCGCGAGGTAATTTTTGAATATATCGAGGAGCCGAGGTGATGAGTTCATCAAGCCCCTCTGGGAAACGATTATCATGAGCTCGAATAAACGACTCAACTGCAAGCTGGAGGCCACTGATATCTGCCTCTGCCTTGGTGTTCCACGCTTCTTGTTGATAACTACGGAAAGAGGGAACCAGAATGCCGGCCAAGATGGCGATAACGGTCATGACAATAAGCAATTCAATCAGAGTAAATGCCTTTTTCATGTTTCCACTATAGCAAATAGTTGGGCAAGTTGAAAGCCCTACGGGACTTGAAAGATATATCGGGTCTATGTTAATAATGGCTTATGGACATGATGCGATATGAGTGGAATCCCCGTTTAAGTGTCAATAATGAAGCGATCGATCATCAACGCAAGGCGATGATCCGGTTGATGAATGACCTTCACTTTGCCATGTTACAAGGGAAGGGGCGAGAGAAAGTCGTTAGGTTGCTTGATGATTTGAGAGGTATTTCTGCTGAGCATTTCGCGTTCGAAGAATCCTATTTAGCCGAGATTCAATATCCTTATCTTCGATGGCATAGGGACAGACATGCCGAGTTCCTTCAGAAAATGACGTCATTTATTCTTCAAACAGAGTCAAACTCTATTGGGTTGTCCATTGATGTTATGAATTATCTCAGAGATTGGTTGCTTAATCATATTGGGGTTGAAGATAAAAAATATGCTGACTTCCGAGCGTCCCAGGCGTCCACTCTAGAACACGCCTAATGTATTGCACTCATTGCGAGAAACTTGTTTCAGAAAAAAATGCTGTTCGTCGTCAATTCTGCCCCCAATGTGGTCGTCGTCTTCATTGGTTTGGTGTTCCCGAAGTGACGCTTAGCCAACCCATTATCAGGGCGATATTAAAGCGGAAGAACTTTTTGCTCAAGCAAAAGCTTCAACATATCGAAGCGTTCTATTTTCAAGAAAAGAAAGCCGATATTGAACTGATTGGTCTACAAGATGCTTTGGCGATCAATCCTGATAATATTAACGCTCATTTTCAGTTGGCTTTGTACTATTTAGAAACAAAGCGAACCGATAAGGCGAAACAGTCTCTTGGGGACGTGCTGAAACGTTCTCCTGAGCATGTTGATGCTCTCTTTCATATGGCCAATCTTGCTGCAGAAGAAGAGGATTTCTTGGCAGCCATCGGGTTTTTGGATAAAGTCATTGTTCAAGAGCCCCATAATATGAGCGCTTTGTATAATCGTGCGGTGGGATATTATTTTCTAAATGACTACGAGAAAGCACTTTCTGCTTTCCGAGACATCTCCCAAATTGACCCTGAAAATCCTGATATTTTAGCCGCTATCCGCGAGATTTCAGCGAAATGGAATTAATGTTATGATTGCAACCATGCAACGCATAGGCCATGGGTTTGACGCACATCAATTTGTAGAAGGGCGAAAGCTTATTCTCGGTGGTGTGGATGTCCCGTACGAGCGAGGCCTGCTTGGACATAGCGATGCAGATGTCCTTGTTCATGCCATCATCGACGCTTTGCTTGGGGCGGCGGGGCTGGGGGTCATTGGGCAGCATTTTCCCGACAATGACTCGGTGTATAAAGGGATAAGCAGTTTAGTCCTTTTGCAACGAGTGTCCGATCTGCTTGGCGATTATTCCATTAACAATATTGATAGTACGATTATTGCGCAGGAGCCTAAATTGCAAGGCTATTTCCCTGCAATGAAGGCCCATATCGCAAAATGTTTGTCTATAGCCGATAATCGTGTCAATATTAAAGCCACCACGACTGAAATGATGGGCTTTACCGGTCGTAAAGAGGGGATAGCGGCCATGGCCGTTGTACTTCTGACTCAAAAGGGATGATCAAATGAAACTCTATAATACGTTAACCAAAACCAAAGAAACCTTCCAATCCCTCAAGCCGAAAGAGGTCGGAATGTATGTCTGTGGTGTGACGGTCTACGACTATTGCCATATCGGACATGCCCGCGCTTATGTGGTGTTCGACACCCTTAAGCGATACCTGACGTATTGCGGATACACCGTCAATCATGTCCAAAATTTTACGGACATTGATGATAAGATCCTTAAACGCGCCGACGAAAAGGGGCAACCGGCCATGCAACTGGTCGATGAGATGCTTGCTGCGTATTTCACCGACATGGACGCCTTAAATATTGGACACGCTTCCTTCTATCCCCGTGTTACCGAGCATATTTCCGAGATCATTGTGTTTGTCGAGGCGCTCATCGAAAAGGGCTTTGCTTATGAGGTCAACGGAGATGTGTATTTCCGCGTGAGTCAATACGAGGGGTATGGGAAGCTATCAAAGCGTAACCTTGATCAAATGCAAGCAGGGGCTCGTGTTGAGAAGAATGTGTCCAAAGAACATCCGATGGACTTTGCCCTTTGGAAAGCGGACACAGCCAGCGAGATCGCTTGGGATAGCCCATGGGGAAAGGGGCGTCCAGGCTGGCATATCGAATGTAGTGCGATGAGTCGACAATATTTAGGGAATAGTTTCGATATTCATGGGGGTGGCATGGATTTGATCTTTCCTCATCACGAAAATGAGATTGCCCAAACTGAAGCGTTAACGGGGATACCCATGGCGCATTATTGGGTTCACAACGGTTTTGTTAAAGTCAACGAAGAAAAAATGAGTAAGTCTCTGGGTAACTTTTTCACGATAAAAGAGGTCCTGAAAACCGTGCCAGCGCCTGTGCTGCGATTGTTTTTTCTGATGACCCAATATCGAATGCCCATTAATTACTCTGACCATGAACTCAAAGAGGTCGGCGTTGCTTATCATAAAATTGTTGCGGCGTTGTCTGCCCCAACCCACCAAATAGAAGCGGATGTTTCCTCTTTTCGTTATGACTTTAAAGCCGCGATGGACGATGATCTCAATACCGCCAAAGCGATCGCAGTAGTTTTTAGTTCTGTCAAAGCCCTAAACGCCACGGGTTCAACCGCCTATCGTGATCTGTTGCTCGAATTTCTCGATGTCTTAGGGCTAACGATCGAGACACCCAAATCTGAAGAGATACCCGAAAACATTTCTGCCTTGGCTGCTCAGCGTTGGCAAGCCAAGCTCGCCAAGGATTGGGAGCTAGCTGATACTTTGCGAACGCAAATTCAAGCAGCCGGTTATGTGATGGAAGACAGTAAAGACAGTTACAAAGTCAAAATGGGTGAATGATGTCTAGGATCAAACAAAATATCGGATTCTACGGTATCCTCTCTGACCCCCTTGTTGGTTACGTCGAATTGACAAAGATTTTTATTAAGCACCACGTTCCGTTTATCCAGCTCCGCATGAAAAAGTCACCGCTTGAGGAGGTTCGTGCCGTAGCCCTTGAATTGGTGCGCTTAACCCGAGGGACCAATAGCAAGTTTATCCTCAACGACGAACCGTTGTTGGCAAAAGAAGTGGGTGCGGATGGTGTTCATCTGGGGCAAACAAATATGCCCTATCTTGAAGCGCGGACAATGCTAGGTCCTGACGCTATCATTGGTTTGTCGACTCATAATGTCGAACAGGTCGTTATCGCGAATCAGCTTCGACCGGATTATATCGGGATGGGTCCCGTTTACCCTACACCAACCAAAGAAAAGCCTGATCCGGTCATAGGAACGGATGGGCTTAAAAAAATGATGGCCGCGAACACGCTTCCTTATGTGGCGATCGGGGGCATCGATCTGACCCATATCATGGATGTCAAAGCCACGGGTGCTACCAGTATATGTGTTGTTCGATGGGTTAATGATGTTGAGGATCCTATATCCGTTTTAGAAAAAATAAAATACTATTATCCTTGGTAAAAAATTAGGAGGCAACGATGATCCTTATTCTTGTAAGACCTTCACAGTCCGTGGCGGCGGCAAACATCAGCCTAAATATTGAGGTTGAGCAACCCTTGTCAAGAGGCAATTTGCAAATACTTTCATAAAGACCAATTAGCATAAGGTTTAGCAGGTATGATGATGCCTTTAA
>CAIWAN010000029.1 GCA_903910705.1 uncultured Candidatus Marinamargulisbacteria bacterium
GCGCTCATTATGACTCTCAGTTTTTCAAAAGTTGCGTCATCCCGAATACCTGAAAGGATCTCTTGTCGAATGGAGCCGATCATAACGACTTGGCCCGCATCAATAAGTTCTGATAGTTTCAGACCAATACGATTGTCTTGTTCCGTAGACAGTTTTTTTCGGAAGGCTAGTGACCAGACAGATGTATCGACAAGCACCTTCACTATTTGTCTCTGTGCGCCTTGTAGTTATAAGCTTCATCAAAATCAATCGCACCAAATAATGAAATCGCCTCATGCTGCTTCCGTCTCTCAATATATTCTTGAAGAGCGTCATTAACGACTTCGCGCTTAGTTTTTTTATGACCTATCCGTTTAGCTTCATTAAGTAAGTCAATATCGATCGCTAGATTTGTTGCCACAGGAAATCACCTCAAATCCATTTTACACAGAGAGATGTGTAAAGTAAACAAGGGGCTAGGGGAGCTTTTCCACGAACCTCGGGGGATAATACAACCAGAGCGCCAATATTTTCTCAACCAAGGGATGCCAGAATCGGCGACGATCGACAAGAAAGAACCCGATATCTTGCACGACCACCCATCGCCAAAAGAACCCACTGACATTACTTCTTTGAAAATAACGATACCCTTCGGCTTCTATCGGACGTAGCCCCCGCCGTAGATCAAGAACAGGCATCGAGAGTTGAACCCACCGCTTCTTAACTTCATCCACGGCAGGAAGTTCCTTGTCTTTGGGTATTTTGATCAGAACCTCCATCTGCTGACAAATGATCTTCGGGTCAAAAGCATCGGTACAATTTCCCCGTTTACACCCATTCGGGAAACAACGATAAGAACAGATCGTCTCGGGACGAATAACCCGATGATGGACACCATACGGCCCCCATCGCGTGGGTTTTACATACTTTGAGGGGGACAAATTAAGAACACGCGTTCCCAATGAAGCAGCCAAATGCATGGGGCCAGTATCCACGGAGATCAGGATTGTCGCGCCTTGGATCAGCCCTGCCAGTTGCAATAGATCGGTTTGCCCCGTCATATCAAGGATGGATTCGTCATCGGCCGCTATCGAGGCATTTTGAGTTCGCTCATTCTGGCCACCCGTCAACACGGTCGTCATCCCTTGATGGGATAAGCACCGGATAAGTCCTTGATAGATGCCGGAAGGGATACTGCGATTACCTCGCCCGACTCCGGGGTGGATCACCGCATAAGGGACACATAGGGGCGACAAGGGCCGTGGAAATTCGACACCCTCCCACCCAAACCGCCCGACCGTGGGTAATGCGATATTAAAGGGCTTAAGTAGTTGAAGATCAAGGTCGACTTCGTGCATAAGGGGGTTATCAAAATCCTGCCGGACTCGATGAGTATGAAACCCAGACAATAAAAGTTTGCGACTATCCCCCACTCGCACAGGGATTCTGGCAAGCCAAGTTGAAAGGACATACGGCGCTTCATTGAAGGCATGGATCACAAAATCAAAATGGGCGGCCTTTAATGTCTTCACAAACTTTAACAGCCCACGAGCCGAGGTGCCTTTCTCAAACGGGTCAAGCCAAACCTCATCGATCGCCGGATGCGCTTCTAGCAGAGGGGCCGTATAGTCATTTCCTAATACCACGATCGTTGACTCGGGCCATTGCTGACGAAGGGCCATCACGGTAGGAAGTATTAAAAGAACATCCCCCAACGCATCGGGACGCACGAGCAATATCTTCGGGGTCTTAATCGTGGGGATAGGTCGCATCAAGGGCCTCCTCTACCGTTTGATCATCACTTTTTCTGACAAGGATCGGGGGGTAATAAGCTTGGGTGGCCGCGATAAGACGTTTGACTTTATCCACAAAACGGACACGGTTGAGGATCACCACCGGTGCGTCTTGTTTAAGGCTTTCTTTAGGCCAGGTACCACCGGCCCCCTCTTTTGTTGCATCGATCACGCGAATACATTGAGCGTGAACCGATCGTTTATAGTCTCGGACGCTTAAACTTTGAGGACTATCTTGAACCCGTTCTAACGACTCCAAAACATCGTCGACATTGAGATGATCGATACATTCTCGCGTTTTGCAAGTATACGGATTACACACCCGTGGGCATCGCCATCGGGGTTCGACGATCTGCGCTGGCACACCATACGGCCCCCATCGGGTGGCTTTGATAAGTTTACTCGGCAAAATGGCCACAACAGGGACACCCAATGCGGCAGCCAAATGGAGCGGCCCCGTTGTCGTACCAATGAACGCTTTTGCCATTGATAGGATCGGAATGAGGGTCAGCATCGTAGTCTCCCCAGCCACCGAGATCAACGCGTCGCCAAATCGTTTCATGATGGGAACAAGGGCAAGGGCTTCTTTGGGGCTACCGGTCAGAACCGGCATATATCCGTTGGCAATCACCCCTTCGATCACCGCTTCATAAAACGAAAGGGGGATCGGCAAATTCCCATTGGCTAGGCCGACATGGATCACCACGGGGGGATACAGGGTCATTTTCTTCATCGCCGATTGAATCACCGGAGGCTGGACGATCCGATTGGTTAGAAAGCCATATCGCCTCGACTCGGCTACGTTGATCCCTAAGGGACGCAATAGTCTTAAATGAATATTGACCTCGTGCTGCCAAAGGTTCCCATAGCGTTGATCTACATGTCGATTAAGGAATAACGTTGCCACAAGCTTGGTCCGATCCCCGATTCGTACAGGGATTTTGGCTAACCAAGCCAAGGCGGCATATTCGGGCTCGTTATAAGCAAAGATCACGACATCAAAATGATGAGCACGGATAATACTAAGCAGTTTAAGCCAAGTTTTGAGGGATCGATCCGCTCGATAAACATCGTCGATCACATCACTAACAGCGGCATTATTAAGGAGAAGCTCTCGTGTATAGGCGCTGGCAAGATAAACAATGTGCGCATCGGGATAATGGCTCTTTAATTCATTGGCCATGGGAAGCGACAAGATGACGTCGCCCATCGCGTCAGGACGAATAATCAAAACTTTCATGGGTCTATCATAACATGTATAATGAAGAAACATGTCTAAGCTTCACGACCTTCTCATGCTTGAACAAACACCGGCCTTTTCGAGTCCCGCTGTTAAGCGTCAATTCAAGGACAAGGTCTTGATGATGACCACGACACGTAATCACTTGAAATTCCTTAAAAAGACAATGGTTTGCCTTCAAGCCGTCCTTGATCATCGCCCCGACACCGTCCTTGTCATCATCGACAACGCGTCCGAGCCGGATGTTGTGGATTATTTAAAAACCCTTTCTTCGCCTCAAATTGAGGTCAATCTGCTTGCAACCAATAATGGTCGGGCGGTTGCCCATAACAGTTATTTACAACAGGCCGTTCGTCCCGACGATCAACCCGCCGTGATCTTCTCGGTCGACCCAGATATTACCTTTTCTGTCGAGGACTTTGATCGGTTGATCGATGCCGTCACCAACCTCAAACGCATCGGCATGCTAAGTATGCGATATGTAAATAATGCCTGTAACCCCGAAAGTCGACTGAATCGCCCACCTCGTATCCTGCGTGGGAAATCGGGCAAACAATACGCGGTCAGTGTCCCCTCTTTTAGCAATGTCGCGGGGGGGATCTTTGCCATTCGCGGGGATATCGTCATGAAACGGTTAAAGGGTCGACTCTTCCCTAAGAAATCCTTTGCGCTCTATATCAATGACGACGGAGCTTTGCACGATGCTCTTCGCCGGCGGTTCTACGTTAACGGATACCTCGAAGGCACCTCGGCCAAACACTACAAATCCGGCAATATTATTCTAAACGACGAAGAATAAGCTCGATCATCCGCTGATCGCTGGGTGTTGTCAGTTTGATATTATCTGGGTCGCCTTCAACGCAGACAATATTGCCCAATTGGTAGGCATCGATCAACATCACATCGTCCGTAAAATCTAAACGTCCTCCTTCAATCGCTCGCTTATGCGCCGCTAAAATGGCCCCATAATCGAAGCCTTGAGGGGTTTGAACCCGATAGAGATTTTCCCGACTAACGGCTCGGGCAAACGCTCCTGACGAGGTCACTTGATAAAGGGAGTCGGTCACTGCAATGAGGGGGCTTACGGCTTCGGCATCTAGACGAGCCTCCATAACACGGTCAATTAGATCGGACGGAAGATAAGGCCTCGCGGCATCATGGATAAGAACGGTATCCGGCGAGAAGCTTTCGGCAGCCAAAAGACCACGATAAGCCGATTCTTGACGAGTCAGCCCACCAACGACTATCAACACAGGCTTTGGTGTGTTGGTCATCGCCGTCTTAACCTCATCGAGGAAATCGGGATGAACGACCAACACAAGACTATCTACCGCAGGATGAGACAAGAAGGCATCAACACTGTAGCGATAAACAGGCCGCGAGTTATGAATACTGAACTGCTTGGGGATCTCCCCACCAAAACGAGACCCCGACCCCGAGGCAAGAATAATGGCTGACACCCTTCCCCCCTTCGGGGACCTTCCCTTATCAAGGGAAGGAATATTATGCATTATGGTCATCCTTCCCTTGATAAGGGAAGGTGTCAGCATCGCTGACGGAAGGGTGGGTTTTACCTGACAACAAAATTAACGAGTTTCTTGGGAACAACGATCTCTTTGACAAGGGTCTTTCCCTCGAGGTGTTTGGCTAGTAACGACTTTGCTTCACGAATCAGCTCACTTTGACCAAGGCCGGTCGGGAGATCTTTGCTCGCGCGAAGTTTTCCGTTGACCATAAACACGATCGTGACGGTGTCCTCGACTAATAGCGACTCGTCATACGTGGGCCAAGATTGCTGATGAATACTGAACGAATTGCCAATTTGTTCCCACAGTTCTTCGGTAATATGTGGGGCAAACGGGGCGAGCAAAATCAGCAAGGTCTCAAGCGACTGTTTCGTAATGGTTGCTTCATTACTAAATTCATTAGCATAGATCATGAGTTGACTGATCGCCGTATTGAACTTGTAACCTTCGATCTCGGCAGATACTTTTTTGATGGTTTGATGACGCACCTTTTCAAGGTGAGGTGGGGTCGTGCCTTGCGTGATCGGCTTCTGCGCAATGCGCCAGACTTTTTCTAAGAAACGACGAGTCCCCGAAATATTCTTCATTGACCACGGTTTTGATTGCTCCAGTGGCCCCATAAACATCTCGTAGAGCCGTAGGACATCCGCGCCCGATTCCTCAATGACATCATCGGGGTTAACCACGTTACCAAGCGACTTGGACATTTTTTGGCCATCTTCGCCCATGATCAGGCCTTGATTGGTCAATTTTTGATAGGGTTCGGGGGTGGGTACAGCCCCGATATCATAGAGAAACTGATGCCAAAAACGAGAATATAATAAATGCAGAACCGCATGCTCTGCGCCGCCGATATAGGAATCGACCGGTAGCCAATATTTGAGTTTATCACTGTCGGCTAAATGATCGTCATTTTGGGGATCGATATAGCGAAGATAATACCAACTCGACCCAGCCCATTGGGGCATCGTATTGGTTTCACGTTTGGCCGCTCCACCGCACGTTGGACAGGTTGTATTCACCCAGTCTGTAATATTAACAAGCGGTGATTCGCCTGTTCCCGATGGCTCATATTTGTCCACCTCAGGGAGCAGAACCGGCAACCGATCTTCGGGGACAGCCACAATACCACAATGGGGACAATGAATGACCGGAATGGGTTCGCCCCAATACCGTTGACGACTAAACACCCAATCTCGCAGTTTGAACTGGATCTTTGCAGCGCCCTGCCCTTTGGCTTCAAGAACCTTGATGATCTCTTTTTTGAATTGTGCCGTTGGCATCCCGTCATAAATTCCTGAATGGATCGCAAAACCATCGGCGATGGCTGCCTCTTTAAGGTCGACAGGGATGAGTCCTTTTTGAGCAGTGACCACAGGGATGATCGGCAGATCGAAGGTTTTGGCAAACTCGAAATCGCGTTCGTCATGGGCCGGAACCGCCATGATCGCGCCCGTCCCATAGGTAGACAGGACATAATCCGCCACCCAGATCGGGATACGGGTCTCGTTGACCGGATTGATCGCATAGGAGCCAGTAAAAACGCCTGTTTTTGTTTTGGAAAGAAAAACTCGTTCGGTATCACTTTTCTTACTGGCCGCGTCCACATATTGATCCATGGCCTCTTTTTGACGGGTTGTGGTGAGTGTGTCCACTAACGGATGTTCGGGCGAAATGACCATATAGCTGGCACCGAAAAGCGTATCGGGTCGAGTGGTAAAAACAACCAAGGGGTCTTGATTTTTGTTATCAACCACAAAGGTCACCTCGGCGCCTTCGCTGCGTCCAATCCAATTTCGTTGCATGTGTTTGATCGGCTCCGGCCAATCCAGTGCATCCAGACCCGTCAAAAGACGCTCAGCGTAGGCGGTGATCTTAAGCATCCACTGGCGTAGATTTTTCTTGCCAACAACGGTACTGCATCGATCGCATTTCCCATCGACGACTTCTTCATTCGCAAGTCCGGTCTTGCAACTGGGGCACCAATTGATCGGGAAAGTCGCCTCGTAAGCAAGCCCCTTTTTATAGAGTTGCAGGAAAATCCATTGTGTCCACTTTACATAGTGTGGGTCGGTGGTGTCGATCTCGCGATCCCAGTCATAGGCAAACCCGATGGCTTTGATCTGTCGTTTAAAATTCTCGATATTCTTCTGCGTGCTGATCCGAGGTTGTATCCCTGTTTTGATGGCATAGTTCTCTGCGGGCAGACCAAACGCGTCCCATCCCATCGGATGAAGGACATTAAAGCCGTTCATTTTCTTATAACGCCCCAAGATATCCGACGCCGTATACCCTTCAGGGTGGCCAACATGAAGCCCTGCACCCGATGGATAAGGGAACATGTCCAATATATAGAAACGTTTTTCTGGGGGGAAAGAAGGATCTTCGGTCACCTTGTTTATCTGGGCGGCATCCCAACGATCTTGCCATTTCTTTTCGAAAATAAGGTGATTATAAGCGGCCATGGGGAAAATGATAGAAGATGACGCTCTGACCGTCAATTAGTAACATATAGATAAAGGGGGGGGCTTTTTCAGTTATCGTCAGCAATGCTTTAATATGTGTCCATGTCAATCGTCCACGCGCATGGACAATCTTGGGATACTCTTCATAAAATTGATAAGAACAAATACTCCTATCCCTACCCGCCCTCATCAGACTAGAATACCGCTATGACAAAAATCGTCCTAGCGAGTGTTAACGCCAAGTTCATCCATTTAAATCTCGCGATACGCTATATGCAAAAATATTTAGCCCAGATCGCCCCCGATATTGAATGTGTCGTTAAGGAATGGAACATTAACCAACGCTTTATCGATATCATCAGAGAGCTTTATGAGGCCAAGCCCGACATGCTCCTTTTCTCGGTTTACATTTGGAATGTCGACTTTACCCTCAAGTTGATTAGGGAACTGAAGAAAATAGCCCCCAAAACGCGCATAGTCGTGGGGGGTCCCGAGGTCATGTATCGCAAAGAGGCGCTACTCGCTGAGTATCCAGAGATCGAGACCGTGCTGGTCGGCGACGGGGAAACGTCCGTTGCTCAGTATTTAGGGATCGATGTCGATATCCCCGATTGTACGAACTTGGACTACCTACCGTTCCCCTATGACGACGAGGAGATCGAGCGGACGCGCAACCAGATCCTCTATTATGAATCAGCCCGTGGTTGTCCGTTTTCTTGTGCGTATTGCTTATCCTCTATCGACCCCTACGTGCGCTATTTCAGTTTGGCTCGGGTCCTAAAAGATATCGATTTCTTTATGCAGCGCAACGTTAAACTGGTCAAGTTTGTCGATCGGACCTTTAATCTTGACCCCAAGCGTTATCTGGCCATTTGGCAGCATATCCTTGATACCCATAATGGACTCACCACCTTTCATTTTGAGCTAGCGGGCGACTTGCTAACACCACAGGCCCTTGCCTTGCTAAAGTTGGCACCGCCAAAGGCACTGCAATTTGAGGTCGGCATACAAAGCGCTCACTTGCCAACACTCAAGGCCATTCACCGCATGACCGATCTAGAAAAACTGAAGGCGAACCTTCTGGCACTTGGCGAGAATATTCACATGCATGTCGATCTGATTGCGGGGCTTCCGCTAGAGGACTTCGCGACATTCGGAGTGTCGTTTGACTTTGCCATGAGCCTGAAGCCAGAAATGATGCAGCTCGGATTTTTGAAAATATTAAGTGGCACGGAGATGGAGCGCCTCGCCATGGCTGACACAAGGTATGTTTATTTATCCCATCCGCCCTACGAGGTTTTGGCGACACCGTGGGTGCCTTTTGAGGAGATGATGCTACTGAAAGATATCGATAGAACCGTGGATATCTTCTACAACTCTGGACGGCATACCCTTGCCGATACGTCATTTGCGTTTTTCATGGCTCTAGCCAAGCATCTTCGCCAAACAGGTGTTTTTAACGACCCAAGGCGACCCGAATATTATGCAAAGGCGTTGGATGAGTATGGGGATCATTCTTGCATTTGATCGTAAAGATAGTTGGAAATTTGTCCTGAGCGCTCAAAACCCTCTATATTTTGACTAAGACTTTATTGCACTCTTCTTGAAGTTTTTTAAGTCGAGCAGTCAGCGTCAATCCTTTATCTCGTTCATATCGCTTCTTTTGATTCGCATGTATTTCTTGCATAAACATAGGCTCTTTCATGGTGTCCTTCTTTCTAAAACTCCATTGGAGAAATAATATCAATGTTGTTGTAACCTTGCAAAATATTCAGAGCATTAACCAGCTGCCTAGTTTTGAGTTTTACAATATGTTTGTAATTCCAACTAGCAAGAATCTTAATATTATTGATAGTTGCACAGGCAAGATGAAGCGCATCCTCAACGTGTGTTTTTGGAATAAGCCCATGTTTTATATAAAAATCTGAACATCTTACGACATCGTCAGTAATTTCAAGCACTTCAAGCCCATTGGTTATATCATAAATTTCTTGGCGTCTTTTTGGATTATTGATTTCATTGGCTTCGGTAAGAACTAACGTTGAAATACACAAGCGTTCCTTTTTCGTTTTATTAAAAAATGCCTTTGTTTCATGAATTTTCTCTGGTTCCCTGAGGTCGTTGATTGCACTTAAAATGGACGTATCTAGGTATATTCTTTGGTTGTGCATAACTCTAGTGTACACCGATAAACCTCAAATCTCAAAGCAAAAGTATCGATCTATTATTGATTGCCAAACAGGCGTTTATTCCGCCCCTCGACGACCCGAATATTATGCAAAGGCGTTGGATGAGTATTTAAAAACAAAGAGTTAAAATCTGCATCCTTCTGCTCCCTCCGTGCATCTATACTAAGACTTAATTGTTTTTCGGAACAATTTTAGTCTTAGTTATACTGAGCCTGTCGAAGTATATTTAATATCACGGGAAAAGGAGTCGTAAATGAAAAATGTAGGGTTCGTCATATCATTGGTTTTTATTGTTTCTGTTTTTTCGATCGGATTGGGGGCAACAAAGGGGCCGTCTGTTCAATATTTTTCTCCTTCAGATTTTCAAAAACTCACGCTTTCCTCAAAAAACATTCTGGTCGATATTCGCACCCCAGAAGAATACGCGAGTGGACATATCCGTCACGCCCAGCTCATTAATCTTCATGATGCTGAATTTTCCACTAATATCGGTCGCCTTGATAAAGAAAAAACGATACTCATCTATTGCCGCTCAGGTCATCGGACAGAGGCAGGCAAAGAAGAGTTTCGACGACAAGGGTTTAAAAAGATCGGTATTCTAAAAGGTGGGATTAACGCTTGGAACGACGCCAATTTGCCTATTGAGCAATAGACCATGAGCGTTCATGTTATAAAACAAATCGTCCCTCTCGTTCTGGGTGGTATTGCTGGATATGCCGTTTATAAATATATCGGGTGCCGTTCGGGCGTATGCCCTATAACAAGCAACCCCTACATGTCGATCGGATATGGTGTTTTAATCGGCATGATCTTGACTCGAGGTTAAGCAAAAATGGCACATCAAACGGGTTGTCTGATTTGTGGTGAAGAGCTTATATATGGCGAAGCGAATGGCCATGTTTGCTCGGTATGTGGAAAGTCCTTTTTAAGCAGCGTTGTGTGTAAACAAGGTCATTATGTCTGCGATGCCTGTCATGAAACGGATGCCCTTAAGTATCTGCATGCCTTCATTTCCAATACGACCGAAACAAACCCCTTTGTCATGATCGAATCTATCATGGAGCATCCTTCCTTTAACATGCATGGCCCCGAGCACCACTATCTGATCCCCTCTGTATTTCTAACCGCCATCAAAAACGCGGGGGGAACGGTTCCCGACAACTATTGGGAACTCCTTTCGACCCGATCGTCTCAATTACCCGGCGGAACATGTGGGTATTGGGGGGCCTGTTCTGCGGCGTTGAGTGTCGGCATTACCGCCAGCATTTACAGCCAATGCACCCCACTCCAAACGGAGTCCTATGGCCAGATCCATGAGGCAACAAGAGATGCCTTGGATGCGATCTCGAAGGTTGGCGGGCCTCGGTGTTGTAAACGAAATATTTTCCTGTCCGCTCAGGCCTTTGCCGCTTTCTTAGAGAACACGTGGGCTGTCGTTTTGCCTCGCTCAAACTATCGATGTAACCATATGAAACGTAACAAGGAGTGTCTCACTTTGAAATGCCCCTTCTTCCCAAAAAGAGTATAATAAAACGAATAGGAGGTGAAAGAATGAAGAAGATCACAAAAGTTAATTTAAAGCTGAATAAATCATGCTGTGGAAGCGCCGATAAAACAGTTGCGCAATGCTGTGCAAAACACACCAAGGTTGTCATGGGTTGTCACGATTGAGCCGTTTTCTAAAAGGAGAACAACATGAAATGTAATGTCGGAAAAGCAGATAAGAATATTCGTATCATTATTGGTTTAGTCATCATTGCATTGGGGCTCGTTTTTAAAAGTCCCTTGGGGATGATAGGGCTTATCCCATTCGCTACCGCTTTACTGGGTTGGTGTCCCTTGTATTTACCGTTCGGTATCAACACCTGTGAGTCAAAGAAATAAACAATCTCAGCTAAGCCTCGCTCCATAGATCAAACTATGGGGCAGGCGAAGGCATTCACCCTCTAGCTATTTTGTCTTAGATATTTCAGAGCGCTCAGTGCCGAAGAGACGCCCTCGCCCACGGCGACAGCGACTTGTAACCCCCCGCAGGTAATATCACCCGCCGCAAAAATACCGGAAAGATTGGTTCTTAGTTCTTTGTCGATAGCGATGCAGTCTTTGGATTCGACATTGATACCTGTTTTACGAAGAAGCGATTTCGAGGGAACCGATTGAATAATAAATACCGCTTCAGCCTCTAGCGTTTTACTCCCCGCTTCGGTTTCTATCGTGACAGACTCCAATGTGGCTTGGCCGGATAACGATTTGATCTGCGCATCAGGATAATAAACGACCCCCTTTTTCTTCGCTGATTCATGAAGCGATTCAGAGCATTGTGCTGACTTGCAGTAGGAGACGAATGCGACATCGCAATCGAGTTGTTTAAGCATCAAGGCATCATCCATCGCTTCTTCATCATTGCCATAAACAACGACTTTCTTCCCACGATAAAAGGCGCCATCGCAGGTCGCGCAATACGACACACCCAGCCCAATGAGCCGCTCTTCATTCTCGATGGTTTGTTGATGCTGCCCCTTGCCCATGGCAAGGATAATCGTTTTTGCCTTATAAACGTTCGTTCTGGTCGTTACGAGTTTGACATCGTGTCCATAGGTTAAGTCTAGCGCATCTCCACTCTCGATCGTCGCGCCAAACCCTTGAGCTTGCGTTTCCATATTTTGGAGAAGTTCTTTGCCGGAAAGGGGCGGCAACCCAGGATAATTCTCGACAAGATGGGCCAGTTCAAGGTGAGATTTGGCTTTTCCTTTAAGGACAAGGGTTTTCTTGCCAGCTCGAGCAGTATAAACAGCCGCGGCTAAACCGGCTGGCCCTGCCCCCAAGATCAAAACATCCCAAATATTTTCATGGGCATCAGGAACGATAAGCGTTCGTGCCTCGACCTGAAACGCGTCAACAACAGCCCCAATGAGTTGTTGTACAGTGATCGTCCCCGATAATCGAGTTCCCACCTCATGGGATTTATCAAAGAATAAAAGGGTTGGGCTTGAACGGACATTCAGTTCGAGCGCCAACTCTCGATTGTCTTGTCGATTGATCTTATAAACAGAGAAATCATTCGAGTAGAGAGACTCCAGTTCGATAAGGAGAGGAGCCAATGCTTCACACGGCGGGCATTCTGTCGAATAAAAATCGACAACAACTCGTCCCTTATCGTTTGAAAGGATTTGACTTAATTCTTGGCTATTTACTTCTTTGACCATAACTCTCCTTTGGATGCGGGGGTTCGGGAAAAAGATACACAAAGTATCTGGGTGTTAATATGCGCCCTTTTGCACCTCTGTTGCATCTCAATAATAAAGAAGGACCTAATGAACTGCCTACAATGCACCCAAAAATCATGTAAACAAGAAGCAAAAGACTGCAATGGCAATAGAGTCAACATTGTTGATTTGTATCAAAGTCAACCCATTAATGACACCTATATTCGTGCGGATGATCTCGTATCAAGCGGTAAAGCCGGACAATTTTCAAGGCTTGAAGAAATTGCCCAGTTTTGTAAAGCGGAGCACTACAAGACGATCGCTATCGCCTATTGCTATAGCATGGAATCGCTTGCCGAAAAGACATCCGACTATTTAAAGTCTCAAGACTTTGGCGTCCGCTCGTATCGTTGCACCATCAATGGCATCCGAGAGTGTCAGATCAACCCGAGTCTGGGTCGAAGCGTCAACTGCAACCCCTTAGGTCAGGCGCAAGCCATTAATCAAGAGAACGTCGACTTTGTTGTCGAGATGGGGTTGTGTCTGGGGCATGATGTTTTGTTTCATCAGCAGCTCAAAAAACCCTTTACCGTTTTTATCGTCAAAGATCGTGTTTATGACAACGACCCGAAACAATTTTTGTCTGAAAAGGAGCAACAACGATGAATCGTTTTGAAAAAGAAGCCCCCACGTGGGACGAAGCCCCTCAACGAAAGGTACTTACTTCAGCGATAACAAATGCCTTATTTGATGCCATACATTTAACGAAAAATCAACTTGCCTTAGATTATGGAGCAGGCACAGGCCTCATCACGCTCGAGATCGCCCAAAAAGTAAAACATATCGTCGCCATGGATAGCTCGGTTGGAATGCTTGGTGTTTTGAAAGAAAAGATCCAACATTATCAAATTCCGAACATAAGCACGGAGCTTTTAGACCTTGAGAAATCAACCCTAGATCGCCACTTCGATGTCATTTTCTCATCAATGACGATGCATCATATCGATGAGCCACTTAAACTTATAAACGTTTTTATGGACGCCTTGAATCCGAATGGCATCCTAGCTATTGCTGACCTTGATACGGAGTCAGGCCATTTTCATGCCGACAATAATGGGGTCAAGCATTTTGGGTTTGATCGTGCCATCTGGGAAAAAAGGTTTCTTGAAATGGGGCTTTCAAATGTTCACACCCAAACGGCCTATACTTTTCAGAAGGAAACACCCAACGGAACAAAAGAAACCTTCAGTATTTTTCTGATATGGGGTTTTCACATGGTAAAATATACCCACACGTTTGGGGAGGCACATTCATGAAAATAATCATTATCGGGGGCGTTGCGGGTGGGGCGGGCACAGCCGCTCGTTTGAGACGGTTATCTGAAACCACAGAGATCATTGTCATCGAACGAGGCAAGGACATCTCTTACGCCAACTGCGGTATCCCCTACCATATTGGGAATGTGATTAAAGACCGTGATAATCTGGTCATCGTCAACGAACACGACTTCGAAGCGATGTTCAACGTCGACGTCAGAGTCCAAAGCGAAGTCATCTCCATAAATCGCCAAGACAAAACCGTCACGATCAAAGATTTGACCAATGAGAACACCTACGTCGAATCCTACGACAACCTCGTCCTTTCACCGGGCGGGAACCCGATTCGCCCTGCCCTTCCGGGTATCAATCTATCAAGTATCTTTACCCTCCGAAACCTCACCGATATGGATGCGATCATCCGGTTTATTCACGACCGCCAACCCACACGTGCCGTCGTTGTCGGCGCTGGGTTTATTGGCCTAGAAGTTGCCGAGAATCTTCATCACTTAGGACTTCAAGTCTCGATCGTCGAATTGGCGGGGCAAGTCATGAACCTACTCGACTTTGAAATGGCCTCAGCGATCCACCAACAACTCAAGACAAAAGAGGTAGAGCTTTTCCTCAAAGACGGGGTAAAAGAGTTCTCCGAAATGCCAAACAATTCATTGCGAGTAACCCTTCAAGGAGGGCGAACCATTAATACCGATCTAGTGATTCTATCTATTGGCATCCGGCCTGAAGTAGTTCTCGCCAAAGACGCTGAGTTAACGATCGGTGCCTTGGGCGGGATCAGCGTTAATGAGCAAATGCTGACCTCGGACCCGAACATTTACGCTCTGGGTGATGCGACAGAGATCATTGATTGTGTGAGTAATACGGCTGCTTTAGTTCCCTTAGCGAATTCGGCGAACAAACAAGGACGCATCGTTGCTGACAATATAATGGGCGGAACCGAGACCTATGGGGGAACACCCGCAACAGCCATTGCCAAGGTTTTCGACTTGACCGTTGGGATTACCGGTAACAGCGAGAAACAACTGCTTAAAAAAGGCATTCATTTTGACAAAGCCTATCTAAACCCTGCCTCCCATGCCAGTTATTACCCAGGGTCTTTCCCGATGATGTTTAAGCTGCTGTATGCGCCCGACTCAGGCCGACTCTTGGGGGTTCAGATTATTGGTCAAGCCGGCGTTGATAAACGAATTGATGTTTGTGCTGCCATGATCCAAAGTCAAAAGAGTGTTTACGATTTGGCTCGACTTGAGCTTGCCTATGCGCCGCCTTACGCTTCCGCCAAAGACCCCGTCAATATTGCGGGCATGATCGCGATCAATCAAATTCAAGGGAAAAACCCCGTTGTGCATTGGCAAGATGTTCCCCAATTGCTGACCGAACATGCTTTATTTCTCGACGCACGAAGTCCGATCTCCTATCAATTAGGCCATATCGATGGGGCGATCAATATTCCCTTAGAGCAATTAAGAGCCCGTATTCATGAAGTCCCGTCCGATCGAAAAGTGGTCATTTATTGCAATCAGGGCAAAACAGCCTATTTTGCGCTGAGTATTTTAAGGAACTTTGGGTACACCAATGTTTGGAATTTGAGTGGCGGCTATACGCTCTACAAATTAACCACCATTCAACAAGAGAATGTCGGTATCTTTCAAGGCCAACATTTGGACAAACTCGAGAATTTACAAACCGTCCACCAACCCGAAGGCAATATGCTCAAACTGGACGCCTCCGGTTTGCAGTGTCCGGGGCCCATCGTTCGTTTAGCCAAAACCATGGCAGAGGCCAAATCCGGTGATGTAGTCGAAATTATCGTTACCGATCCGGGGTTTATGAATGATGCACAGGCTTGGTGCAATCAAACCAACAACAAATTGCTTTCTTTAACCAATACCGAGGGCATCATTACCGCTCATATCCAAAAAGGTATCGCGGCCGAAGGCAAAACCCTCCTAAGCGACATCCCTCATGATAAAACGATCGTTGTGTTCAGCAGTGAGCTCGATCGGGCCTTGGCCGCTTTTGTTATCGCTAATGGGGCGGCTTCTATGGGACGGAAAACAACCCTGTTCTTTACCTTTTGGGGACTCAATATTTTAAGAAAACGTGAATATGTCTCGCTGAAGAAGACCCTCGTCGAGCGATTATTTGGCTTTATGATGCCCAAGGGAACAGGGAAACTGGCCTTATCCAAAATGCAATTCGGTGGTCTCGGCGCAGCCATGATAAAAGGGATCATGAAAAAGAAAAAAATCGATTCCCTTGAATTGATGATACAAAGCGCACGCGAAGCCGGTGTCAGGATTATCGCCTGTCAAATGTCCATGGATCTTATGGGTCTCAAAAAGGAAGAACTCCTCGATGACATCGAGATCGGTGGCGTTGCCAGTTACCTAAGTTCAGCCGAAACCGCGGACACGAATTTATTTATCTAACTTTTCCAGAGACATTCTTAATGCCTAATTTATTCGATCTTATCAAAACCAGTCTCTACATCGGGTTTACCGGTTACGGTGGCCCCGCAATCTTGGCGCACATGAAATCGATCTTTGTTAAAAAGAAAAACTGGGTTACCGAAAAAGAATTCATGGATGGGCTCAGTCTTGCCCAACTCCTTCCGGGTGCGACAGGGGTTACCCTCATGGGCTACCTTGGCTTTCGACTTAAGCGCTTTCGGGGCGCGTTCCTTTTGCCTGCGATGTTCGCCCTTCCCGCCTTTATCTTTATGACCGTACTTTCTTGGGCATATTTTCAATTTGGAGAACTTCCTTTTGTGAAAACATTATTCGCCGGCTTGGGGGCACTAGTGGTGGCGCTACTCGTCAATGCGATCCGTACCCTAGGCAAGGCCGTCTATCCAAAATGGTCATGGCAGAACATCAGACCCGCGATCATTTCTTTTGTCGCCTTTGTCGCCCTGTTCGTTTTCAAACTTAATATTGTTTATGTTATTAGTCTTAGCGCACTTTTAGGGATCGTTTTGTTTTATAAGAAAACTGGCATCACGCAACCCATCGACGTAAAAATTGAAAAGACTGAAATCCTAAAATGGAGCGACTATTTACCCATCATTCTTCTTATCGCGACCTTTATGGTCTTTCTCATTAGTCCAGTAAGAGAATTAATGCTCACGTTCATGAAGATCGGGATGTTAGCCTTCGGGGGCGGGTTTACCTCGATCCCCCTGATGCAAAGTGAGATCGTCGACAAGCTCCACATTTTATCGCTAACCCAGTTCCGAGATGGTATCGCGATGGGGCAGATCACCCCCGGCCCTGTCCTCATCACCGCGACATTCGTGGGATTTAAAACGCTTGGCTTATTCGGCGCGATGGGCGCAACCTTTGGCATTTTCATGCCCTCGCTGATCGCAGTTCTCTTTCTAGCAAAATTCCATAGTATTGTAAAAGACCATCCCGTCACTCGGAGTATGATCCGAGGCCTGCTTGCAGGGTTTATCGGGCTCCTTTTCGCGACGACGATCACTTTTGGGCTCCATTCTCTCGTCAGTTGGCAAACGTGTGGCATATTTATACTCGACTTGATCATTCTGGTTGGGTTGAAAAAAGACCCCTTGTGGGCGATACTGGCTAGCTTACTTTTGAGCATGCTCTTGCTGCCCCTGTAGCAGTATAATAAAACAAAAAAACATGTATAATTGAGGTATATGGAGGCATTTATGAACAAGGATATTCGATGGAAGCAACGATATCAAAATTTTAATAAAGCAATGAATAATTTACTCGAAGCCGTCATAACCGCCAAGCAGCGTGAGCTAAGTAAACTTGAAAAACAAGGGGTTATCCAGGCTTTTGAGTATACCTATGAGCTTGCTTGGAAAACAGTGAAGGATTTTTACGAATCACAAGGAGAAGTCGATATTCAGGGTAGTCGTGATGCGTTTCAACTGGCATTTCGACGAGGTCTTGTCGTTGATCATGGGGAGGAGCTAATGGCCTCGATCAAAAGCAGACAGTTAACCTCCCATACCTATGATGATTCTACGGCCAATGCCATCTTTCATGACATAATTAACCTATATTTTGATGCCTTCAAGGAGCTTGCTGACAACCTAGGCGAATATGCATGAGTGGACTTGAGTCTCAGACCGTTACAAAGATCAAGCAATGCCTAGCCGAGGTTCCCGAGATCGACAAGGCGATTCTCTATGGGTCGAGGGCAAAGGGTAATTATAAAACAGGGTCAGACATTGATCTCACTCTGTTCGGTAATGGTCTAACCATGAAATTACTCTATATGCTGCAAGAAAAACTGGACAATTTATATCTCCCTTACACCTTCGATCTGTCCATTTTTGTTAATCTGGAGAATCCCGACTTAATCGACCATATCCAGCGTGTGGGTGTGGTGTTCTATGAAAAAAAAGAAGGTATATTTTGCGCCTAACGCTCTTACAAAAAGGATTCCTTGGTTTTGGTGGCATCATCAGTCTTGGTATGCTTTTATTGACGCTCTCAATGACGTCATTCTTTATGAATTATGGCCTTTCTGTTCACGAGAATTCCCTTAAACACCATGCGACCTACATTATGCAGACGCCGCAGCTTAGCGATCAAGCCCTTCACCATTACGCCCAGATCCACGGCATCCGTATTACCTTGATCGATCCCAAAGGAACGGTTCGTTTTGATACCGAAGCCTCGCCCACCACCATGGAGAACCATTTATCCAGACCCGAAATTCGAAACGCGATAGCTAAGGGAATGGGGGTTCGCATTCATCAAAGTGAAACCCTAAAAAAACCCATGATGTACGTGGCGATAAAGGCTTCCGATGGTCATTTTATCCGAACCGCCATGGACATTGCCAGCGTCCACGAGGAGCAAAACCACGTTCAACACCTTATCGCCCTAGCAACCGTGCTGATCCTCCTCGCCATATTATTTCTCCTGTATGTCTCTTTGAAAAAACTATTGGCTCCCCTTCGGAACGTTAATGATAATTTAAAGAAATTAGCGCAAGGCGAACAGATCATATCCGTCCCCATTCAAAGCAAAGATGAACTGGGCGATCTTTCTGTAACGACGAACCAACTCATCGAGCAGATCGCCGCCCAACAGGAACGGTTGAAGTCTTTAGAAAATCTACGCCGTGACTTTGTAGCCAATGTGTCTCACGAACTTCGCACCCCTCTTAGCGCGATCGTCGGATTCCTTCAAACCCTCGAAGATGGCGCCATCGATGATGCCACACATAATCGACGTTTTTTAACCATTATCGCTCGGAATGTTGAGCGGCTGACCCATCTCGTCGATGATATTCTTAACCTCGCTCGTATCGAAAACAATACCGCCCCAACCCAACGCCTCAATATAACCCAAGAACTGAGCCAATTGTTAGAAGACATGGCGCTTATCGATAACCCCCGTATTAAACTGAGCCTTCCCCCCAAGTCGATCTTTATCCATATCAATCAAAGTGAGCTGCTTTCCGCGTTTCGAAACTATATTGATAACGCCATCAAATATGCCCCTGAAGGAGACATTCAGATTGCGCTAAGCGAAACAGATGACAGCGTCCAATATGCGGTCACCGACCATGGCCAAGGGATCGCTCAACCCTTTCAAGAGCGGCTATTTGAGCGCTTCTATCGCCCTGACAAAGATCGGTCGCGTGAATTTGGCGGCACAGGGCTAGGGCTTGCCATCGTCAAACATATCCTTCAAAAACAGGGCGGTCAGGTTTTGGTCACTAGCACTGTGGGCGTGGGCTCAACCTTTAGCTGGATTCTTCCCAAGCATCACGGGGATGTGACAGAATTGTCATGAAATCGTCACAATTCATCCGTATACTGTGTTCAAAGCTATGACAAAAATATTGATCGTTGATGACGAAGCGGATTTAGTCGAACTGATTCGTTTCCACTTAGAGAAGAACAATTTCTCCGTTTTAACGGCAGGCGATGGTGAGGCGGCGCTTATCGATATTCGCCGATTACACCCCGATTTGATCATTCTTGACTGGATGCTACCCAAAATGGAAGGCATCGAGGTCTGCAAAAAAGTGCGACAAGACCCAACACTCGCCAAAACCCCGATCATCATGTTATCGGCAAAAAGTGAAGAATTCGACAAAGTCCTTGCCCTCGAACTCGGTGCCGATGATTATTTAAGCAAACCCTTTAGTCCGCGAGAACTGGTGGCTCGCGTCAAAGCGATCCTTCGACGATCGGTCGGAGCGGTTGAACCCGTCACCAAAAAAGAAGACCATCTCACTCTGGGAGCGTTGACCATCGATACCGCCACCTACGAAGTCCAACTTAACGCGACGCCCCTCCCCTTGACCAAAACAGAGTTCGAACTGCTCCTGACGCTTGCCGGTCAGCCCCAACGTGTTTTTACCCGAGAGCAACTGCTCTACAAGGTCTGGGGTGACGACTTTTATGGCGATAATCGAGTCGTCGACGTCCACATTCGTCGGCTCCGCGCCAAACTCGAAGCCGTCACCGACTTCGAATACGTCCGCACCGTTCGCGGTGTTGGGTATAAATTTAGCACGGGGTAGATATTGCCGCTATCGATACGCGTCTTTGCGATGCAAAATGCGACCAATAACAATCACATCATTTGATACATCAAACAAAACTCGATACGAGCCGACTCGCAACCGGTAGGCTGGCGAATAGTTTGACAATCGTTTAATTTGACTTACATTAGGAAACGCTGAGAGCTCCTGAATATGGGAAAGCATTGATTTTCTTTTTGTTACGTCAAGCTGGTCTAAGTCTTTGATAGCTGAGCGACGAAGATCAATTTTCATTCAATAAATATTGCTCCAAGGAAACCGTCTCTTCTCCTCGAGTTTGCTCAAGCATATAAAGGTCAAGCATGTCCTGTATCTTTTCGATATTAACGGCATTAAGCAAGATATATTTATCTGTATTGCCAGCAATAAAAAGCAGCTCATTTCCACTTCTAATTGAGTTCATGGCTTCTAAGGGACGAGTCAAAAATTGGTCTTCGGTGAGCTTAATCATCAAAGACAATAATACAACACATGTCAATAACAGGGAAGTTATGGCAGGCCGTCATCTAAACGTCACAATTTCTTCCTCAAAATGAGATGCTCGCGTTGCAATAGCGACATCTAATCTTTATACAATTCTATCAAAACGTAAGGATAAAAAGAGGAGGTGCCACGCTTACAACAACGTGCACGGTTAAGAAGAAGACAGTGATTATTTGAAAGGAGCATTTGAATGAAAAAACAATCGATCTTAATAGGCGCCATGGCTTTGATGCTAGCGGCCACAAGCTTTGGACTCGATATCGACGGAAAGGTAAAGAGCTCATTTGGATTTTTACTCGGAGATAATCAAGACGGCAGTTGGATGACCGAAAAAGCAGCCAACAACAGCACAAGTCCCGCAGACAGTGCACTTTACAAAACCATCGTTGGGCTTACCCTCAAGAACGATGACACCTCGCTATATTGGGAAAGCAAATTCACCGCGAGCGGAACAGCCATCGGCATGTCAGCGGCTTATTTGTACATCACCACCGAGTTGAAGTCTCTACCAGGGTCACTTCGCGTCGGTTACCAACGCATGGGCATCCTTGATGCAGAAACACATCCCTATTCCGACGGAAGTTTTTACACCTACTGTAAAGACAAAGGCGTTGGGGTTTCGTACATGGTTCCCGTTGGCGACTTTGACCTAAAGATCACTCAATTAGGCACAATGCCAGGGGTTGAAGGCTTTACCAACAATAACAACACAAAGTCGTTCTTAGGCGCGATGCTCAAATCCGGTAAAGATTGGACGGTAGGCGCTGTATATAGTGCTGATTCGACACCCAACAACAGTGTTAGTGGATTTTCTCTATATGGCGATTATACCTTCATTCAAGACGACCTAAAGTTAGTCGGAACAGCGTGGTATGATCTAAATGATGATGCAAGTAAAGCCTACATTACTCAAAAGACAAAAGCAAAACAGTACTATGGCCTTTATGCCAACTATGACGTAAACGCTGACACTCAACTGTATGTGAACTACCTCCTCGATGCTAATCAAGTTAATATTAGCAACAAGCTCAGTGGTGGTGTAAAATACAAATTGTCGAGCCGCGTTACGGGGTATTTCCATTTAGAGCAAGTCACCGCTATTAATGGAACAACAACAGGCTTTTCGTCAGTTGCGCTTGAGACATCACTATAAAGAAAGGAACCACTATGAAAAACAAACCATTAGTAGCTCTCGTTCTCGCTGGATCCCTGTTTGCTCAGGTTGGATTCGGAATGGTTCAGGTCAAAGGATCTGACACCATGGTCAACTTGGCTCAGAAATTAGCCGAAGTGTATATGCAAAAGAATCCTAACGACAAGATCGCCGTAACAGGCGGAGGCTCTGGCACAGGCGTTGCGGCGTTAATCAACAGCAAATGTGATATCGCCAACTCGTCTCGTTCGATGAAAGACAAAGAGCTCAAAAAAGCCAAAGAAAAAGGCGTCGAGGTCAAAGAGATCGCCGTCGCTGTTGATGCGCTTAGTATCGTTGTGAATGATGGCAATCCGTTAACCAGTATTTCCAAAGAATCGCTCGCGGCCATTTATAAAGGCGAAGTGACCAACTGGAAAGAAGTCGGCGGCCCAGACCTTGCGATCTCGCTTTATGGTCGTCAACCCAACTCTGGCACGTTCGATTTCTTCCGTGAGCATGTGCTTGCTGGCGAATACTCCAACAAAATGGCTCAGATGAATGGTACTTCACAGATCGTTGATGCAGTCAGACAAGACAACGGTGGTATCGGTTATGCCGGCGTGGGTTATGTGGTTGATAATGGCAAGCCGGTCAAAGGGATCAAGATCCTCCCCGTTTCCGAAAAAGACGGTGACAAGGCCTACTCACCCCTCGATGAAAAGAATATTTACTCCGGTAAATATCCAATCGCTCGTGCCCTATTTCAATATGTCGATGGCGCACCCAAAGGCGTTGCCAAGAGCTTCATCGAATTTGAATTATCCGACGAAGGTCAAAAGCTCGTAGAGGCCGAAGGTTTCTATCGTGTAAAAGGTAAATTCGCCGACGCGAACACAGCCATTTACTCGAAGAAAACCAAAGTTTTCTAAAAGTAAGCGATTGTTCTAAATAAACAAAGAGGCCGCTTTCGCGGCCTCTTTGTTATAATAAAAGAAGGAGTTCTTCATGACAAAAGTTTTATTCGTTTGTATCCATAATTCCGCTCGGAGTCAAATGGCCGAGGCGTTCGTTAACAAATACGGCCAAGGCGAGATCGTAGCCGAAAGTGCAGGGCTCGAACCGGGCAAGCTCAACCCTATCGTGGTCGAGGCCATGAAAGATATCGGCATCGACATCTCCAACAACCCCACCAAAAGTGTCTTCGACTTTTACAAACAAGGCAATCTCTACAACTATGTAATCACCGTCTGCGATGAAACCAGTGGCGAGCAGTGCCCCCTATTTCCGGGTATCACCGAGCGTTTACACTGGGGCTTTCCCGACCCTTCTAGCTTTACAGGCACCCATGATGAACGACTCCAACAAACAAAAACCGTTCGCGATGCGATCGAGACAAAGATCGTCGATTGGATTAAAACAATATCATGAATATTTTCGAGCGTTATTTATCGGTATGGGTGGCGCTTTGCATGGTCATTGGCGTGGCTATCGGCACCCTCTTTCCCGAAGTAACGGGGCTTATTCGTCAGTTCGAGTTTGGCAAAAACAGTCATATCAACATTCCCATCGCGATCCTGATCTGGCTGATGATCTATCCGATGATGTTAAAGATCGACTTTCATTCTCTACTAAGTGTTGGCAAAGAACCGAAGGGGCTCTTGGTCACCCTTGGGGTAAACTGGCTCGTCAAACCCTTTAGCATGGCTCTTTTGGGCTGGGTGTTTTTCAAGCTTCTTTTCTTGCCCATGTTGGGCATCGATCTGGCGAACCAATATTTGGCTGGCGCGATCATCTTATCAGCAGCGCCCTGTACCGCGATGGTCTTTGTCTGGAGCTACCTGACCAACGGCAACCCCGCCTACACGCTTGTTCAGGTGGCGGTGAACGACTTGATCATGCTGGTTCTGTTTGCGCCCATCGTCGCCTTTCTCGTCACGGGCACCGCAGGGATTACCGTTCCTTATAATGTGCTGTTCTTATCCGTCATTATTTTTATCGTCATTCCTTTGTTGTTAGGCGTCATCTCTCGGGTCGTTATGCTAAAGTATTGGAGAAAAGCCCGTTTCGAGCAGTTCATGGCAACACTTCATCCCGTCACGATGATAGCGCTTCTCTTAACCTTGATCACGATCTTTGCTTTTCAGGCGGACAATCTTATCATTCGTTGGTTCCATGTCATCTTGATCGCGATCCCCCTACTCATTCAGGTGTATTTCAACAGCAGCCTGACCTATTTAGTGATGCGTTGGCTGAAAGTGCCACATAATATCGCAGCCCCAGGGGCGTTGATCGGTGCAAGTAATTTCTTCGAGTTAGCCGTTGCCACAGCGATCGCGCTGTATGGCCCCAGTTCAGGTGCGGCACTCGCAACCGTTGTCGGGGTTCTTGTCGAAGTCCCGGTGATGCTATCGATCTGCGGAGTTTGCAATCGGTCAAAGGACTGGTATAAACTAGGCCTATAGCATTTTGAGATAAACTACTTGGAGGTTTGAAATGATAAAATACTTCAGTATGATTCTGGTGGGGTTGTTTTTATTGATCCAATTGATCCCTTTTGGCAAAGATCATCAAAATCCCCCGATTCAATCCGAACCGAAATGGAACGCGCCTGCCACCAAACAATTATTTGCCCGCGCCTGTAATGATTGTCATAGCCATGAAACCAAATGGCCTTGGTACAGCCATGTAGCCCCAATCTCATGGTTAACTCAACGAGATGTTATCGAAGGGCGGGAATATTTCAATGTCTCTTTGTGGGGGACTCAAAAGAAAAACAAAGGAGACGAAGCAGCCGAGGAGCTTGAAAAAGGCAAGATGCCCCCTTGGTTCTATTTACCCACGCATCCTGAGGCAAGATTATCTCCAACTGAACGAACAGCCTTAACCAAAGGATTATTGTCGACTTTCGGTGGCGATTAATGTATCTCTGGTGCCTTAAACGGCTCGTTTAACCGATCTGTATCTTTACGAACACTCGCCTGCCCCACTTCGCTTCTCAAATAAGCAACACGGTTAAGGTAGAGGGACGCTTCTTTGAAGGTCGATTTCTTTAACTCTGCAGCGACCTCGTTTAGGAGACGGTTCGCCTCGTCAGGCTTTGAGTCGCGATATAGAATTTCAGCGTGTCGAAGTTTAGCGTAGCAAGCAAGGTTGCGGGCAATAGCATGGTGTTTATCCAATAACTTATAAACGGCTTTATAGCTATGTTTTGTTCCAACTTCTCGATGGCTAATAAACTCAATGTCTGCTTGTTGTAACCTCACATAAGCCGTCAGCGCGACTTTTTCGGCACCTTCGGGAAGGAGCCCCACCTTCAGGACTAACTCATGTAATACCTTTTGTTGTTTATCAATAGCAGGTGACGGATCGGACTTATTATGAAAGGGTTCGAAGAAGTGAATAACAGTCGAGTAAAGTCCATTAGGCACACAATCAAGCGTATAAAGCCGTATGAACTCTTTGGCTACCTGATTGATCTCCGAGTATAACTTAACAACTGGCGTCAGATTCGAGGGGGCGGCCTCCTTCTTTTGTTGTTCAATTCTATGTGAATTTGTTTCTTTGGTATCTGGCTTCTTTTCTGGCTTAGGTGCGGATTTCTTTTCAGTCTTCTGGGTTGTCTTCTTTCCCGTCGATTGAGGTATAGGCGTTATTCGATATTCGTCATATCGGGTATATTTCATTCCAAGTAGGGCTCGGGATGTCCGTGGTCCTAAATGGCCGCCATTTTTGGATATTTTCTTTCTTCTCTGATAAGTCCAAACATCCTGTTTAAACTGCTCAAAGGCATATTGACTCGGATCAAAGGATTCGTCCTGCCCTCCCAAACGCTTGTAGAGAAGCTGTTTTATAGCTAACGTAAGGGCATTAAAATCCGCATCATCTTTGGTCGAAAGATGCCCCCTTCGTCGAACAAACTGATGCAACATATCGTTTAATGTCTGTTCGTCATTGTCGATGATCGTCGTATCGG
This sequence comes from uncultured Candidatus Marinamargulisbacteria bacterium, assembly GCA_903910705.1. Lineage (GTDB taxonomy): Bacteria > Margulisbacteria > Riflemargulisbacteria > GWF2-35-9 > GWF2-35-9 > CAIWAN01. The sequence continues at coordinate 25,867 of CAIWAN010000029.1, forward strand.
ATTTGGAATCTTCTAAGATCGGCATTTCTAACGGGGTAATATTTAAATGCATATTTCCCAAGGTTTGATCCTTTGATGAATCCGGCAAGGACAAAGACCTGAGACTTGTCAGCGTAGAGGTTGAATCAATAATCGATTTCGTTATCCCATACTTTTGAGTGTTGCCCCGATAGTCTATCGGATAAGGTTGCAGAAGCGATACCTTTAATGAGTCGCTCATGATTTGACCTTCATTGCCTTTTTGAAATCGGGAACGATTCTTTCTTCAAGCTTTTCTTTTATTTTGGGATCTAGATTGATCTGGTCATTATTAAGGGAACGTTTTTCATTGTTAATTAAATCATCTGAAAAAGCACTGAAAGACTTTTTAAATTCATCAATAAGAGCGGCCCCATTTTCTTTCTGATCCCATATCCATAAAATGTTTAGAAAGGACTTAACTTTTTGGAGTGTATTACCACTCTCTGATACGATAGGCAACAAGTGTGAAAAATCCATCTGACGTTGTTTCCAGTTTTTCTGTTTATAGAGTATTCCCTTGATCGTCAGTGACGCTATTTCAGAGAATAATTTCGTTGCGATGATCGTATCCCAACTTAACCCTAATGAGCTTGCGACACCGTATATAAAGAGCCCCATCGCGGTATCCAAACCTTCAATCCCAAACTTTCGCAGATTCTCCGAACTCAAGGCTTTTCCTATCGCCAAAGACTTGATACTCTGAGCCAACATGATATATACCATTTTCAATAATCCAACAGCAATATTTGAAGCATTATTAAACCAAAAATAGGACAAATCCGAAGTCAAATCAGCTGACTGCATTAGATCAAACGTCGAATTATAGGCTCCTTTCATCAGTGAAATTGCTAGCATCGTTTTAAATATTGTATAGGCCACATCCGGCCAAAGAATGAATGAGGGTCGCCATCTTTTGGGGTTTAGACTTGCAAACGCCAATTGATGTTCGGCCATCCCCTTGATAAAGGCTATTGTAAGGGCTCCGATCGTCAAGGGAATAGTCAATGAAAGGGCTGGTGGAGAGATGATTCCGGGGATCAGGCTCATTACAAAAAACCCAGCGAAAACCCATTTCGGGTTTAACGTTTTGGCGTGTATCATTGTTTCACGTCCCCGTTCAAAAATCTCTTCCCTTACTCGGCTAAGCAAACGCGTATAGCTATTATTGGGAGTAACGCTTAGCGCCGTATTTTTTAAATTTTGAAACATATTGGCGACTTTGCCAGAGGGAAGCTCGTCTTCTATATTTGTTTGTTCGTTATCACTGCTAAATAATTGAGCATGCCCTAACTGTTTCGGACAAGGATGTTGCGCGTCATACCAATACTCTATCTTTATCGGTTCTATATGGGGTTGGGCGCACGCATATTTGGTTAAGTCAGATTCGAAGTAATCGAGAACCATTCCCTTGAGCTTTGATTCTTTGAGCGTCCCAAGAATATCGAAGGAAAGTCGTTTCGCTAATCGAATAAGCCGTTTGATAGACTGAGTGTCCTCATAGTCATTTTTGCAAATATTTAGCAAATTCGTTTGCTCGTCTTCCGAGGGCATACCCATAACGGTTAAAGAATTATTGGTTAATATATATTTTCCATTCGACTGACTGCAAAATGTTTGGAATCTTTCAGCCTGATATATATCTACACTTGTTCCCTTCATATATTGATTAATACAATCGACATACGTCTCGACTACTTTCACGTCGGTAATTGCCTTTTGATACTCGATGGATTCTTCGTCTCTAGGAAGGAAAAAAGCGATCCCTTTGATATTAGGAAAGTTTTCAATGAGCGTTAATAGAACTTGACTCGAGTCGGGCTTGCCGTACACACTCAACAAGGGCTCAAACGCCTGAACGGTTTGTAGTAATTGATTCATGTTCGGGAATGTCTTGTCAAAGTCAGCGGGTGCTAAATACTTATCACGAACATAAATTTGGTCAAGTTCTCTTATCAGCGTTTCATAGAACTCAATTTTATTTAATATAGGGGATAATTTATTTATTCGATATTTTTCAGTGTTTAGGTATGCCAATCGTTTCATTGCCATGGTGGTTATTTTGTCAATAATGAGCGCAGCCAAGTCTTCCCGTGAGGGTGGACCATTTGTTGACTTTAAGAGCTCATCGTAAGTAATTTTTTGCAAACAAAGTTCTTGTCTTCTTTCATACCCAAGATTAAACGTTGGCACATCAGTGATCGATTTTTCGGGGATGGTCAGTCCAATTTTTAGTTCGTCACCAATGGGATCCCCATTAAACCGAGCAATTTGATATTTTATGAGCTGTTGGTGGATAGCTTCTGTCTTTTTTTCATGATCAATGATGGACGTTATCACATCATCCAAAGTCTGACTTGTGATCGCGAAACTAATGTTGTTTCGATACCAGTCGCCCTTATCATTAAGACGATTCGCGCTATATTCTAATCGGCATTGAAGCGTTATGCCGAGTATCTTCGCTGCGTTTTCTGCCTCAGAGATCGTCTCTTTAAGCGTCTTTATATCGGTGGGCTTATCGTAAGTGATCATAACGTTTTTATATCCTGCAGTATATTGCTCCAACACTAAGGCAACAGAGCTTGTTTTAGTTTGTACCACATCACGTACACGGGATGTTTCCGTGGACGCTACCGACTTCAGATGATACTTGTTTAAATCAAGATTTTCTCCGGTGGATTCGACTAAAACAAGATTAAGACGCTGATACATTTCGAGTATATTGTTTTGATCGTTTGGATGTTCTAATACCTTTAATGTCAGATTGAGTAGGACTCGGGGCCAATGGCTATCAGTTTCTTTGTAAGAATAGAGTGATTTGAACCGGTCAAGAATATTTTTCAGATGCGCAGCATCCATATTTCCAAGCGTTTGATTGTCTTTAATCATAATCAGCAGGGCTGCAATAGTTTGAACAAGCGGATGATCATAAATTGACGAATTAATCCCATTCAAGCAGGTATCATCTGCATCAAAGTATTCACTAACATTTTCAGTTCCTGATAATAATCGGATCAAGGTTTTAACGTCATTGTTAAGCGACCTTGGAATAGGGGTATCAATTGTTGAGAGGGCAATGACCTTATAGCCAGTCATTTTGACAACCTTATGTTTTGAGAAATTTCGCCAAAATATTGGAACCAGACGCTGACGACGGAAGGGTTAATATTCGGAAATAGTGGTTTGTCGTTGCTGGTGACACCTATAATATCGGTGGTCTCGCCTTTTTCGTTGCGTATGGGGACAAGAAAACCAGAAGTAATTTCTCCAGAGCGTGGAAGGAAGTCCTCAATATGTTTCTTTAGTGGATGAGCAATCTCCGAAAAATACAGAAAAGGATTGTTTTCAAAATACGTTAATAACGACTCCATTTCTTTAGTGATGGTATTGTCTTTCCCTGTTATCCGCACATCATATCCTCCAGTTGCCTTGCTAGCCAAAAATGCGGTATCGCTACCCGAGAAATCTTTGACTCGATCGAGTATAACGGGGAGTGTTAAGGGGGCTTGCCTTGAATTCTTGAATTCTTCCCGTATTCTCCCAAAACTTGTTTGAAGCTCTTCTACATATTCGCGTTGTTGGTCTTTTTCAGAGAACAGGCTATTCCCTGGCTTAAGGATGGTAATAATCCCAAAGGTTCTTTTCCCATCAATGGGACCAGGCTGAATACGAACGGGTATTTCTGTCTTTGTTTTTTCGTTGTAAAAGATGGCTTTGTATGGGTTAAAGTCTTCGTTCTGAATTTGATTTTTGCGAACTTCTGATAAACCATAATTATGGGTTACATCTAAAATATTTTTTCCAATAAGTTCATCTAACGTCATTCCCAAGGCATCCAATGCCGCTATATTTGCCCATTCTATTTGGCCATTTGACGCTAAGAACCCAACAGGCTCCATGTCCTGTACCATGCTTATTATTGATAAAATGGAGAAACTGTTGTTAGTAATTTTTTTTAATAAATCGGTCTCTTTTGGATTTAACTGATTCATTTTGTCGATATCGAAAAACATCAAACCGTTTATTTTTTGTGCTTGAATGTCCTTCATGATGCTCAAATATCCAGGAAATTCTTCTTCCGAAAGTATTTCTTTTATTTTAGCGATTTCAATAACGCGAGCTGAATAATCAGGGGGGCTTGTTTGAGTGGGAAGAACCTTTGCTTTTACTTTTTGGTAAATGTCTCGGCTCATATTCTTAAACATGCTTATCATTGATAAAATGGGAGAACTTTCATTCATAAGCATTTTTTTTATCTTTGACTTATTAACAGCTGATATTCCCTGCGATGAAAGAATCAACGTATCAATTTCGTTGGAATCGAAAAACATCAAACCATTTATCTTTTCCCTATTATTTCCAATCGTCTCATCAATGAATTCTAGCTCTGGTACAGATAAAAATTGTTTCAAAATAGCGGTGTCAATAACGTGAACTCGATATTTAGGGGACATTGGTTCTGTGGGTAAAGCATTAAAAACGTCTCCAAGTGTTGTTGCCTTATTGGTTGGTTTCCAAATTTTACCCGTTATATAACTCCCAGCCGTGGAAAAGAAGCCTCGCTTTCGCCCAACCTTAGATTCTTCTGTAGACATAGCTATAACCTTCTTGTTCATATTCATATATCGAACAGGAACCTAGTGAATCCTAGCTTTTAATATGAAGATTACGTTACGAAACGACCTTATTGTGGCGTTTGAGAAGGGCATGAATGAGGCGTTCTTCGGCAATGACCAGATCCCCCATTTTGTAGGCTCCGGGGGTTATGCCTTTTAAATCACAAAAGGAGGCGAAAAGTTTAAAATTATTAGGGTCGATCCGCCCCACTGTTTCCTCGACGATTTGGGCATCCATACTATCCCAAGCAAGCAAAAACGACTCAGCCAAACACCCCAATGTATTATGGTCATTCCCAAACCCAAAATTAAACCGTGAACGAAGACCAGAAACGCTTAACAGTCCACCTTCGAGAGTATAGCGCTTATCATCGAGTGTCGCGCGCGGGATAGCCTCCGGACGCGAGTCATCGATAAAGATAAAGTGTTTAGGGATTTGCTGAAGCGAGATGATCGAACCGACATTCGAGGTCGCGCAAATGCCCATGTGACAGCCATCAAGCACCCGCTTTATCCGTTTTGGGGTAAACAGCGCCGTATGAATATGACTTTTGGGATATTGATGGGAGAAATCACGTCGAAGATGTCGCAACTTTTTCTGATTAATATCGATAAGTGTCACCTGCACGCCCCAATCGAGCAAAAACTCAGCACAGTGGCTCCCAATATTCCCACATCCAAGAATTGCGATATTGATCCTCTTTCGATCGATCTGGGACTTCTCGATCAGTTGCATCGTCGTGGTGACAATGGAATAGACGGTTGCGGTATGGCCCGTCGTAACGCGATACCCTCCCCCTTTAGCAAAGATCGATTTTACTAACGTTCCTTTTTTGGTCACCATCGGCCACCACCCACCCAGTCCAAGCACGATCTTGCGGGGGGTTGGGGCGCAATACTTGTCTAGCAGTTTCTTTGTTTTAAACAACTCTTGCTCCGTGCGTTTTCGCTCTTTCATGAGGGTATCAGGTAATAATGGTGTACTAACTAATAACCCTCGGAGGCCGTTTTCTGCATCAAAATGATCGATAATGCAGGGCGGGAAATGTTGGATCAGCTTCAAATAGAGCTTAGGTGAAAGACGCTTTAAGCCGTTCAAAAAAGGAAACACGCTTTGATAGTCTTGCACATACCGAGTATGAATAAAAAATACAAAATCAACCTTATGCCGTGGGAGCGGTAGCGGGATGAAGGTATAGATCATCGTCACCACAAAATTGCGCATCGTCTCTAAAAATGTCTGCCCCCTGACCGCTTGTTCGTGGTACATTTTCTCGGCTAAGTCAAAGAATCGAACAATCTTTGGGGCTTGTGGTTTGGCTCTTGTGCCGGGACTAGGGTGAAGCAACCACTCTTTATGTCTGTGGCTTTTGGTTACCGAGAACTCATGATGATGGCGAGCGATGTGTTTAACAAACAAATTCAGTGGAACCGCAACATCCTGAGTCTTGTTAGGCATTTCCCTACTATACAGGTGAATTATTACTCTTTAATGAAGCCTTGATGAATTTTGGGCTTCACCTAAACATAATCCCCTTGTCACACCCTTGTCATCTTGACTCGATATAGTGTCTTATGAAAGGAGGTGAAAAGATGATTGTCTATATGATGAAAATGTTTTTGTTCGACTTTTTCTGTATCGAATCGAGCAACCCCGAAGACCCACTAAACCTCGACACGCAGCCTAGGCTCCACTCGGAGTTCTAGGCAAGCTTGACGCCACCCACTATCTGAATTACGATTTTAAAAAGAGTGAGGTTTTCATGAACGCCTTTGAACGAAAGTCCCAGCCCCTCATCTCCAATAAAGAATTTGCCATCCGAATGGCCGTATACTTCCTGTTCGGACTGGGGTTTCTATTGATCTCGCTGGGTATCGGCACGTTAGGCTATGCCTATTTTGCTAAATTACCTTTTGTCGACGCATTCCTAAACGCCGCCATGATCCTCACTGGCATGGGGCCTGTAAACCGAATGGAAACAACGGGGGGCAAACTCTTTGCAGCGGTCTATGCCATCTATTCTGGCGTCGCTTTTCTGACCTTTGTCGCCGTCCTGTTCACCCCGATCTATCACCGGTTTCTCCACAAGTTCCACCTAGATCTAGACGAAAAATAGCACCCGAGAAAGCTACCAAGCTTTTTTGACAAACACAACTTATCCAGAACCCAATATCGGTCCCAGCTTCATCCCCGCGACCATTAATATTAACGCTAAAATAAGCAGAAAGATCGACTTCCACTGGACACGAATTTTCTTCATGCCCGCAATATACCGCTAAACGAGACCGTTGATAAGGGCCTCGATATCATCCTGCCCAACAGCCGGAGATGATACAACAGGCTTCGATGCAGGTTCAGGCGATACAACCACATTCTGTAATATGGGCGGAATGGTCACGGATTTTGGAGTGACCGGTTCGGGCGGCAACTCGGGTTCAGGGGTCGGCTCAGGTTCAGATATGGGTAAAACGATCGGCTCTAAATCCGCGAAGAGATCATCATCGATCGACAAGTCTGGCTCATGAACAGGTTCGGGTATTGGCGACACGATCGGCTCGGCCTCTGCGAGAACCGGATCTTCAAGCACCATTTGGTCGTCCTCATCAAAAGGCAAATCTGTTTCAAGGGTCTCTGCCGAAAGCGAACTTGCGCCACCGGTTAACCCTTGAAGTTCGCTGATCCTTACTTCGATCTTAGCGAGATCTTTTTTTTGTTTTTCAATCAGGTCACGGCGAAGTCGAGATAGTTCATCTATACGAATTTGAATAAGTTCTTGCATTATATTTCCCCCTAAAATCTTGCACAATAAACCAAATTATAGGAACTCTTGCCCGAAAATAGAAGATTATTTCGATTTTTCAACATGACAGTAAGAACGGGTTGCGGTAAACTTATGACCGTTTGAAATCGTTGAAAGAGGTGTCGGTATGGTAGAGAAAAAGTTTGCGACGATCGATGGAAATCAGGCAGCGTCTCATGTTGCATATGCGTTAAGCGAAGTAGCTGCCATTTACCCCATTACTCCTTCCTCGAATATGGGCGAAAATTGTGACGAATGGGCCGCTCTCGGCAAAAAGAATATTTTTGACCAAGTCCTCAAAATTGTCGAAATGCAATCCGAAGGCGGCGCAGCGGGTGCCGTTCATGGTTCACTGGTTGCCGGTTCCTTAACCACGACTTTTACGGCGTCTCAAGGCCTTCTTCTCATGATCCCTAATATGTATAAGATCGCTGGCGAGCTGATCCCCATGGTCATTCACGTTTCAGCGCGTAGTTTAGCCGCACAAGCCTTATCCATTTTCGGCGACCACAGCGATGTGATGGCTGTTCGTCAGACAGGCTTTGCGATGTTATGCGCCAACTCCGTCCAAGAAACGATGGATCTTGCGCTGGTTTCCCATCTGGCCACTCTCGAAGCGAGCGTCCCCTTCCTTCACTTTTTCGATGGGTTCCGTACCTCTCATGAAGTCCAAAAGATCGAAGAGATCACCTTTGACACCATGGCGAGTCTCGTTAACAAAAAGTCTATCCAAATCTTCAAAGACCGCGCCATGAACCCCAAAAAGCCAACTTTACGTGGCACCGCCCAAAACCCTGATATCTACTTTCAAGGTCGTGAAACCGTTAATCAAGCCTACTGGGATACACCTGAGATCGTTCAAGACACGATGGACAAAGTCGCCAAGATCACCGGCCGAAGCTACAAATTATTCGACTATGTCGGCGACCCTGATGCCGAGAACGTCATTGTTGCGATGGGTTCTGGCTGCGAAGCGATCGAAGAATATATCAAATTCGCCTGCCAAAAGAAAGAAAAGATCGGGCTTATTAAGGTTCATCTTTATCGCCCCTTCAGTGTTAAGCATATCATCGAAGCCATACCTGCAACGGTCAAAAAGATAGCCGTCCTCGACCGCACCAAAGAGCCAGGTTGCGCCGCCGAGCCGCTTCACCAAGATGTATTAACTGCCCTCACCTCACCTCAAGGCATGAAAAAGTTCAAAACGATCCCCCTCGTGGTGGGTGGTCGCTATGGGCTTTCCTCTAAAGAATTCAATCCCGCCATGGTTAAAGCGGTCTACACCAATCTCGAAAGCAAAGAGCCCCGAACCGATTTTACGGTCGGTATCCTTGATGATGTCTCGAACCTCTCCTTAACCGTCGAAAAACAGCGTATCAACTGCGTTCCTGATGGCACGATCCAATGTATGTTTTGGGGTCTCGGCGCAGACGGCACCGTTGGCGCAAACAAGAACTCCATCAAGATCATTGGGGATTACACCGATCTTTATGCTCAAGGCTATTTCGTTTATGACTCCAAAAAATCCGGCGGGATCACGATTTCCCACCTTCGTTTTGGCCCCGACCCGATCCAGTCAACGTATCTCATTACCGAGGCGGACTTTGTCGCCTGTCATAATCAGTCCTATTTAGGCAAATACGATATGCTCTCGACGATCCGTCATGGGGGCACGTTCCTTCTTAACTCGAACTTCAGTCGAGAAGAAGCCTTCCACAAACTCCCTGTCGATATGCAACAGATCATCATCGACCGTCAGATCAAGTTTTATAACATCAACGGCCTCGAGATCGCCAAAGCGGTCGGCCTCGGTGGACGCGTTAATATGGTCATGCAAACTGCTTTCTTTGCGATCGCGAACATTCTCGATCCAAAAAAGTCCATCGAATTGATCAAAAAGTCGATCGAAAAGACCTATTCACGCAAAGGCAAAGAGATCGTTGAGATGAACTGGAACGCCGTCGACAAAACCGTCGAAGCTTTGGTTCAAGTCGAGGTTCCTGCTACAGCGAAGGATACAGTTCATTACCCCGTCTATATGAATATTGACGAACCCTTTGTCAAAAATGTCATGCAGCCGATCGCGCTTCTCAAAGGCGACGATCTCCCTGTTTCTCATATGAGCAAAGATGGTGTTTTCCCAACCGCAACGACCCAATACGAAAAACGCTCGATCGCTTCGGATGTCCCGACATGGATCGCCGCCAATTGCATCCAGTGTAATCAATGTTCGTATGTTTGCCCTCATGCGGTTGTTCGTACCAAGCAGATCGACCCAGCTCATTTAACCAACAAACCCGCTACGTTCGAAACCATCAAGTCAAACACAAAGAATGACAAGAACCTCGAATACAAAGTACAAATCTTCGTTGAGGATTGTACCGGTTGCGGAAGCTGCGTCGAAATCTGCCCCGCCAAAACGAAGGCCCTTCAGATGGAACCCATCGAAAAGGCTATCGAACAAGGCGAAGTCGCTAACTACCAATTCTTCCGTCAACTACCCGAAGAAAACACCGAAGGCACCAAAGAAGGCACGTTGAAATGGTCCCAGTTCAAACAGCCTTTGTTTGAGTTCTCAGGTGCTTGCGCTGGTTGTGGCGAAACCCCGTATGTCAAACTCGTCAGTCAACTTTTCGGTGAACGCATGGTCGTTGCCAATGCAACGGGCTGTTCCTCGATCTATAGTGGAACGGCACCGGCCATCCCCTATTGTAAAAACGAAAAAGGCGAAGGTCCCGCTTGGGCCAACAGTCTTTTCGAAGACAACGCGGAGTTCGGTCTGGGTATGCGTTTATCCATCAATCAAACACGTGACACCCTCTTCCAATCCCTGGAGACACTTCAAGGTCTAGACATTTCTGCTAGTCTCAAAGCAGCCATTGTGGCTCTAATAGAGGTCAAAACCAAGAACGATGCAGACGCCAAAGCCAAAGCCGATGTTCTCGTTAACGAAATCGAGAAAGCGTTCAGTTCTGCTAAAGGAGACGTGCTCAAACAACTCACCGTTGCGCGTGAAAATCGGGATTACCTGCTCGACAAGTCCGTTTGGATCATCGGTGGAGATGGTTGGGCTTACGATATTGGATACGGCGGCCTTGATCATGTCATTGCGTCCGGTGAAAATGTAAACATCCTCGTTTTAGATACCGAGGTTTACTCCAACACAGGCGGACAATCGTCTAAATCAACACCAATCGGTGCCGTTGCCAAGTTTGCTGCCAGTGGTAAAAAGGTAGCCAAGAAAGATCTTGGTCTTATCGCAATGTCCTATGGTTATGTTTATGTCGCCTCTGTCAGCATGGGGTCTAACAAACAACAGGTACTTAACGCCCTCATGGAAGCAGAAGCCTATGATGGTCCGTCGATCATTGTGGCGTACTCCCCCTGTATCGCTCACGGGTTTAATTTGCGTGATTCTCAAGCTCATGGTGGCAATGCGGTGGCAGCTGGTTACTGGCCTTTGTACCGTTACAACCCAACAGCGGAAAAGAAAATGAGCTGGGATACCCGTCCCGCAACGATGGACTTCAAAGAGTTCCTATTATCCGAGACTCGTTATAAGTCGTTAAAGACGATTAACCCGACTGAGGCCGATGCCTTGTTCGCACGAGCCGAAGAAAGTCGAAAAGCACAGATCGGATTCCTACAGAAACTATCAGAGATATAGCATTCCCCCATTGTCCTTGCGACTCCCCCTCTTTTCTAAAGAGGGGGCTGGGGGGAGATTTTTTTTTGCCATCTGGTTGGGCGTTTATTGGGTCAGCGGAGTCTCTCAAACCAATCCAATATTTTATTATTATCCTGCCGATAATCTTCATGAACCATATTGGGTTCTTCCCAATAGGTTATGGAATAATCCTTTGACTTCAAGAAATCTCGGTTCATCTGCGCATATTTAATCGGGATCATTGCATCTTTTCGACCATGGATCAGCAAGATCGGACGACGATTTTTCTTCACACTCTGATATTTTATATATTGCCCCATCTCCGTAATGGCGAGCCCCATAAAGGTCTGAACGGCATTAAAATAGGGATACTCATTGATCCCCAACAGCAAGGCCACCTGCCCGCCTGATGATGCCCCTGATAACAACGTCCTTTTGATGCCATAGGTTGACTGGGCAGTTGCAACGATTTTCATAATACGATTCATGTCTTCCCCCGACCACCCATTCGGATCGGTCGAATTAGGAACTACCACATAATAATGACGAGCCTCGGCCTCTTTCGTCCAATTCTGAACAAAGTTATTCGCCCGCTCCCCCGACCCATGCAAGGCAACGATCATTTTATTAGAAGTGATCGTGGGGATAAATACAACAAAGTTGCCACTATTGATGCCGTACTCCTCAATACTGGATGCCCACAATATCGGTGTTAAGAACAAGACTACAAGAAATATTCGCATTTATTTCGGCTCCAAATCGATCCACACAGCATCAGTAAAGCTACGATACCAAGTCAACTGCCGTTTCGCAAAGTGTCGCGACCGTTTTTTAATGAGATCAACCGCCTCTGACAACGTCGTCACGCCCTTCAAATAGGCAATGATCTCCTTATACCCCAGTCCTTGAAGGGACGAAAGCGAGGGATCGTACCCAGCCTCTAGCAGCGTTTTGACTTCCTCAACCAGCCCCTTCTCGATCATAGTATCCACACGGGTTTCGATCCGTTGATAGATCTCATTTCGAGGTCGATTTAAAACGATCAATTGAAAGCGATCCTTGTCAGGATTCTGCTGTCTTGTTTCTGATGCCTTTTTTCCCGTTTGCTTAATGATCTCAAGGGCACGGATGATGCGGAAGGCGTCTAATGGCTTGATCGAGGCACCCGACTCAGGGTCTTTGTTGACCAATTCTTGATGAAGCGAAAGGATACCCTCTCGATTGGCTCGATCATAGAGTTTCTCTCGAAACAAAGGGTCAGGCGCACATTCGGGCATCAAATACCCGTTCAACAACGCACGGATATAAAGCCCTGTTCCCCCAACGATCAAAACCTTTTCGCCCGTATCAAATATCAACTTTGCAGCCTCTAAAAAATGACTCAGCGACCACGGTTCATCAGGGTTTTTAATATCGATCAAATGATGCTGTATCCCTTGTCGGTCTGCAAGAGGGATTTTAGCCGTTCCAATATCCATCCCCCGATAGACCTGCATCGAATCTGCCGACAAGATCGATAGCTTGTGCGTTTTAGCCCACTTCAAGCTCAGCTCGGTCTTGCCCACAGCCGTCGCTCCGACCAAAATAGGGATACGGCCTTCTTGAAAATGAATATTTAAGGCCAAAATCGCTCAACCAATGGGTCCGACCCTTCGCCGGTCGTACATGACAATAAAAATAGTTCTTGATCCTGACGGATCGACCGCAGGGCATCGGTAAATCGTTGGAGAGAAAAATTAGTATAAGGGATCAGGTCAATTTTGGTTAAGATCACCGCTTTCGCCTCGTGAAAAATACGCGGGTACTTCAAGGGTTTATCGTCGCCCTCAGTAACCGAGATGATCGCGATCTTTTCATCCGCCCCCAAATCAAACCCCGTGGGACAGACCAAGTTACCAACGTTCTCGATAATAACCATATCGAGCGCATCAAGCGAAAACTCGCCCAAGACCTTGCCGACTTGACTGGCGTCTAAATGGCAACCATTTCCAGTGTTGATTTGAACGACCGGCACATCCAAGGTCGCTATACGCTGCGCATCTCGTGCCGTGGCACAATCCCCCTCGATAACGGCGATCCGCGCTCCTTTATCTTTAAGCAACGGGATCATTAGCTCTAATACGCTCGTTTTCCCCGCACCAGGCGATCCAATAAGGTTAAACAACCTGACACCCTTTGTCTTCAACAGTTCAGTCGTATTCTCGGCAAACACATCATTTGCTTTCAACACATTCTGCATCACTTTGATCTCCATTGAAACGTCCTCTCTATTCCTCGACTTCGATCTGATTTACGAAAAGCGACTGTCCCCGTTCAATATGGCTGTCCGAAACCCCACATTGAGGACACGTATAACGATGGTCATTAAACAACCATGTTTGCTGACATTGATGACAGGCTACTTCAGTCGGTTCGAGTGTGAGGGTTAAGACAGAGCCTATCGCTCGAGGATCGTCCATAGTGATGGCTTCCCAACAAAGATCGAGGGATTCATTGACCACACCAAGGTATTCTCCAAGAGTGACCTCAACATTGAGGAGTTTGGCATGTCCCCCCGAATCCAGAGCGTCAACAACCGTAGACCAAATACCCGCAGCGATCGACATTTCGTGCATGCAGCCAGTATATAAAAAAAGGGTGACCGAGGCCACCCTTTTTTTCAACATCAACCATAATCCACTAAAGGGTTACTTTTTCTTGTAAACCTCTTCATAAATCACCAGTGAATCTTTGACCGCATGGGTAACCGCTTTTGACGAGACCGTCGCACCGGTAACGCCTTTGATATCATTACCCACTTCAAGTGGATCACTTAAGCCTTTTCCAACAAACTGCTCGAGAAAGGTTCGTCGAGAAATGGGTTTACCCCTTTTTTCTTCAAACGCTAGAACAACCACATCTTCGATCTTGGTTACCTTGGGGTCGATAGCAATCAGGAATTGGATCAATCCCCACTTGCCTTGCTCCGTCGCCTCCATCGCTAAACCAATTACCTCGCCGCCCTTTTTAGCAACATGAAAGGTTTTCTCTTCACCCACTTTTGTTGTCAATTTAGCGGTCTCAGAACGAGCATCGATAGCAGCGATCATTTCAGCCGTTAAAACAATTTTAACGGCTTCAACACTGTCTTTCTCGGGGAAGATCTGATCTAGGGCTGCGGGAACCTCGATCAGCGTTGCCGCAAAAAGAGTGCCAGTAAGACCCAGAACGACCATCATACTGATTAAGAATACAGGTAAAACTCGTTTCATACTGACGCCCCTCCTTTAGAAGAATATCCTTGTGCCTAAAATAATACGAGTAAAATCCAACGTTTCGGAAGCGTTTGCACCACCTGTTGATGTATTTACAACACTTGGAGCACCTGAATCTGTGCGTGCAAAGTTAGACATTTGGTAGGTTAAGTTAATATCAAAGTCTTTTGCAACCGTATAGATCGCGCTGAGCGCAAGATCACGATACGTTTCTTTTGTATCTGTTGCATAAGCGATGGACCCATTACTATTGTTGTTATTGGTGTATGTTGCATAAATCGCCTGCACCTTAAAACCAGGAGAAAGCAAATAACGCGCTATTAAATTGTATCCATTTTGCGATTTATCGTCATTACCAACTTGATTATTTGCAGTTGCCAAAATTGAAACATTCGTTGTCGCCTTTGCCGTTGTTGCATTCTGATTCATGAGAACTCTAGCACCCTGTTGGGTAGACTGAATATATTCGCCTCTTAGATACAAGGGGCCATTCTCATATTCTGCACCCACTGCATAACGAATATCGGTAGAAGAACCGTTGCTCTGTAGATTGTTATAGAAGGAAGCTTCCCACTTCACACCATAAAGAACAGGCTCTGCTTTAACAAGCCATGCTAAGCTCTGATTATTATCCACCATATTTGTACCGCCATTAAGCAGCATAAACGTCATGGGAACCTTGGTATCGGCAACATCATAGGTCTTTTTAAGCTCAAGCCCACTATCCAACCAAACCGCGTCTGAACTCACGGAAAACTTGGTCTCGACCAGAGAGTCAATCCATGAAAGATGTTCACCATAGTCCCACGTCAATTTATTACGCATGATACCGGCTGATAACTGATACCCGTCTTTTAATTGAAAGATCATCTTCGCGTTATCCCAGTTCTGAATGTCAAAAAGTTTGGCCGCGATACTCTGTTGCGCGCCAATATCTTTTCCAAAAACAGAATAGGCACCTGTACTCGCTTGATATGTAGGATCAAACTCAACAGCAAACGTATCCGAAAACGTGTGATGGATCGATAACACCACGTAGTCCAACGCCATACCCACATCACGAGCGGTTGTACTAGCTATCGCTGTACCCGAGGTATTGGTATACGTATGAGTTCCTGTAGAAAGATCGTAGGGCAGAAAACGCATTTGTCCTCCAAACGTCGTTGAGCCTTCGCTGCCAGCGAAAACAACCCCCGCGCATAAAACCATTACCAAACTTAAAAATAGTTTTTTAATCATTGATCCACTCCTCTTTTGTATCTTTTTTACTTTGTCTCAAGACCGTCGCCAACACCTCCTCGATATTTGTAAATAAAGTCATGTCTCTCCTTAGAAGGTAATTCGTGTACCTATGAGAAATCGATTAAAACTTAAGTTCTCATAAGGATAGATCTTTGTTGTTTCGCTAGATCTTTGGGTTGGAGTTTGGTTATCTTGACGAGTCCAGTTCCCACACTCATAGGTTACCAAGATCGACGCGCCATCCGCTACATTAAAAATGATCCCATAATAAAAATCCTCATCCCGTTCCATTGCGTCATTAGGATTGAAAACGACTGGTCCAGCAAGGGCGGAGCTACCACTTCCAGAATATTTCACCCCTTCATTTGTATAATAAAGATAATAAGCCGCCTCAAGTCGAATCCCAGGGGCCACCGCGTAATGCGTCACAAAATTATACCCACCTTTACTCACAAGATCGGCATACTTGGTTGCCGCGGCAGTGTAATAATTCGTCGTCATCGACGCATCCTGAACATTTCGTCCCTTTTCGAGGAATGTACGAATAATTTCAGAACGCATATAGATCGGGCCAGAAGCATACTCGGCTCCGAGTGAATACCGAGTATCCGGTTGATTGCTGGATAGGTCGGTCGTACTATCCGGTTGACGGCTGTTGTAATAACCCAGTCCCCATTTGATTCCAAATAATTCAGGCTCGGCTCTGACCATAAAGCTTAAATTTTGATTTTTATCAGGTGCATATAACTGTCCATTCCCATTTCCAACTTCAAAGGTGAACGGCACAGGAAGACCGAAAATATCATACGACTTCTGTAACTCAAATCCTGTATTATGAAGCCCCGCCGCGGTACAGGAGAACTTACTAATATGGATCTGATCTTCCCAAGCAAGCTGATTGCCATAATCCCATGTAAATTTTGAGTACATTTGCCCAATAGATAGCGAATAATCATCGGGTAACTGAGCATTGATCTTAGCAACAGTAAAATCATCATTATTTAAACCCAACGCGTTCGACGCGGTTGATTTAGGTTTTATCACTGTCCCTAAATTGGTGCCATATTTGGGCGTCGCGCCGCTTGTTGTTTCGAGGGCGGGTGAAAACTCGGCCGACAACCAGTCATTGATCTTCTGATTGAAAAACAAAACGATCCAGTTCACATAAGCACCCGAGATCCCGCCCGATGTCGCGGAGACATTATCCCCAGCCGCTGTCGTACGATAGGTTCGAGTCCCTCCAATGGAATCGTTGAACAAATACTTAAAATGCCCCCCGATGGTCGTCTCCGTCGTCTTAACCAAAACCTCGGCTTGAACCAAACTAAACGCAAACACGCACACACACATCATCGCTAACTTTTTTATCATTAGTGTATTCCTTTCTCTCTTGGTATTAATGTTATCCATCACCATGCCGTTCGACCTATAAATCAAAACTATCGATTTCGCAAAATAATAAAAACATTCATTTTCTTTTGATTTCATAATTGAAAATAAATTGAATTGTACTCTAATTCAGATTTCTGTAAAGCTCTTTAGAGAACAATACCTTTTGTTTATCATCGACAAAAATAGCCGCGGCACCAGGGACGTCATCAATAAATTCAAGTCCTTTCTTAGAACCCATTATAAAAAGCGAACTGGATAGTCCGCCAATTTTATCAAGATTTCCATAGATGACCGTGGTACCCAATACGCCCCGTGCCGGAAAGCCTGTCTTGGGGTCAAGAATATGGTGATAACGGACCCCCTTTTCGATAAAATATCGCTCATAATCACCCGAAGAGAAAACGGCCATGTCAGTCACCGCGAATCGCCCGAGTATTTCGTCTTTTCGTGGATGCCTCACCCCAACCATCCATGGTTTCCCAGCATAAAACCCCATAGCATAAAGGTCGCCCCCCCCATCCACCATAGCATTTTTAACGCCATTGGCTCTGATGACCCTCACCGCTTCACTGATCGCATAGCTCTTAGCAATACCACCCAAGTCGATCCCAACGTGAGGGTCTATTTTTGAAACACGATCATTTTGGATAAGAAGATACTTCATGCCAACATGTTGAAGTAACGCGTTGATCTCTGTTTTAGGCGGAACACGATACTGTCGCGAGAAAAACCCAAAGGCTTCTAAAAGAGGTCCTACCGTGATATCGAAAGCGCCGTTTGAAAGAGTATTAACCTCACGAGCGCGTTTGATCACAGCAATGATCTCTGGATCAGTAATGGGTTTATTGCGATGATTGAACTGATATATTTGCCCTTGGGGATCACTGATATTAAATTTATCATCAATATCCTTGAGTCGTTTAAAGACCTTATTGATGACAGGTATCCTATTTTTTCCACCCGGAATTTTTATTGTCCAAAAGGTATCCATCATCAACTGTGTCCGCTCGACAATGGGAGGACGATAGACACGAGCGACAAAAAACCAACCAACCAACGCAAAAAGGAGGGGGAAAAAGATAAAACGAAAAAGGGTGGATTTTTTCACAACCATGATCTTCTGGAGGCAAAGTATATAGGTAAAGATTTAAATGCGCAAATATATTAGAATAGACGATCGATGAAAACTCACTCACAGCTTTACCCCTTTTTTTTAGAAGATCTTACCCTCATAGGTGTGACGATTTTACTGTCTATCGCTTTATTCTCATCTAGCATCAGTGACGATAAAGGTCGATGGGCTATCGTTTATGTTAACAATCACCTCAGCCAAAAAATATCACTCAATACCCCTAAAGTTTATACACAAGGTCATATGCTTCTACAGGTCGAAGCCGGAAAAATTCGGGTTAGATCATCAGATTGTCCCGAACAGATCTGTGTCCACACGGGATGGATATCCCAAAAAGGGCAAATCCTTGTCTGTGCCCCCAATCATGTCCTTATCGAGATCAGCCATGCCCCATAGATCGTCCTTTAGTCACCAAAAAAGACAAGTCAACACGCTGCATAAGCTAGCCCTTTTCGTAGCGTGGGCCTGTGTGTTTCAGCTCATCGAGTTTATTTTCCCGAGCCCTTTTCCGGGGGTTCGATTAGGGCTCGCTAATATGATCAGTCTTGTCGTCCTGTTTCAGATGGGTTTTAGGGCTGCTCTCGAAATTGCGATCCTGCGAGTTTTGATCAGCTCTATTTTAGTAGGAACTTTTTTATCACCAACCTTCGCGCTAAGCCTCGCGGGGGCTATTACCAGTACACTCGTCATGGGGTTTCTTTTTAAATTGTCCATTAAACAAGCCTATCTTCGATTCAGCCTCATCGGCATCAGTATCGCCGGCGCCATCACCCACACCATGACTCAGTTGGGGTTGGTTTATATTATCTTGATCAAACATACAGGGATTTTCCTGCTGACCCCGTGGCTACTTATCAGCGCACTGATCATGGGCACCCTGACTGGCCTTATCGCCCGACAGATCAGCAAGGATATGGACGGGGCATCAATAAATTTTGGCAGAAGAGAGGCCCGTCGCCTTCTAGCCCGTACTCAACAAAACAAACATGACGAGCATCTGACGCGATCGTTCCTACGAAGATTCTCCCCTACCTTTAAGATCCTTTATGTTTGCGCCATAGCCCTGTTGATCGTTTTGATCGAAAATGTTTGGCTTTACGGCATCATTCTCATTTTCACAATTGTCCTTGCTTTTGTCGGAAAGATCCCCTCGAAAAAACTGTGGATGGGCATAAAGCGAATGCGGTTTTTTCTCATCATGACGATTATTTTGGATCTTCTCTTTGTCAATCAGGGTGTGACGATCATCGGTTGGCACGGATTGCACATCACCCAAACGGGTCTCAGTCAAGGCCTTCTGTTTGCGTGTCGACTGGTTATCCTCTTACTTAACTCCTATATCGTCAGCCTAAGCACCACCCCTGAAGAGATCTCTCAGCACTTGAGCCGACTACTGAGCCCTCTCAAAATATTTCGATTCTCCCCCGTTCGCTTTGCCAAGATCATGATGATCGCGTGGATGCTGGTACCGACACTGCTCGACCAGACTTACGCGTACCTCAAAACGTCACTGAGCCACTTTTCAGCGCTTCGCCATATCGCAAGCACTCTGTCGAGGCTCATTCTTAAGTCGATGGAATCGTCTCAGGATGATTTAGAAAATCGCGATCGAAAAAGTCACGCTATAAAGGAATAGCAGCGCCCCCGTGCGGCCTAGCATCGGGTTCAGTTGTCGCGGATCGGAATAGGTAAAGACGGTCTTTATTAAAAATCGACTAATAAGAACGCCCTGCAACGCACAAAGCCCCATCATAAATTGATGTTCGGGATGAGCCCACCCATAAATAAACGGAACAAGCGCAGCCACCAACAAGGCACTACCATATTCGACTTGCGCAAACGTCCGCCCGAATCTCACAGCAAGCGTTTGCTTATGGTGAAGTCGATCTTGGTCAATATCGCGAAGATTGTTCACTGTCAAAATGGCAACCGAAAGCAGTCCAGGTAATATCCCCATCATCACCACAATAGGGTTAAGACTTAAGGTCTGAACATAGAACGTCCCCGAAACAGCGACCAATCCAAAAAAGATGAACACAAAAATATCCCCCAAACCTAAATAGGCCAAGGGAAACGGCCCTGCCGTATAAAGGAGGCTAAAAAGAATGGATAAAAGGCCAATAATGAGAATGGGCCACCCTCCCCGACTTACCAAATAAAGCCCGCCAATAAGGGTAAGTCCGATTGTCAAAGCGATGGCCATTTTCATGTGTCGATGGGATACAAGCCCTGCCTGAGTAACCCGTTGTGGCCCCAAGCGAGCGGGGGTATCCGCCCCCTTTTTGCCATCAAAATAATCATTGGCTAGATTGGCGGTGATCTGGATCATCACGGCGCAGAACAAGCAAATAAGAGCAGCTAGGAGATGGAGTTGATGCTGGGCATAAGCCAGCGCTGTCCCGATAATGACCGGAGCAATAGCAGCCGGAAGTGTTTTGGGGCGACTCGCAAGGAACCAAACGTTAACGGGATTCATGGTCGCTTCGGAAATTGAGTAAAGTCAGGTTTGCGTTTTTCAACAAAGGCATCGCGTCCTTCTTGAGCTTCTTCCGACATATAATAAAGGAGCGTGGCGTTACCGGCTAGTTCTTGCAAGCCCGCTTGCCCATCACAATCCGCATTAAGCGCCGCCTTTAAGCAGCGTATCGATAAAGGTGAATTAGCCAAGATCTCTTTACACCAGGCAACCGTCTCGGTCTCAAGCTCTGCAAGCGGAACCACCTTATTAACAAGCCCCATATCCAAGGATTCGGCTGCCGAATATTGCCGACAGAGGAACCAGATCTCTCTGGCTTTTTTTTGCCCGACGATACGAGCCATATAACTCGCGCCATATCCTCCATCGAATGATCCGACTTTAGGCCCCGTCTGACCAAAAATTGCGTTATCAGCCGCGATCGTCAGATCGCAAAGCATATGAAGCACGTGCCCGCCACCAATAGCAAAACCCGCGACCATCGCGATAACCGGCTTGGGACAGGTACGGATCTGACGCTGGAAATCGAGTACATTCAAATGGGTGTGACCGGATTCGTCTTTATAGCCGTCGTCACCCCGAATTTTTTGATCGCCACCCGAACAGAACGCCTTGTCACCCTGCCCAGTTAATATGATAACGCCGATCGACGCATCATAACGAGCATCCTCAAGCGCCTTCATCATCTCGACAACGGTCAAGGGACGAAACGCATTATGCACGTTCGGGCGATTGATCGTAATTTTGGCGATCCCCTCAGCCTTATGGTAGAGAATATCCGTAAACGTGATTGCTTCGATCCATTTAATGGGGGTCATGTGCGCCTCCAAAAGTAATTTGGCTTCTGATGTTGATGCGCAAAAGCAAGGACAATAATGGCCTGTTCATCAACCCTATATATTATTTTATAGGGGAACCGATCTAGGATATATGATTTTAAGCCGAATCGAAGTTGCGCCCAAGCATTGGGGAAAGCAGAAATGAAATGAATAGCACGATTAAATTCAAGAACGAGGGACTGACCCAGCCCTGATCGTTCAAAGTCATAATATTCTTGGGCGTCTTTCAATTCGGTCATAGCTTCATGAAGAACAATTACTTTCATCGACTATGGCTTCCAAACGATATAGTTTTCGGAACCCTTTTTATATGACTCGTATCGTTTGAGCGCTTCTTCTTCCCAAAGTGAATCGAGCTCAGCATCTGGCACATCTAAACTATTTAAAATATCATGCACCATTTTTGCTTTATCTACTGGTTTTAGTTTTAAAACTTCCTCTAATATAGAATTTGGACTCATAAACCCCTCCTTTAATATTATGCTAAGACTTAACTATTTTATCACAAAGTATTGCGCTACATGATATACTCGACAACATCAAAAGAAAGCGAGGTTGCTTATGTTTGGTCTAGGTGTTCCCGAATTAATTGTTATCCTCGTCATTATTCTCATTTTATTTGGCCCCTCCAAACTTCCCGAAATGGCAAAGGGTATCGGCAAAAGCGTTAAAGCTTTTCAAGACGGTCTTAAACATGTCGAAGGGGAGACGCTAAAAACAGATGCTGACAAAGAACCTCAAGCCCCAGTCGACAAAAAGTAAACCTGTTGATCTAACACTTATCGAACATCTCGAAGAACTTCGTCGGCGTCTCATCATTTGTGTTATCGTCGTAGGCATCGCCTCGATCATCGCCTATTTTAATATTCAGCCCCTGCTCAACTGGCTGATCCGGCCAGTGGGTACCGTTGTTTTTACCAAGCCGACCGAAGCGTTTACTGCAGGCCTAAAACTGGCGTTCTTTATCGGTCTTTTTGTCTCTATGCCGGTCATTCTGTTTCATGTATGGCGATTCATCAGCCCCGCTCTCCATCAAAACGAAAAGAGATCACTGTTCTGGGTCGTACCGGTGTCAGTAGTGATGTTTGCTATTGGCATGGCTTTTGCCTATTTTGTGGCCATACCGGCGGGGCTTCAATTCCTCTTATCTTATGGGACCAGCCAAATTCAGCCCTATATTTCCGTCAGTTCCTATATCTCTTTCTTGACCTTCTTTGTGCTCGCGTTCGGCCTCATTTTTCAATTACCCGTTGCGATCGCCTTGCTTAGCGTTGCCGGTTTTGTGAGCCCAAAATATCTACGTCAAAATCGCCGATTCGCTATTGTCGCTGTGTTTGTTGTTTCGGCAGTTTTCACGCCAACCCCCGATGTATTTAATCAATGTATTATGGCCATTCCGCTGTATATTCTTTTTGAGATGAGCATTCTATTATCCGTGATGCTTTTTAAGCCTTCAAGCAGTTTTCATCTACACTAATATACGGTAAGATGTTTTCGCTGTGCACAATATAAGCAACCGACATGCCTTCTTTATGGTGATTTGCTTCTTTTTCCTAACGTTCACGTTGGGCTCAGAGCCAACGGTAGCGCCGAGACATCTCTCGGTTCTCATGACGCAATGCTACGAATGCCACGCCACCGTTGATGAAGAAGAGTTTATTCCCCGAAAACTAGAAGACCACACTTTTATTCATCTCGATCACGGAAAGGGCTCTATGTGGTGTTTTAGTTGTCATAATCCTAAGGCTGGCAACACCGTCCATGTTGAAGGCAAAATATCCGCCAGTTTTAGATATTCAGCAGGCCTCTGTAATAAATGTCATTCTGAGATCTACGCCGACTGGAAAAAGGGCGTCCACAGCAAAATTACGGGATATATGACCAACCGTGAAAAGAAAACCTGTGTTGAATGCCATAATCCCCATCATCCTAAATATAAGGCCATCGCCCCAGATGGAAAACCAACCTCTCTCGAAGATCGACGATACAAGCAACGATATAAAACAGGAGCAAAAAAACGATGAATTGGCAAAAAACAATAACCCGACGCACCGTATTAAAGCTTTTAGGCGGGCTTGGGCTCATGAGCGTCACTCCCTCGATGGCGCTGGGGGTTGATCCTAAGAAAAAGAAGAATGATTTTATGGACGAATTTTTTCAGAAAAATTATCGGATCATGTCCAAAAAAGAAAAACAGGAAGCCGTTGAACGGTTACAACGACGATATAAAAAAGAATATGGAAAATCCGTCGATATCTCGACAAAAGATGCCCATGATGGCGAAAAGTTCGTCTATCTTCTTGATATAAGTCGCTGTATCGGCTGTCGAAAATGTGTGACGGCCTGCGCAGAAGAAAACAATACCTCTCGAGGTGGCGAGACCTCTAGCCAGATTCAATATATTCAAGTCTTAAAGTTTAAAAAGGGCAAAACAATGCGGCTTGAAGAAGGTGATGCTGAATATGAAGACATACAAGGCCCCGACCCTGACGCCTATTATGTGCCAATAGCTTGCCAGCAATGCGAAAACGCTCCTTGTGTTAATGCCTGTCCAACCAAAGCCACTTGGATTGAAAAAGAAGGGATTAGCGTTGTCGATTATAATTGGTGTATTGGCTGCCGTATGTGTGTCAACGCTTGCCCTTATGGAGCTCGCAAATTTAATTGGGGCAAACCCGAACTTCCACCCAATGAACTTAACGTAAACACCCATTATTTAAGTAATCGGCCACGAACGAAGGGCGTTGTCGAAAAATGTCATTTTTGCTTGCAACGGGTTCGTGACGGCAAATATCCGCAATGTCACAAGGCCTGTCCAGCAGGTGTTAGAAAGTTCGGAAATTTACTCGACCCTTCGAGTGAAGTTCACTATATTTTCAAGAAGTACAAAGTATTCCGGCTCAAAGAGAATTTAAATACTGAGCCACGATTTTATTATTACTCTTCACTCGGTTAAGGAGAAAAAATGAAACTCATCGGCAATATTATTATGGCTCTTGTTAAAGGAAAACCGCTTTACTATATTTGGATAGCCTCATTGATTGCCGTTATTGTCTGGGGGGGGGATGCCTTTATTCACCAATGCCAAGAAGGGCTTATATTATCGATGCTCAGCGACAGCTTCCCGTGGGGATTCCAAATCGCGAACTTTGTTTTCTTGGTTGGGGTTGCAGCTGGAGCGGTAACATTGATCATTCCAGCCTATTTCTTTGGAAATAAAGCAGCACGAGAATGGGTATTTATTGGCGAAGCCCTTGCCATTGTTGCCGTAATCATGGCCTTACTATGCATCCTTACCGATATTGGTCATATTGAACGTCTTTGGCATCTGATCCCGCCCTTTGGCATCCTCAACCTACCTAGCTCCTTGTTATCGTGGGATGTTTTGGTCGTAAACGGGTATCTAATTATTAATATTTTTTTGGTATTATTTTTACTCTGGAAGGGATTTTATAATAAAGCACGCGGATTTTTCCATCGCTTTGTATTCTTGCCGGTCACCTATATTTCGATCCTATGGGCTTTTGCTATTCATTCGATAACGGCCTATATTTTCAGTAGTATGGTCAGTCGCCCATACTGGAATAATGCCTTGATGGCTCCTAAGTTTATTGCGACAGCACTGGCAACAGACCCCGTCGTAATGATACTTGTTTTGCTCTTGATCGCATGGCGATTTAAGCTAATGATTCATAGAGAATTGATCAACCTGCTTGCTAAAATTTCCTTTTTCTCCCTCGGGGCGACCATTCTCATGGTGTTGTCTGAACTTTTCTTCGAGTTTTATTCCGGAACCGAGCATAGTCAATCTGCGCTGTATTGGTGGGTAGGGCTTTCCGGACATTCAGGACTCCCCCTGTATAGTTGGGGTTCGTTTGCCTTAATGTTGATTGGATTTCTATTATTACCTTTATCAGGCTTTGGAGTCCGAAAGGCCATTCTCATACCTGCATGCATCATCATTCCGATTGGCATCTGGATCGAAAAAGGGATCGGGGTGATTATTCCGGCGTATGTCCCAAATAACCTCGGAAAGATCTATGATTATTGGCCGAACATTCATGAACTCATGATCGTCGCCGCCATTTGGGCATTAGGGCTTCTCCTATATACATTGATCTTAAAAGTTACTGTGCCTATTCTAAAAAATAAAATAGATTAATTGTCATTGAATGCCATCTCTCGATAAGATATATTCCCCCATACAGGCTTCACTGACAAAACTCGAAGAACAGCTCCATCGCTTCGAGAACAATCTTTCTGCCATTACGAAATCAGACACGACCCCGATCATATTTAATTTAAGTGAAGGGAAAAAGATTCGGGCCGCCTTATTACTCTTTTCTTCAGGAATAGCATCCACGTCCGATGCTGTGATTGAGACCGCTACAGCTGTTGAGTTGATCCACTTTG
Organism: uncultured Candidatus Marinamargulisbacteria bacterium; assembly: GCA_903910705.1. GTDB lineage: Bacteria > Margulisbacteria > Riflemargulisbacteria > GWF2-35-9 > GWF2-35-9 > CAIWAN01. Next base: position 51,717 of record CAIWAN010000029.1, read on the forward strand.
CCTCTCTGGTCCATGATGACATCCTCGACCAAGAAAGTGAGCGGCGAGGCGAAAAACCTCTTTACAAACAGCTCTCCACAAAAAAATCACTCCTTCTCGGTGACTATATTCTTACCAAAGCACTTCAAGACATTCCCGAAACCATCTACATCAAAGCGAGCAAAGCATTACTCTCGATTATCTCGGAGATGTGTATCGGAGAGTTTAGCCAGCTTCAAATGAAAGAAGATGATATTGAACAAACTCAATATCGACAAAATTACTATGATGTCAATTTCAAGAAAACAGCCTTGCTCTTTGGAAAAGTATGCTACATCGGAAGTCTCTTCAATAAAACACTGAGCGAGGATGAACACGCAGCCTATATGCGGTTTGGTGAGAACTTCGGCATGGCTTTTCAATTCTTAGATGACACGCTCGAGATTGCTCAGCAACTAAATGGAGAAAAAGAAATTCATGTTTTTGATGCAGCGCAAGGAATCGTCACCCTACCTTATCTAAATTACGCAGAAAACATCCTTCAGATACAAACCCCTGAAACTTTTTCACAATTTAAACGCGACCTAAAAGATCCTGAAAAACTTATCACTATCCATCAAAACATGAAAAAAGAAAAAGTCTTTGAAAGCGTTCTCGAGGTTATTCAAACCTATATCATCAATGCCAAGCGAGCATTAGCAAGGATCGACAGTGATCTAACCATGAATTTATTCAAAATCGCCGATCATTTCGATAAAAAGAGTCAGAAAATTTGCCGTTAATTTCATGATGTATCCTGAAATCCATCAATTTTTTGAAAAATATTCCTCAATAAAGTCCCCGAAAGAATCCAAGAAGGTGATCATTCACAGGATCGAGGTCGCCATCCATAATCATCACCCTTGTTCATGGTTAAGTGCTCATGCGATATATCCCAAGTTTTATCTAGCCAATCGCGATCACTCCGAAGAATTGGCCACTCTTGGTACCATCTATGAAACAAAGAGTCTAAGCAACATGCAGTCTATGATGAAACACGACTCTGATATCATTTTTTGCGGAGGAATGGCCTTTGATCCCCAACAAAAACCACAAAATCATTGGAAAAAGTTTGGAAAGAAACATTTTTTCATTCCTCGCTTTGCGATGAAGACCGCTCAGGGAATAACCACTATACTAATTTTCCTAAAAGATACTGAAATAACGGCCCCTTTCAAAAAAGAACTGCTTGCTCAAGTTCAGCAACTATTAGCACATCCAGCACCGGAACTAATCATCACCCCTTCATCAAAGAGTAAAGGAATACATTTTCCCAATAAAAAACAATGGGTCAAGAGTGTTCTCCAAGCCAAAAAGGATATTTCACAAAATAAATACAAAAAAATCGTTTTGGCTAGAGAAACCCTATTCAAGCAAAGCCTACATCCTGAACAGCTCCTTTCTCTTTTCTCAACTCCAGCTAATACTATCGATTATTATTACCAAATCTCAAAAACGGATGCTTTTGTTGGACGCTCCCCTGAATATATATTTAGAAGACATAAAAGAAATCTTGTTTGTGAGGCTGTGGCAGCGAGCATTCTAGCCTCGCAATCAACCGACTCGCCCATTATTTCGGACCCGAAAAGCAAAAAAGAACATGAATATGTCACTCGGCACCTCACAAAACAAATCAATACCCTAAGTGTAAAGACCGTCAAATTCACGGACACGACCACCATTGTCCATTTAAAGCTTATACATCTTTTTTCGACCATTCGATCTAAGCTTAAACGATCTATTCAGGATTGTGAAATCATTCACGGTTTACACCCTACCCCTGCAGTTGGTGGATTTCCTAGAAAAGATATAATTAAAATCCTTCATAAAAAAGAACCCTTTTCTCGCGGTTGGTATGCCGGACTAATAGGCACTCTATCAAAAGATAAAACGGACATGGCCGTGGCCATAAGAGGCATGCTGATTAACAAGAACACTGTCCGAATATTTTCAGGTGCGGGGATTATAAGCGAATCAGATGCTAATCTAGAATGGGATGAACTCGAACAAAAAACACAATACTTTAAGGACATCCTAAATGGACAAGCAACACTCCACGCCTGAACTTAACCTTATCTTTTCAACCGTTCTAATCGAAGAATTCACCCGTCTTCAAGTCAGCACCATTGCTATTTCCCCTGGGTCACGTTCAGGTCCACTTACCGTGGCAGCAGCTAGACATCCGAACATACATAAAAAGGTTCATATCGATGAGCGAGGGCTTGGATATTACGCTCTAGGAGCCGCAAAATCAACAAACAAGCCAGCCATCATTATTACAACATCCGGAACCGCATTAGCTAATCTGATGCCCGCTATTGTAGAAGCCTCGATGGACCACATTCCAATGATCATCATTTCAGCCGATCGACCATCCGCGCTCTATGACACGGCCAGCAATCAAACCATCGATCAAATTAAAATATTTGGCTCTTATGTCCGCTGGTTTATGGACATCCCATGTCCTTCAAGCCTAAACTCATTAGACAGACTGATTTCAGCAGCAGACCAATCCTATCACCTAGCTACATTACCCACGAACGAAGGCCCGGTTCACATCAATTGCCATTTTGACGACCCGCTACTGCCTAAACCTGAATTCATGTTAACGCAAGGCCATCTGCCCATACACCTTCATCAATGGTTCAATGATAACCAGCCCTTTTCAATCATTTCTCGGCCACTTAGTGGACATTCAGAAGAAGACTATCAAACTACAGCTCAACAAATAAACAAAAGCATATCCGGACTTATCGTATTAGGAAAAATTGATCCTTTAGAAGAAACAGCTCAGCTTATCAACCTGATCAATAAACTCAATTGGCCTGTCTTCCCTGACATTTCTTCTCAGCTCAAAATGGACGATGTCCACAATACCATAATCCCTCATTTTGAAATGATGCTATTCACAGACCCGACACTCAAATCTCATAAATTTGAGACAATCCTGCATGTCGGAGGAAGGATCAACTCGAAGAAACTAGGAACCCTGCTTGCCAATCTAAACGCATGTCAATATATCCGTGTACAAAACACGCTTCAACGAGATGAAGAATTTAGGGTCAGCACTATTCGGTTTACGTCTATTCACTCTTTCTGTGTCCGAATACTGCCCTATCTAAAGACAAAAGAACCAATAGCTAGTACTAGCCTATTACAGAAAGACTCCAAGGAGATCAAGCTTCGACTCGAAGCGGACACAAGTTATTCCGAAGTCACTATTTGCAAACAATTATCTCAATGCATCCCTGTAGAACATCAACTATTTATAGGCAATAGCATGGCTATACGAAATATGCAGATGGCAAGCCTCTTTGACAAACGATCCCCTCGAATTTTCGTCAATCGTGGAGCAAGCGGCATAGATGGACTCATAGCAACAGCCTGTGGTTGTGCCGAAGCTTCTAAGACACCGACAACCATTCTTTTAGGTGACAGCTCTGCCTTGCATGACCTCAACTCGCTTCAGCTGGTTTCGATGTCCAACATTCCGATCATTGTTATTATTATAAACAATAACGGAGGGGCGATATTTTCATCCCTTGCTATCTCAAAATGGAAAGAACTGGTTACGCCCTACTTCATCGCTCCGCATGGTCATACGTTTGAGCATTTTGCGAAAGGGTTTAACATAGACTATACGAACATATCCTCGATTCACGACTTCAAAGATGCCTATCTTACTTCCTTAGGATCGAAGACATCAATCATCATCGAATGCACGATCCATAAAACAGACCAATGAAACCTATCTCCCCACTAATCAAAGACGCTAAACGAATAGAGGGGATTTTTAATGCCTTATCAAAACACTATGATTTGATCAATCGACTCTTATCAGCCGGTATAGATCAACATTGGCGCAAAAAACTTTCATTGAAACTAACACCAACATCGCAAAACCTAAAAATACTGGACATAGCAACAGGGACAGGCGATCAGATCGTTTCACTGTGCCAAACTCATTCCACAATTAAAACGGCCATAGGCATTGATCTTGCAGAGAATATGCTAGCTGTTGCAGAGAAGAAGGTAATCAAAAAGAACCTCTTGGAAAGAATACAGCTTCAAAAAGGAAATACCTGTAATTTAGCCTTTGAAGATGAGACCTTTGATGCCGTAACTTGCAGTTTTGGTCTACGAAATTTTGACGACCTTACATTGGCACTCAATGAGATATTTCGGGTACTAAAACCGAATGGACAACTCTTGATCCTCGAATTCTCATTACCAAAGAATAAAATATTTAAAAATATGTATATCGGCTACTTTCGACATATACTACCTGCTTTAGGCAACCTATTCTCGAACCACCCAAACGCGTATACTTATCTTAATCAGTCCGTAGAACAGTTCCCATATGGTGATGCATTCGCGGACATATTAAGACGATCAAAGTTTTCGAATATTGAACATGTCCCTCTTTCGTTTGGAATATCAACGATCTATTCAGCAACCAAGTAACTAAACTTATGAAATTATCTCTGCATATTGACATTAAATCCATACCGTTTAAACATCCAGTTGCTGTTCGAGGAATAACGATTTCCGACAGACAATATATTCAATTAACAGCAACTGATCAATTTGGACATACAGTCACATCTGAAGTTTCTCCCTTAGATGGGCTCCATCAAGAGTCTATTGACGAGGCCTCTGAACAACTTAATCAAATCAAGCAGAATATAGCCGAAACAGGACTAGAGAATATTGCCAACAAAAAGTTATACCCAAGCGTAAAATGCGGACTTGATATACTGTTTTACTTACTTAAGGCGAAACAGAAAAACAGTTCACTTGCGAATTATCTAAATCCTCAAGCACTAAGCTCGTTACCAATAAATGCATTATTAAATGAAGACTTATCCAAACGCGAATTAAACAAAACCCTCGATCGATGGATGGCAGAGAAAAGAACCTGCATCAAAATCAAACTAGGGCGACAATCCCTTAACAAAGACATCCGATTAACCAAACATATTCTGTCCACGATAGATCCGTCAGTTGCCTTGCGATTAGACATCAATCAACAATGGACATTGTCAGAATTTCAATCATTCATCCATTCTGTCGATTTGAATAAGATCGAGTATATAGAAGAGCCTGTTATTGACTATCGACAACTCGATGAGATACCGGACATTCACGCCATCAAGATCGCACTGGATGAAAGCATACTCAATGTTGAGACCAGCCATTTTCAAACTCTGCCTGCATACATTAAGGCACTCGTCATCAAACCCATGATTCTTGGGGGTATTACACCCACCATACAATTAGCTTCATTGGCCCATATTAGCGGACGATACCTTGTTATTAGCTCATCGTACGAAAGCCCTACTGGCTTAGATAACTTATATCAACTCGCTTTGGCTACCCATAAAGAAGACATAGCAGCAGGATTAGACACCGGAGTCAATTTTGTCGAATAATCTAGCGTTAGAAATCATCACATGCAACCAACATCCTTCTGCGGACATGGCGACTCATATTCGTGCAACGATCAAACGAGGACATGTTGCTGTCATTTTGAATCCATCGTTATCAAACATACCGCTTTCTCAACCCCATATAATGGACAGAGAAAATAAGCAGACAGACCGTCCTGCTACAATGATATATACATCGGGCAGTCTGGGGGCACCCAAAAGGGTAATCCATTCGACAAACAACCATATATATAGCGCTAAGGGTCTATTAGAGATCATTCCGTTTACTCAAGGAGACAAATGGTTGGTCAGCCTCCCCTTTTATCATGTCAGCGGACTCTCACTTCTCTGGCGTGAAGAAATGGGCGGCGGAACCCTTATCTATCCTCAAAGAGATATAACGTTGATCCAGAATATCCGTGATGCAGACATTTCCCATATCTCATTGGTAGAAAGCCAGCTTTACAGCCTTCTAAAGAACCCACTGAATAAAGACATCCTTAAACACATGAAAGCGATCATCGTAGGTGGGGGGCCGCTACCTCTTTCGCTATGGCAAAAAGCCAAAGAGTGGGAGCTCCCCGTATACACAACCTATGGCCTAACCGAAATGGCCTCGTCAACCACGCTCTCCTCAAGAACAATTATCCACGAAAAAAGCTATCACTCAGGAAAAACACTTAACTATCGCAAAATATACATTGATGCGGATATGTCCATTTTCGTCAAAGGGAAAACCCTCTTTATGGGATTCGAAGAAAAAGAATGGTTTAAAACAGGGGACGCTGGATTCTTTGATGCAGACAACAACCTCCATATTATAGGTCGCCAAGATAATATGTTTATTTCGGGTGGAGAAAACATATACCCAGAAGAGATCGAGAAAAATCTATTGAACATCGAAGGTGTTGATGCGGCCGTTGTTGTGGCGACAGCGGACATAAAATATGGACATCGTCCAAGGGCCTTCATCAAAACCAATAAGGACCTTGATTCACTAAGACGATCACTGCCCGATCAACTAGCAAATGTCCTCCCCAAATTTAAGATCCCGACAGACTTTCACCCTTGGCCAAAGAATTATCCCAATACCCATTTAAAAATTGATCGACCTTTCTTCAATAATATCGATATAATATCTACATAATCATGTACATTTATTCCACTACGATTCGACTTCAGGATACCGATGCCGCAGGTGTGATGTTTTATTCATCACTTTTCAGACATATCCATGATAGCTACGAAGACTTTCTGCTGGACGCGGGACTCAGTATTCGCTCTCTCATCGAGGACAGACCCTATGCCTTACCGATTGTTCATGCTGAGGCAAATTATTTATCCCCCATTAAGCTCGGGGATCAAATCGACATTCAATTGTCTCTAAAGTCTCGCAACCTTCATTCGTTCACGCTTCAATACATACTAATAAATGAACAAGCCCAGAAAGTAGCAACGGCCGAAACGGTTCATGTCGCCATCGACAAACAATCTGGTAATAAAACAGACTTACCGGCTATTCTTAATGAACTATTTTGATACCGTTGAAGCATTGTAAGAATAATATGATTCACATATAATTCAGAATACGAATTCTTAACCAATCATGACATACATCAACAACTTTGGAATATTGGGAATCTTTTTGCTCGGAGGCATTGCCTTCGTCTTGGTCGCTTTGGCCTTAAGCTGGCTGCTTAGCCCCCATAAAGGAAACCTCGAAAAAGAGACCACTTATGAATGTGGGGTAGATACAACCGGTACCACGTGGGTTCAGTTCAAGCTTCAATACTTTTTGTATGCCCTGATCTTTGTAGCCTTTGATGTTGAAACCGTATTCCTTTTGCCTTGGGCCATCGCCTTTCATACACTAGGTCTTTTTGCCTTTGTCGAGATGATTATATTTATTGGTATCTTAGCCCTTGGATTATGGTATGTCTGGAAAGATGGAGCCCTCGAATGGAACTAGAGAACATACTCGTCACAACGGTTGATCGAGCACTCGATTATTGCCGCTCCTATTCCC
>CAIWAN010000030.1 GCA_903910705.1 uncultured Candidatus Marinamargulisbacteria bacterium
CAGGGGGCGCATGGATCCATGCATTGCTCGTCGGACTCGCAACGTAGCTTGGGTTCTCCGTTACCACCCAACTTCCGATCCCACTCATCGCGTCACTCGCGCTTAAGTCCAGATTGATCGCCAGCTCGTTGCTGTATGTCGGGCTGTTCGTGCTTCGGTCTCGAAGGACAAACGCATTGATCGTCGGGAGCGTCACATCGATCGTGACTCGTTCCCCTGTCAATATCTGATGCCCCACATTATTCGCGTTGTCTGTCAGATTGATTCCAAACACCCAGCCACCTTCTACGCTCCCCGCGGTCACCACGAGATTCGTCGTGAACGTCGCATCGTCCACTCGACTGAGCACAAAGCTCGATCGGCTGCTGTTCATCGTGACCCAGAGATCGGGCGTAACCCCATACGGCAGATAGTTCAGGGCTTCACTGACATGCACCGTCACCACGCGGTTCCCACTGTTCAATACCGGCGCGTTCTCTATTTCAATCTGATTGATCGCCGGCACCGTGTCGTCATAGTTGATCGTTGCCACAACCGCCTGATCACTGATGTTGCCATAGGTATCTTTGATCCATAAGTACAGTGTTTTCAGCTCATTCGTTCGATTCTTTAACACATAGGTGGCTGGAATTTCGGCTCGCCATCTTGGGTCCAAGCTATTGGTTGACAATAATTTTTCATCTAGAATCCACCCATTCACGCCATATACAGCACTAATTGAGATGCCAACCGAGAAATCATGACTCCATTCTTTCGAATAGGTGTCTCGGTCGAAAACATTAAGGGTTGGCAATGCCGGCAAAAATGAAATGTTCGCAAAAGGGTATAAATGCGTGGGCTTATCGCCTAGCAAATTATGGGTAACATTAAAGGCATTATCTGTTACATGAAGAACCATTTGAACGGACCCCAGTGCCGTTAAAGCCGTCACATCCCAATGATAGACAAATTTTTGATCATAGAACCCATCACCTCCAAGCACGTAAGATTTTGTGATCATGGATGGCCACATCGAAGCTTGCAAGGAATCAATATACTTTATTTCTAATGAGGGATTAGATTCTAATATCTTTTTTTCGTCAGGAACATTCACCGTGATAATATAACTATCTTTCCCGATTAAAGTCATTTCAGCTGCATCATTATATCCAACTGACGTTCCTAAAACGGTCAATATTGAAACTAGCTTTGCCGCACTCAGATTAATATCCAAATAAATGGAACGATGAATAGACGTTTGATTGAGGTTGCCTGCCTTATCCATTACCCAGACAAAAATGTTTCGGGTTCCTTCCAAAGCATTCTCAATATTATAGATTGAGGGTTTTGAGTGTTTCCACGCAGGGTCGAATATATCAGGGGTTTCTTGCTGATCCTCGGTAACATACCAACCGTACACATCCAAATCAGGCTCGATGTTGAGTGAAATTAAGCAAGCATTTGCGTTTAAGGTATTTCCGTTTGATCGATTAGCTAGATTGAAACTCGGATTTATTGGAGACACTTTATCGATCACGATATGGTTGTTTTCTGTCAGGACATGATTATTATAAATCTTAATAAACTGATTTGATGTATTTCCGGCTAGATCAACGGCACTAAAATTAAAGGTTGCGGGGCCGTCCGCAAAATCATTCATTATTTGAAATTGAGTCAAGTAATCAAAGTTTGTTTTTTCGTTAAGCGTAATCGGAATTTCCTCTCCATTACTTAACTGCAATATTATGCTTGGCGTTTGGATCAAGGCTTCCGCTATAGAAAGCGTTACATTCATTGTTTCGCCCGATCTAAAAGAAATAAAATCATGGTCGAATCTTAGCGTTGCTTGGGGGGTAACCGTGTCAACCACGATCGTTCTTGTCACCGAGAAGGGGTTTAAGGCAAGGTCGTAAATAAGAACATTCATCGTTGCAAGGCCATTCGAAATTGACTCGTCGATATTAAGCGTTGTCCGCCAGTCAAATGATGTAACAGCTTCAAACGGGGTATGGCTAATGTTTTGTTGAGCCTTATCCTTAAGAATTAATGACGGGGTTGTCGACAATGCTTCGGACACAGTAATGACCATGGGCCAAGCGCCTGATCTAAAATAGTCTTTCCCGTTAAGGTCAATATTCGCCGTTGGCGCGGTTCTATCAATATAGATCGTAAAGTCATTGATAAAAGTGTCTTGCGTATTCATCGCATTATCCGTCACCTGGATATTGAACGTGGCAAGGCCTTCGACAAAAGTGTCATCAACCAGAAAACTCCCCACCCAATTATTCAAGGGCAATAGACTAAGCCCTGTAATGGGCTGGGAAATATTGTCAGAGGTTCGCAGAGTAAACGCTGGCGTTGAAATTTGCTCACTAAGGTTTAGGCTGATGTGTACAAGTCCCGTCTTCACGTATTTATAAGGTTCTTTATATAACGATATAATCGGTGCAGTATTATCAAATGTGATGCTTGCTGAGGCGACCGATGTGTTAAATGCCGTGTCTCGAACCCACAACCAAATCGTTTTCTTCTCATTAATATTATTTGAAAAAACATAGAACACCGACACCCCACTATAGGGCATCCATGCGACCTTTGAGGGATCTAGAATCTCACTGTTTTCCGTTAGCAGATAATGACTCACTTCAGGGTCTGTTCCGGTCATAGTAGCGGTGATGCTCGCCAGATTGGTGTAAGCGGGGCTGCTTGTTCGTTTATCGTAAAGAGCTAAGATCGGTGCTGTGGGTGGGTTGTTGTCAATGATAAAGGACACGCTCCCAGACGCATTATCTTCGCGCCCTACAATGTTATACTCCGTCTTGACCATCAAGGACAGGGATGCAACTCTTTCATCCCACAATCGGTCGGACAAAATATCAACAGTAGCCACCCAATTGTCCGTCATCGATTCACCCCCCGCAGCAAATGTATTCATGGGAATACTCTGACCCAACGTCTTTATGTTTAAGGTTACCTGACAAATACTAACGGGTTCACTGATTTTGAGATTAATTGTTAGTGTACCTGCGGGGACTTGTTGCCCCAGTATTTGGAGATTAATAGTCGTATGGGGAATGGTCGTATCTTTTTGAATATTTTGAGTCAGATAGGTCGTGTTCCCCGCACGATCCCTCGCCCAAAAATAGACCTTGAAATAATCGTTGGGCAACGTTCCAATATCATAGGTTACTTGACGTTCATCAGCAGAAACCCACCGACTATCATGATAACTGGGTTGAGCCATATTACTCCCAGAAGGGACGACGCCAATGAGATAAAAAATATTCTCGGTCACATCGCCTAGATGAGGATAGGAATAGGTGACCGAAAGGGGATTAAATTTAATAAGATCGTTCTTGAGGATTGTGGCATCGTAAACAGCAATGTCGGGAGAGACGATGGGTTGGATATAATTGTCATATGTAATGATAATGGGTTCCGAATACGGGCTTTCCAGCCCTGCGGCATCTTGGACTTTAACTTGAAGGGTATACTTACCCGTTGTTCCCCCTAAAGAATAGAAGTTGGCAATGGAGGCCCAATCCCTTACCTGAGTCGACCCGTCATTAATATTATAACTCACCTTCATTTGATTAATATAAGGATCTATTCCAACGGGCACATAATTAAAGGAAGCAGTCTGTGCCATGGTCCAACCCTCTTCTCCTGATATGCGATCTCTCATGTGAGGGGTAATTTGAACCGGCGGGGTTCGATCGAGCCTAAATGGGCGCGAAGAATAATCAGTATTGACGTAATTAAATACGCCACTCCCAACATTTCCTACATAACTTTTTGCACTATAGTTAAACGTTAAGCGGCCATCATCCCAGTCCTCGCCGACATTAACCGTTCCGACCCAATGATCGTTACCTGCAATTTCTGGGATCTCTGAAGCTAAATATCGTTCCAATTCTATTCTTTGAGGATATTCCACTCCAGCAACTCGGTAGTTGATGGTGATCTCCGGCGGATCGGCATCGGGGATAGCTTGGTTAAACCCAAAATCTATATTGAAGTTGCCGGTGGCATTGAACCAGTTGATATTCATAACGGGGCTATTACCTATTCTCCAGACTTTATTCATCGCTGGTATAGCCATGTTTTTATAAAAATTAAGCGTTGCGGGACTCGAACAAAGCGTACCATAGGCATCTAACGTCCACAGATACAACGTTTTTCTGGTCATTTCGGGGGCCGAACTAATGTCTACAACGGTTGGCAACACTTTAACCCATTTTGGATTAGCGAAGATGTTACTCGAATCCACCTGCCCCATATCCACCAAGTAATACTGGGCATCCCCTCCCTCAATGTGGAGGTCTGGGTTGGTCTTATTAATGTAGGGGAAAAAACTCTGACCCGAAATATTAAAAGAAGCTGCCAAAAAGGTGAAGCGTTGAACATCGAAGGCGGGAACAACCTCTGGCTTAAAGCTATTGCTCGCCATATTGCCCGCTTTATCTACAAGAAAAACATCCCAAGTGACGGCTCCATCGATATTGGCCGTAATGGAGAAGTCCCCCGTGTATCCCTGATAGCTATTATCCCACGCCATATTAACCGTCGTACGAAGATTTTCCTGACAATATTTCACGATAGGCGAAGCACCTAAACCAGCATCCCAATTGTTGGGGATATCCTCGGCCTTTACCTTGACCGTGTAGTTTACCCCACGGGTTAGCTTTCTGCCCTGATCAAGATACATCGTATTGAGGGCTGTTGCCAACGAAGAGCCTCCATCAGGTTTAATCACTACATCAAGGGCTGAAACTTTGGGCGGCAATGGATCATAGTGAACGAGAATTTTTGTATCGTTGTCATTGATCATGCCCCCCTCATTCATGACCCATAGATGGAGCTGTTGTTGTTGATGGGTTTGTATGCTGTCTGAGAACCCAAAGTCAGCGAGATTAAGCGTTATCGGAAGGGGAATATCCTGCCATTCCGCGTCAGTTGAAACGGGTTTCGTCTCAGAAAAATTTCCATAGCTAAGTCTATACTTAACGGCCGTAGGACTTTTCACATTCAGACTTACGAGAAAATCATTCGCATAATCGTTCTCGGAAACCGTTGAATCCATGTCTCGAACATGAAATACAGGGTCTGGCATCCGCGTCATTACATTGAATTGGCCCCCACTTTTCACCACACTGGTGGGCCAATGCGCTCGGTCTTCCATATACACAACAAAGGACGCAATCCCGTTACTATCGAGGGGGGCTATTGTAAAAGTCCCCCAATTGGGATTATTAATATCGTTTAGAATAATAACCCGCTGTTGTGTTTCCCCTGCTAAAACATATTTCAGATTAAACGAAATCAATGTTTCGCTAATAGCAATATTTATACCATGCAGCCCAGCATCTATATTACTACTTGATGCAAGGTTGATCGTTATTACAGGTTCAGTTTTGTCCAGTGTTATCCGGTCTGTAGCCGCAGCAGCGGACATATTCCCCGCCGCATCTTTTATCCATACATATATCGTCTTTATCCCATCGAAGTCTTGATCAATGGGGATGGTATACTGGTTAATACGACTATCGAACCAGTTTGCATTATTAGCTAGCGGGGGGGTATTGTTTATGGTAACGAGCCACTTCACAGCTTCGTTATCGCTTGAAATATAAACCATCAGATCCATTTCTTTTGTATAATCCTCTTCTAAATATGTTTTGCTTTTTACAATGATATTCGGTGGGTTCGGTTGGGTTGTATCCACCACATGGGTTTTGCCTGTAACAATGGCCGTGCCTTTGACCATAGCTAGATCATAGTTCTCAATGCTATAGACTAAGGCCCCGTTTTTTCCTGCTGGAATATTATACGTTGCCACCCATACGGATTGGCTAACCACTTCTTTCAAGATTAGATTTACGGTTGCATCTGTGCCAATTTTATAGCTTAGCGTTGGGGCGATTCCCTTAAACAACAATTCGTTCATGTTCAGCGTCAGCGTAACAAGCCCCATAGGAATAAAATCGGAGGGGGTTTGAATAATCGTCGCCTCAGCTGGCGTGTTATCGAGATTGATCGTTGCCACTACAGCCGGTGTGCTGATGTTGCCGATACTGTCCATGATCCATAAATAAACACTTTTTAATTCATTGACGCCATTGAGGAAGGGGTAGATAACTGGGCGATAGCTGCTCCAACGATTATCGGTAATCGTTGGCGTTTTGTTCACTTCCGAAAGCAGCCAGAAACTTGCCCCTTGATCATTCCCAATAATCGAGTAAACGGCATTGTCGTTGGTATATCGGGTCACCGGATCATTGACATCCTCTAGCCGCAGGGTTGGGGTTGAAATGATCGCTTGAACCTCATAAGCCGTCCCGATTTGACTGCCCACAACCACCCGACCCGCATTATTGGTAGCTGTAAGGAAGAAATTCACTTTCTGACTTTGTATATAAAGCGGTGGACTAAACGAAACGGTGGCAACATAGGCCTGTCCCACTCGATTGTTAAACGAAATGGCCATATTCCATAGCCCATAGTTAAGAACCACATTGGGCGTTGTATTCGAAAGGTCATCCATATTCAAGGTAAGGGCTAAGGGGTAGTTGATCAAAACATTCTTCGTTGAAAGCTGCAGGGTACCGGAGGGATCTTTGGCTAAAACATTTAATGTTAAGACCTTAGTGATCACATTACCGGCCATATCGACCGCCTGAATGTTAAAGTTACGGAGACCGTTGGCTAACCCCATAAAGGGAATATTATTTGCGGTTATCCAAGCAGACCATGCATTGTTATCGACTTTGGCTCGATAGGGAATGGGTCGAAGCCCACCCGCATCCATCGCTACGCTCCATGAAATGATCAAATTGTCTTGGTTATACCAGCCCGTATCGGGTGCAACATCGTTCCCATCTAAGAGGGTTATCGTCACCGGATCTAAGGTCAAGCCTGTCGGCGCTTCATTGTCTACATGGATCGATGTTGAGGCGATGATGACATTTCCGGCCTTGTCCGCCGCCTTAATCAATATCGCGTTGCTGGTGTTGTTGAGGGGAGCTACAAATAAATGGCTAACCGTTCGATCATAGGCAAAGATGGCGGGGCTCCATGTAACAGGAACGCTCATGTCGATCGATGGATATTGAGCGGCAACATGGAAGGGATAATCTTTTAGCCCGCCGCCCTGATCTATGAATCCTGTCCAACTAAAGTTAACCAACCCATCATCATTCCAACCGGGCAAGGGATCAATGTCATCCCCGTGGGAATCGGTATCTTGAACGATCGATATATTGATGCCCTGCGTAATGATCTTTGTCGTATCCACATTAAAAAGTGGCGAATCGACATAGGCAAAGTTGCCGGCTTTGTCGACCACATACAACCGATAATATTGTTGATCTCCGATATAGTTAGACCCCGAATTCTCAAAGGCGACGACCCCATTGACGCTTGGGATATTTGAGCCTAATCGACTGATATTATATCCACTTCGTGAATTCATCCACTCATAAGGATTGGGGCTCATTAAATTATGCTCGACAATGGTTCCATTAAAGGAAACATTGATATTAGCGGTGTCAAACCAATCATTATCGGGATAGATCCCATCATTGCCATTATCAAGATTGTTGACACTGAGCACCAGCGATCCATTGACGACCGGCGGAATCGTGTCGACATAGACACGCGTGGCGATCGTTTTGATATTACCCGCTTTATCCGCGATAGCCACG
>CAIWAN010000031.1 GCA_903910705.1 uncultured Candidatus Marinamargulisbacteria bacterium
ATATTTTGACTTGTTGATTTTTGATCATTAATTGCTCCTTTTACGGATCCAATGATCTCGTTCAACCACACTATCAAACATCCTCAGAAAAGGGGAATTCTAATTGTCGTCAGGTGGGAATTCTAATTGTCGCTCATCACATGGTCATGATAACCCCAAACCCGTTCTGTGACTGCTTATCTGTCAGAGCTTCGTTGAGTTTGCCTTCCAGAATCCCTGACGGCAGCACGTTGGGCTCGCTGAGGATAAACTTAAAGCCCATTTTTCTGGCGATGTCGATTTTCTCAAAGATGGGGTCATAGTCGGTAGAGGCGTTTTCGTGAAAGAACACTTTCTTCGATTGGTTGTAGTCTTCTTGCTCATCTGGACTCAAAGTAAGATAGGTAGCGTAGTCGATATAACCTGCTGTACGCAAGGTCGCCGCAGTTATTGCATCCTTGCCTACACCAGGTTCACCCTCAAAAATTAGCAAAGACTTGCCTTTGTTGTCTGACTGTATAAAATGATGCGTCGAAGCCATCATCGCTCGGCTTTGATCATTTAGCGATATCTTGTCGCCATAGGTTGCTATCTTTGTGAATGTTTCCTCTAACGCTAAATAGGATTCTTTTAAGGGCTTATAATCATGCGGATATTTAATAGACAGCACCTCGTTAATCGCAGCCTTCATTTCTTCATCACAACCCAGCGTTGTCACCTCTTGGAAGGCATACAGGAGATTGGTTTTGGCGTTGTCGGACCGGTTAATCCGAAGGGAGCGCCCCAACATTTCTTCAATATCACGCAGAGAGAGGCTCTCGCTTTGCGTCATGGTCTCGAGAAGGCGAAAGAGTTGAATAGCCAGAACGCTAAGTTCTTTTTTGGTTTCCGCTTCAAGAGAGGAAGACGCGAGATATTCATCCAGAATCAGTTGGTCGAGGAACTCATTCTCAAAATCGGGCATGGTGAGGGTTACAAAGAACTCGCGGATGAACTCATGCTGGGTACGATTGGGCAGTCGGTCTTGATTACCGGTAAAGATAATCTTATGCTTATCGGAGAGGTCAAAACGTTGGCCGTTTAGGATGACATGCGGCTTGTCGGTAAACACCCCACGGAAAAGGTTCCAGAAGCCCTCTTTGGGCAAATTGGCTTCATCCACAAACAAGACGCCTTTTCCTGATTCAGCCCATCTTGAAAGCGCCCCATCCTTGGCTGAAAGCAGGGTGCTGTAAGTGGCATCCGTCCCCAATCCAATCGGTCCGAACATTTCATGTTCGTTATAACCCAATTCTTTGGCAATTTTATCGCATAGAAATGTTTTGCCTCGACCAGGGGGGCCTTTTAACATGAGGGCACTGTAGTTTCTTAAGATTTCTACTCCCCGATTAAAGCGAATCTGCCAACGAAACAGCGGCGGTGCTTTCGGGCGAGCTTGCCAAGTTAGTTTGTCATCGGTTTCGATGGGGTCAGCTTGAGGGTATTTTGCCTGCCAAAACGCTTGCCAATCCTTGTCGGGGGTTAAGTGTCCGAGGGCCTGCTTGATTAAATCAAGCCCATTGTGTGTCGTTGTTTTGAATGTCGTTTCAAGGGACAGGGCCTTTAGCCGGTCGGTGCTGACCGTGTCCATAAGCTGCCAATACACATCGTCCAAGGTATCTCGAGGATTCAATTGGCCAAGCACCTCATCGAGGTTGGCTTGGTGAACTGAATTCGCTTTTTGTGGGTTGTAGCCCAAAAGCATCTTGCATTGAACCGACAAGAACGCTTGGATTTCAGGGGCCTCGGTATAGGCTTCCCCGAATACATTCATGATGGCGCGATACCAAGCTTTGGGTGATATTTTAGAGTTTGTGAAATTTAGTTGCTTTAATACTTGAACATAGCGTTCATACGTCTGACCAATCTCAGCGGGGAATTCTTTGTCCGCTGGCTTGGGTGTGGTGCTCAGCCGCTCGATGATTGTCGTCAACGTGTCATAGTTTTCATCTGTCAGCCCCGTAAATTGCTTTAATAGGAGCGTCTTTTGTATCGCCCCTTCGGACTCATGGGGTTCGTATGCGGTTTTGGGATGGAGTTTATTTCGCTTATCGATAAGAACCAAACTCCCCTTCAGTGAACGCAGAAAAATCCGCTCTCCGTTTACGAGCAAGTAAGGGTCGGGTAAGAGCAGTGAGCCGAGGTCGCTGAGCAGTTCATCGTTTTGATGAAGATGGGAAAAGACAACGGTTTTCCCCTCTCTTAAGGCTTGAAGGAGATGGTTCTCTTGTTGAGTAGAGGTGTACCCGTCGTCATCTTGAACACTATTGATTTGCTCCCACTGTTGATTATACGACACAAAGGACGAAAGGCTCGCCATTTCGACATTTTCTTTTCCAAATCGGTCGGAGACATAGTCAAGGAGCATATTTTCATCTTGCCCCCGAAAAACCAACACACTCCCCGCTTGAAGCGTTTCGGGCATTGGCTTAGATTCACTGGGGATTATCGAGTGCGTAACAGCCTTCCAATCATCCTCCGTAAGAAAATCAGGTTTTTTAACATTTGGGGCGATCTCGAGGCGATGTTTGATAGGCGAACAAGCGATTTCTTTCCAAACATGAGGGGGTAAATCGTCGGCAATATAGAGAATAGCATCTTTCTCAGACAAGAGGCCCTGTAGGGACGTATTTTCATTATTCTCTATCTTGTTTCGTCTCGAAAGCAGGTGGGTATTGTTGTTATGTATCAACCAACGATTTGCCGTTTCCTCGCTTGGCAACGACACCGTGTGCCCCTTCCAAAGCTCCGCATATTCGGGTTCGGGCGTCTCAACTATTTGGCGAGCAAAATCAAGTTTAAAAAATTCGCCGTTATAGGTGATGCCCCCGTGACGGGTAATATCCGTAAAGAATCGCTGGACAAACGGGTCATTCCAATCGAGTCCACTGATACTGAGCGACTGCGTATTTCGCGAAGCTTGAAGAAGAGGGCCTTCAGCAAACGTAATGTGCTTTTTTTCAAAACGGTATTGCCCCAAGAGGATATCTTTCCAATCGGGGCTACCCAACAAGTCAATATGGGCGGTTTTCTGATTGTGCAACTTCTTTTCTTCGCTGATACTGTGATGAAGGGTGACGTCCGGCCCCTTAAACTCAAAATCAGCATTAGACCGTGAAAGAACCGCATTATCCGCATCCTCGAAACTTTTTATCGCTCCGATAATCTTGACATTTTTATGAAGCAGAACCCCTTTAAACTTGGGAGGCTTATCAAAAAGTTCATGCAATTCAATCTTAAACTTTGAATCCGTCCCCTCATAATCAATGAGCAAAACGCCGCCATCACGGATAATGTTCATGAACAGGCTTTCGGTTGCCACGATCTTTCCGTTCACCAGCTTCGTGGCAGTCATTAAGGCATTCACGTCGCGGCGGTTGCGTAACGTCACTTGCAAAAAGGGCGTGTTGTCACGTTGGCATTCTTGATAGACGGCTTGGTTAAGTGCAGCCACCGATGATGTTGCCACCAACGCGCGCTCAGAAGCCAGCATGTCACGAATCAACTGCGAGGTTGGCTCTCTTAAAGATATTATTTTTCTTCCCACAAAATGTTTATGCCCAGAAACAGCCGAGCATAAACGTGGGGTGAGGGCTCCCTTATCCTATTTTCACAGGGGTTATTCCCGCCATATCGCCGATAATATTTATAAGCTGCTGATTATTGGGGATGACGATCTTCGCATTGTCTTTCATGGATCGCTCAACGGCTTCTAGTTTTCTAAGAATTTGCGCATTGCCGACAAAATATTTTTCGGCGGCCTCATTCACCGTCTTGATGGCTTGGGCTTCACCTTCTGCTTCAAGAATACGAGCCTGTTTAATGCCTTCTGCTTTCTTGATCTCGGCTCGTTTTTGACCGTCAGCCACGGTTTCGGTTGCGGTCGCAAAATCGATCGCCGCGATCTTTTCGTTCTCGGCTTTGACAACCTTGTTCATGGTTTCCTGAACATCCTTGGGCGGATTGATTTCCTTAAGTTCGGCCCTGACGATATCTAAGCCCCAGTTATTGGTTTCGACTAAAAGCGTGCGGAGCAGCTCAGCATTGATCGTATTGCGTTCACTATTAGCGGCTTTAAGCGTCATAGTGCCAATGATGTTTCGCAAGGTTGTTCGGGTCAAATTGACGATCTGGGAGGCGTAGTTGTTCGCGTTATAGATCGCTTTTTTGACATCATCCTCGGTGGCTTTGACTTTATAATAGATCTGAGCATCAACGATCGCATTTAAATTATCGTTGGTAATGATCTCTTGGGGTTCGGCTTCGACGAGCGTTTCCGTAATATTCACGGGGTATAGATTTTCAATAAGTGGAATGATCCAATTAAAACCAGGCTGCGCGAATCGTCGATATTTGCCTAAAAACTCAATAAGGCCTCGCTCCGTTGGACGTAAGATACGAATGCCTAGAACAAAAACAACGGCTGCGATCACGATCAAAAAAAATATGAGTGCTTGTGTCATTTATTTCTCCTTTGGTTTATTATTTAATACGTCGAGTGAGGTCTTCCTCCTTTATGATTATTCAAAATACTTCGTCATTTCATCTAAGGATCGATTCACGGAACTGAAAATAATATCATATAAGTCAGCCCTGTCTTTGGATAGAAAAGACGTCTCTAGCGATTCAAAATAGCGAATTCTATCTTCACTTTTGATGATCGAAACAGGAAATTTATGAATGAGTAAAATCAAATTCATAAGTAACCTCGCCGTTCGGCCATTTCCATCTAAGAAGGGATGAATACCCAGCAGTGTTGTGTGGACATCGGCTGCAATTTTAATCGGATGACCGTCTTGATTATATTTAAGATAGTCTACAAGCTCTCTCATAAGCGAGGGGACCTGATCGTAGTGCGGCCTTTCATAGTTTGAACCTCCAACGTGAACGATCGTACGTCGATAAATTCCAGCCCAATCACTCATATCGTTAAGAACCAAACGATTAATCTCTTTTATGTTATCCTCGGAAATATATTGATGTGACGTATATTGATCTGAGAGATGAAGAGTATAGGTCATGGCTTTCTCGTGATTCAAGGCTTCGATCTGATCCTTGAGGGGCTTATTGATCACGGCGTTTAATCCACGGTCTAACAATTCCGCTGTTTCACCTTTCGTTAAGGTATTCCCCTCTATTGTATTGGAGTGATAGGTTAGCTCCACTTTTGCCCAATGAATAAAATCCTCTTTTATCTCCTTAGCAAGGGGGAAATGGGGCGATAGATTGCTTTGTTTTTCCTCAAGTGTTTTGAGTAAGACTTGATTTGGCTTACTCATCGAGGCGGCTTCACGGTCTAACATTATCTGGCTCCTTCATGTTACTTGATAATTACCATTTGCTGTTATCAATAGTATCACTACCCCATACCCCTTGCCAATTTTCGCTACGTGGCGAAAATCTCTGGCCTCTTGCATGGATCAGGAGCGTTTCTATCCTTCCAGCACTTTCTTTGCTGCGGCCAACGCATGTTCAAAACTGGAGTGAATATGGCTACGTGTGATTTTCCTAAACAGGTCTGAGTGCACCAGCGCCTCAAGGGGTTGATGCTGAATTTCGGAGATGAGAAAGGCGATCTTTTTCCGGCGACATCGACTAAAGGCAACGTCTAGGGCATGAAGGCCACCCGCATCCATATATGGGACATTTCTCATTCGAAGGACGACCACTTTGGCCGACTTGGCGCCAAGGTCGATTGTATTATAAAATTTATCCACCATGCCAAAGAAGAAAGGTCCGTTAATCTCAAAAACCTGAACGCCTCTGGGAAGGTTCACCGTTTCAGGGATATCCACGCCCTCTTCAGTATCGTTGATCTCATCTTTGATCATTTTGATATCCGTGGCTTCGGCCATTTGTTTCATAAACATAAACGCCGCGAGAATCATCCCAATCTCTATTGCAACCGTCAGATCAATAAGCACGGTTAACGAAAAAGTAATCAGAAGGACGGTGGCATCCATGCGTGGGCCTCTCAATATAGACATGAAGGCGCGATGTTCTGACATCGTATAGGCAACGTAAATTAATATCCCTGCCAAACAGGCCATGGGGATTAGCCCCACCCAATTCCAGAAAAACAACATGATCAAAATCAATACCAGCGCATGAACAATCCCCGCGATCGGCGTTCGGCCCCCATTTCGGATATTGGTAGCGGTTCGTGCTATCGCGCCTGTGGCGGGGATCCCCGAGAAAATGACCGAGAAAATATTGGCTATACCTTGAGCGATCAGTTCCATATTCGAACGATGACGCCCGCCGATCATGCCGTCCGCTACAACAGCAGAAAGAAGGGACTCGACCGCTGCGAGAAAGGCGATCGTGATCGCTGGGCCGATCAGTACACGTATCAATGCCCAATCTGCAAAGGGCAGTGACGCATGCGGCAGAGATAAAGGTAAGTCTCCAAAGCGACTTTGAATGGTCTCGACAGGAAGTCCGAATAAATGGGCTACTGCTGTGGTTAACACCAATGCAACGAATGCACCAGGAATCCGTCGACTGATACGGGTACAGGAAAATATCGTCAAAAGCGTCAACATCCCGATCATTAAGGACGAGACATGGATCGACGGTAGTCCCCGAAAATACAGAACCCATTTATCAACAAAATCAGTGGGAACGTTCTTCAAATTTAGACCAAAAAAATCACTGACTTGCGAAGAGAAGATAATCAATCCAATTCCACTCGTAAAACCCGTCACCACCGGATAAGGAATAAACTTGATGAGCGCACCAATTTTAGCTAAGCCCATAAAGATTAAAATAAACCCTGCCATCATCGTCGCAATAACCAGTCCATCATACCCATATTTCCCAATAATACCGACCACGATGACGACAAATGCGCCCGTAGGTCCGCCGATTTGAACACGACTTCCGCCAAGAAGCGAGACAAGGAACCCCGCGACAATCGCGGTATAAAGCCCCTTTTCGGGTGTCACGCCCGAAGCAATTGCAAAAGCAATGGCAAGCGGCAACGCAACTATACCAACAACAACACCCGCCATCACATCAGCGAAGAACTGTCGTCTATTGTAAGTTTTTAAAGTTGTCCATAATTTGGGAATGTAAATCATTATAAAATTATACCACTAACATGGCGTCACCAAAGCTGAAAAACCGATACCCTTCTGAAATAGCATGTTGATAGGCATCCCTAATCGACTCGCGATCATAAAAGGCTGAAACTAAGGCAAGCAACGTACTTTTGGGTAGATGAAAATTCGTTAATAACCCGTCAACCACCTTAAAAGGAAAAGGCGGATAGATAAAGATCTTTACGGCCCCTTCTCCAGCGACTAAATGGCCCTGACTCGCGACAATACCCTCCAATAAACGAACGACCGTCGTACCAACCGCAATCACTCGCCCACCCTGACGCTTGGTTTCGTTAATGAGATCGATCGTTTCTTGTGACAAACCATATCGCTCTGAATGGATCGGGTGCGCCGTCAGATCATCGGTCTCAACGGGTTTAAAGGTTCCGATCCCAACATGGAGGGTCACCATCGTATGCCGAACGCCCTTTTCAGACAACACCGCGAGCAAGTCCGGCGTAAAATGGAGACCAGCAGTTGGGGCAGCGACCGCACCTTCTTGCTTGGCAAAGACCGTCTGATATCGATCTCGATAGAAGGCGGTTAACGACTCATCATAGTAGATATAGGGTGGCAACGGCATTTGACCTATTGCAAGCAGAGTAGCCCGAACAGAAGATTCACCCATAAATCGTAGTGTTCGAAAACCCTCGCCTTGATGACTCAAAACGGTTGCCTCAATGCCCGCGAGAAATAATAGTCGGTCACCGACCTTCACGCGCTTTGCCGGACGGACCATGACCGACCATTGATTCGAAGCGATCTCCTCAAGCAGAAAGATCTCGATCTTGGCCCCCGTCATTTTTGTTGCATATAATCGAGCTGGAATGACTTTAGTATCATTCATCACGAGCAGATCACCCGCCTTCAAAAATTGGGGTAAATCAAAAAAATGTTTATCCTCACGTGAGTGATCGTTTCGATGAAGAACAAGAAGTCGCGAATGGTCTCGTGGATTTACGGGCTTTTGGGCGATCCGATCCCTTGGAAGATCAAAATCATAGTCTGAAAGGGGGATCATTCGAGAATGCGCGGACTAAGCAAATACTTTACGAAGAACGACCGTTACAGTAGCTCCTTTTCCAACAACACTCTCAACCGTGATCTCACTTTGATGAAGTTCAAGAATTCGCTTGGCGATTGGCAACCCTAACCCCGCTCCGTCATAAGCTTTTGAAATTGAATTATCAACTTGACGAAATTTATCAAAGATAATGGCGAGGTCGTCAGGGCTGATGCCGATCCCCGTATCTTTAACTTGGAACATAACAGATTCTTTCTCCGCTGTAACAAAAATACTAACCCCACCCTTTGGGGTAAACTTAATCGCGTTACCAATGATATTGGAAACAACACTTTCTATGCGAACGGGATCAATCATCATAATAAAAAGCGATTCATCTTTGACGGAGGGATCAACCATCAGATCAAGTTTGAGCATTTTATTGTCGGCCTGAATTTGAATTTGCGTAACAACCGTCTCGATTAATTGTCGAAGATCAACCGGCTGCAAATGAAGCTTCATTTGTCCCGACTCAATCTCGGTGATATTAAGAAGGTCATTGATGATCTTATGGAGGGAGAGGCTATTCTGTAAAGCAATCTGGAGGAAGTTCTTCTGCGTTAAAGGCATATTTTGATACGTCAGAACGACATCCAGATATCCGATAATACTGGTGAGAGGTGTTCTTAACTCATGAGAAATATTTTGAAGGAATTGATCTTTCAATTCATCAAGCTTTTCGAGTTCACTATTCTTTTTTTCTAAAGCAATGTAGGCCTCATTCAATTTAGAGGTCTTCTCGGCAACGATCTCTTCAATATTCTCAATTTTATCTTTAAGCGATTGAGTTAAAACGTCGATTTGCGCCATCATATGATTAAAAACTTCGGCTAAGCGAATAAATTCTGTATTAGCCGTTGTTTGAACTTGATTCGAGAAGTCACCTTCTTCCATCTTACGTATCGCTCTTTCGAATTGAGATAAAGGTCGACTAACATTCCGAAAGAACACCCATAACGTCCCCCAGAACCCCAATACAATATAGAGGACGATGACACCGATATAGACAAACAACAGATGCTCGTAACTTCGAGTCCGTTCGTTAAACATCATATCCGCATCGCCATAAACACGGTCGGACATTTCATCGACAGCCGTAACCATTTGGATCTCTAAAGCACGAATATCTAGCATAATTTTTTCGCGTTCAGCATCAATAGGAGTGGCGAACAATTGATCGGCAAGATCCTTCATCCGATTATAGTATCGATACTGAAGATCAAGTGATTGTCGAATACTATGCCCAGGATTGGTCTGTTTATTCAAGGTTTCATATTGATTTGCAAGAATATGACTTAATCGAATGTATTTTTCGGCAGCCTTGGGATCACGAGTAGACCCAAAATCGGATAGTAAAGCGAATGTCTGAGTCAAAACATCTTTATAATTAAGTACATTTTTAGAGTTTGCCACATGAAACTCAATTTTATGATCGATCTCGTGGTCCTTTTGAATATTGATGAATAAAAATATAGCGGTCCCTAGAATAACGAGGAAAATGGCAACAAGCATAACGGTAAGTTTGACTTGGAGAGAGTTAAATCGTTTAAGCATACATTATCCCATTATAAGGAGAAAAGCCGAAAAGGCAACGCAAAGAAAAACGTTAAAGTTGTACGAGACGCACGTTCCCGTTAATTTCAGAAAGGCCCTCAATGGTAGTAATGACGTCTTCACTGATGGATTGATCTATATTTAGAAGCATAATGGAGCTTCCTGCTTTCTTGACACGCCCCACTTGCATACTGGCGATATTGACACCGCTTCCCCCCAAGATGGTTCCAATCTTTCCGACGATACCAGGCTTATCTTCGTTCGGCACCACTAAGATTAAGCCGATTGGCTTCAGATTAACCGGTAAACCGTTGATCAAAACAAACACATCCCCCATATCCTCAAACACGGTTCCCCCGATATCATAGGAAGCCTTCGATGTTTTGACCTTCAAGTGGATCAGATTGCGATAATCCTCACCATTGGTCGATTTGGTTTCTTTAACTTTTATCCCTCGTTCACGTGCAACCGTTTCTGCATTAACGAAGTTAACAAGCCCCTTTTCTAAGTAATTAAGAAGCCCCTTGAGGATCGCTAGATTAAGCGGAGCCACTTCTTTGTCCGCGACTTCCCCAATATAGCTGATCTCAACATCAGAAATAGATTCATCTTTAATCAGTTGACTCATAAAAAGGCCTAGTTTTTCAGCCAACCCCATAAATCCTTTAACCGGATCAAGAAGATCTCGACGAAGAGACGGGATATTAACCGCCGCACTAGCCTCACCACCATTAAGAACGGAACAGACTTGCTGCGCAACATCAATGGCTACATTTTCTTGAGCTTCAGCCGTCGACGCACCTAAGTGTGGTGTTGTAATAATGTTTTTTGCACCGATAAGGGGGTTTCCATCAAGAATTGGCTCTACCTCGAACACATCAACAGCCGCAGCTTTAACTTTGCCAGACTCTAAAGCATCGCGAAGATCCGCTTCAACAATAATCCCACCTCGTGCGCAATTGACGATATAGACCCCATCTTTCATGGAGTTAATCTTTTTTTTATCGATCAAATTTTGGGTCTCTTTGGTTTTGGGAATATGAAAGGTTAAGAAATCTGCCGTTTGAAGTACATCATCAAGGGTCATTAATTTGATACCCAACTGTCTTGCCTGTTCGTCACTGACATAGGGGTCAAATCCAAGAATCTCCATGCCGACACCTTGGGCATATCGAACGACTCTTTTACCAATTTTACCTAACCCAACGACACCTAAAGTCTTCCCCGCTAATTCAACACCAGTAAACTGGCTTCGTTTCCATTCGCCTTTTTGAAGACTAGCGTGCGCTTGGGGTATATTTCGAGCCATAGACATCAAGAGGGCAAAGGTTTGCTCGGCAGCAGCGATAGTATTGCCTTCAGGGCTGTTACAGACAATAACCCCTTTTTTGGTAGCCGCGATAACATCGATGTTATCTACGCCTACCCCAGCGCGTCCGATTATCTTTAACTTATCAGCAACTTGAAGAATTTTAGCGGTCACTTTGGTTTCACTACGAACCAGCAAGGCGTCGTATTGCCCTATTATTGAAACAAGTTCGTCCTCTGAAAGCCCTGTCTTCACATCAACGTGAAAATCCTTTAGAACATCAAGTCCTTTATTCGAAAGTTTGTCAGAAACAAGAACCTTAAACTTTGTTGTATCGGCCATTTCTTTAACGCTTACGATATTGAGTTGCTTTACGAGCCTTCTTAAGATTATATTTCTTGCGCTCGACAATTCGTGCATCGCGACTTAGTAGACCTTCTGCTTTTAGTATTTTACGATATTCTTCAGAAACCGTGTTTAATGCTTTAGCAATGCCATACATAATGGCTTCCATTTGACCCGCTTGGCCGCCACCTTTAACATGAGCCAAAACATCATAACGACTTTGAGTATTCGTGAGTATGAGAGGTTTTATCATATTCATTTTAAGTGTCTGAGGACGATTTACACTATCAATGACTTCATTATTTATGGATACAGCACCAGTCCCTGATACAAGCCAGACTCGTGCAATCGCTGTTTTTCTTTTACCTGTTGCATAATAGCGCGCTTTTTCCATTTATTTCTCCTTATTTCTGAAGCTCTATTGGCTTTGGTTGCTGCGCTATTTGATTGTGAGTAGCCCCTTCATAAAGGAACAACTTCTTTAACATCGCTCGACCCAAAGGTCCCGATGGTAACATTCTTTTGACAGCAAGCGTTAATACTTTATTCGCATTTTCTTTTTGCATGGTTGCAAAGTTGCGACTCTTAATTCCACCAGGGAAACCTGTATGCCAAAAATAAAGTTTATCTGTAGTCTTTCGACCACTGACTTTAATTTTAGAGGTATTTAAAACAACAACATTATCTCCCGTATCAACGCTCGGTTGAAACGTTGTCTTATGTTTACCTCTAAGGAGTGCAGCAATCTGCGAGGCCATTCGCCCCAAATATTGATCAGCAGCATCAACTAAAAGCCACTCATGTTTTACATCTTCAGGTCGTGTATACGTCGTATCATATTTATTTCTCATTATTAAACTCCCTCGCTCCTTCATCATACCAGATTCTATTTAGATACAAACCTTGCGGAGGTGCCATTTGAAAATGATGACGCTTCCGAACGTTGATTATATCCTCAAATTCGTCTTTTGATAACTGTCCTTCTGCAACACTCCAAACTAACCCAACCATTTTTCTAACCATATGATGCAAAAAACTATTGGACTCAAAAGATAAAACGACTGATTCACCCTTGAAATCCAGGATATTATATTTACTCACCTTCACATCAACGTTCACAATATCTCTTTTTGTTGAAATAACCTGTGGATTATATTTAGATAAATAACTAAAATCATGGACACCTAAAATGGATTGCATATGTTGTCTGATCTGTTCAATGGGAACTTCTTTTCGATGCCACATAAAACGATCAAGAAACACATGCTTTTGTCCAAAATAACACCAGTACTCATACTGTCGCTTTATTGCTTGTCGTCGAGGATCAAAACCCATTTCGACTTCTTCAACAGAAAGAACATAAACACCCTTCAGAGCTTTGTTTAACATCTGATGAAGTTTTGTCAGAGGAATATCCCCTGAATCATGACAAGCGATAATTTGTTGTTTTGCATGAACACCTCGATCGGTTCTGCCCGCATATCGAAGTGTTGTTTTAGTCTTATAAATATCTGAGAAGACAGACTCTATTTCTGACTGAACAGTATGTTTATTTGTTTGTCGTTGAAAGCCGAAAAACTGATCCCCATCATATTCGATGGTTAGAAGGATCGTTCTCATGGTCAACTGATAGTTAAACTAATTCAAGTACCGATAAGCTCGCAGCATCGCCACGACGTATCCCAAATTTAATAATGCGGGTGTATCCACCCTTCATTTCAGCATACTTATCTAACATCTCTTTACTAAACAATTCAGTAAGGACAATTTTATCAGCAATCATCTTAAATACTTCACGATGCGCCGTAACATCATTCTTCTTTGCCTTTGTAATAATGCGTTCAACATACTTACTAATTTGCTTGGCTCGAGCATCTGTTGTTTTGATCTGTTTTTCAAGAATCAAGGCTCTAGCGCCATTCTTAATTAATGCCAGTCGTTGATCCGTTGGCAATCCAATTTTATCGTTTCCTTTGCGATGTCTCATTTCATTCTCCCGACTAATCTTCTTTAAGCTTCAATGTATATTGAGCTAATTTTTCATTGATTTCATCTGCTGATTTTTTACCAAAGTTCTTAATCTTCATAAGTTCTTTCATTGGTTTCTCAACTAGTTCAGCAACTTTAGTTATGCCAGCTTTTCGCAAACAATTTGAGGATCTTGCGGATAGCTCTAAATCTTCAATCGTGAGATCGGGATCAGCTGTACTTCCAGATCCTAACTTAGGTTTTTCAGCTGAAATAGCGGCAGGTATAATATGTTTATAATCCGTAAAAAGACTAAAGCTATCGATAAGAATCCTTGATGATTTATCAACGGCATCTTCAGCTTTTACGCTGCCATTAGTCCATAGCTCTACCGTAAGCTTATCGAGATCCGTTCTATTCCCAACACGAGTATTGGTAACCGTATGATTAACTTTCAAAATAGGCGAGAAGCTTGAATCAACAGGAATCGTACCTACAGGCATTCCTTCAAAATGATTATTGTCAGCAACACGATATCCGATTCCACGTTCAATACGCAAGTCCATAATAAACGAGGTATTGGCAGCTGTTATAGTACAGATCTTAAGTTCAGGATTAATAATCTCAATTTCATCATCATGTTGGATATCAGAAGCTAAGACATCACCTTTTTTCTTGACGATGATCTTTACATTTTTCGGTGTTTCAGAGTGAGACTTAAGAACGATCTGCTTTACATTAAGAATGATATTTAGAATATCTTCTTTAATCCCTGTTATGGTTCCAAATTCGTGAAGAACACCATCAATACGAATGGCTGTAACAGCGGAACCTTCTAACGAAGATAATAACACACGACGCATAGCATTACCTAACGTAACACCATAGCCCTTATCAAGCGGATCCATAACGATCTTGGCATAATTCGCATCTTGGCTTTTGGACACATCTACTTTTGTATTCAATCTCACGGTCAGGGTCCTCCTTACAATCGGTTATCTTGAATAATACTCAACAATGAATTGGACATTTACAGGAACATCCATTTCTTCACGGGTGGGCACTCTTACAAGCTTATACTTATTGGCTTTTGAGTCAGATTCGATCCACGTTACACTTTGTTTCTTTTCGTTTTTTAAAATCAAACTCTCGAATGATTTACCTGAACGTTCACGGATAGACACAACATCATTAACCTTAACAAGATAAGCGGGTATATCTACCTTTTTACCATTCACGAGAAAATGACCGTGATTAACAAGGAGACGAGATTGTCTTCGTGTATCAGAAAGACCACAACGAAAGACAACATTATCAAGTCGACGTTCCATTAATTGAAGCATCTCTTCACCTGTATCACCATGCATATTACTCGCCATATCGTAATAACGACGAGATTGAGCTTCACTAATATTAAAAAAACGTTTCATTTTTTGTTTTTCACGTAAACGAATACCATACTCAGAAAGTTTTATACGTGAAACAGGACCATGTTGGCCAGGTATATACTTTCGTCTTTCTAATGCACATTTTGGGGTATCACAACGATCACTCTTTAAATAGAGCTTTGTTCCTTCCCGACGACACATTTTACAAACCGGCCTATTAGACAAACCCATGCGATCGAACTCCTTTCGTGAAACTAAACGCGACGACGTTTAGGAGGACGGCAACCATTATGAGGAATTGACGTCACATCCTTAATTGAAACTACATCAATACCTGCAGCCTGAATGGCACGAATCGCGGTTTCGCGACCAGGCCCAGGACCTTTAACCAAGACGTCAACTTGAAGCACGCCGCAATCTTTCGCAGCGAGTGCAGCTTTCTCAGCAGCTGATTGTGCGGCGAACGGTGTCCCTTTTTTGGACCCTTTAAATCCAACATTCCCAGCAGTTGACCAACTTAGAACATTACCTTCTAAGTCAGTAATTGTAATGTTTGTATTATTAAAGTTAGAACTGATATGTGCGACAGCAAGCGGCACATTTTTCTTAACTTTTTTCTTTTTAACAACAGTCTTTTTCTGAGCCATTTCTTGATGCTCCTACTTTAAATTATTTCTTCTTATTCGCGACGGTACGACGTACGCCACGACGTGTTCGTGCATTGGTTCGTGTACGCTGACCTCGAACGGGAAGATTACGTTTATGCCTAATCCCTCTGAAACAACCAATTTCCATAAGTCGCTTAATATTTAATGAAATATCACGACGAAGATCTCCTTCGACTGTGTAGTTTTTGATCTCATCACGAAGTCTTACAACTTCAGATTCAGCCAAATCCTTTGCACGCAGATTAGGATCAACATTAACGGTTTCAAGTATTTTTTGACTTGTCTTTAACCCAATACCATAAATATAGGTAAGAGCGATCTCAATTCTTTTGTTCTGTGGAACATCAACACCGGCGATACGTGGCATATTTCCCTTCCTTTATCCTTGACGTTGTTTATGCTTTGGATTTTCGCATATTATCATTACACGGCCAAAACGTTTAATTACCTTACACTTAGGACAGATCTGTTTTACTGATGCTCTGACTTTCATAACACACTTACTCTCCCTGTTTTATTTGGCCCGATACGTGATCCGGCCCCGTGTTAAATCGTAAGGTGATAACTCAACCTTAACGCGATCTCCTAACAAAATTCGTATAAAATGTTTTCGGATTTTTCCTGAAACATGTGCAAGTATTTCTTGCCCCATATCAAGCCTTACTCTAAACATTGCGTTTGGTAAAGCTTCTAGAATTTCACCCTCAACTTCTATTACATCTTTAGACATAGTTTTTCCTTACAAAGCGGGCATCATTCTAACAGATGCCTCTGATACTGACAAATACTATTTTTACTCTAGTTGAGCTTTTACTTGAGACTGAATTGATTCTATGGGCTGTTCTGCATCAATTTCAGCGACAAGATTCTGGCTTTTATAGAAATCAAGCAATGGTTGAGTGCTTGATAAATAGGTTTCGAACCGACGTTTAACTGTTTCAGGTTTATCATCTTCTCGGATGATCAATTTTGCCCCACAAAGGTCGCAGGTCATCTCCTGTTTAGGCTGATTGTACTTGGCATGAAAACTAGCGCCACATGCCTTGCAGGTTAGCCTTCCTGCCATTCTATCAAGAACCGTCTCAAGGGCAATGCTAAAATAAATCACTTTATCGAATTGAACACCATGTTCAGCAATAAAAACGGCCTGGGGAATGGTTCGAGGAAAACCGTCAAGTAAATAGGAAGAATCAGAAAGACTAGAAAGCTTATTAACAACCATATTGTTAACAACATCATCCGGAACAAGCGCTCCTTGATCCATATAAGATTTTGCTTCAAGACCTAAAGATGTTTTTTGTTCAACCTCACCACGCAATAAATCGCCCATTGAAATATGCTCATAACCAAACTCAGACGATAAATACTTTGCTTGCGTTCCTTTTCCAGAACCTGGGGCACCGAGTAATAACACTTTTCGCTTCATGCTTTTTTACCTCACTAATTTCTCATACTTATTTGAAATAAGAATGGTTTCGATTTGTCGAATGATATCGTTTGCAACCCCAACCATAATAAGCATGGCCGTTCCACCTAATCCAACAAAACTAGTGACATGCGTTATTCCTGCCGCCAACATCGGCACAATGGAAATAAGAGCCAGAAAAGTAGCCCCAACAAACGTTAAGCGTGAAATAACACTATCTAAATAATCAGCAGTAGGTTTACCAGGTCGAACCCCTAATATAAAGCCGCCATATTTTTTAATATTATCGGCAAGCTCTTGAGGATTGAATGTAATGGCTGTGTAGAAAAATGTAAAGAAAAATATAAGCAAGGCAAAAGAAATATTATAAAAAGCAGAACCATAGGTTATATATTTTGAGAACAATTGGAGAGCGGGCATAGCTCCAGCGATCATGATCGGCACAGAAAGAACAGATGAAGCAAAAATAATCGGGATTACGCCGCCTTGATTGATCCGCATTGGTAAATAGGTGCTCTGCCCCCCATAAAGTTTGCGCCCAACCACTCGCTTTGCGTACTGAACCGGAATATTTCGTTGTGCTTCTTGAATAATAACAATTCCTACGATGACGATAAATAGAACCAAAACCAAGATTCCAACATTCCATAGAGGGATACCCCCACGAATTAATGTTACGGTATTAGCTATATAGGACGGCATTGCTCCAATAATACCAACAAAAATAATTATACTAGCCCCATTGCCGATACCACGTTCTGAAATTAACTCACCTAACCACATAACAAAAGTTGTCCCAGCCGTTAAAGCGATGACTGAGAAAAACATAAAAGCAAAGAAATTCGTTCCAGGTAATAAAACACTTCGAAGACCAATAGTAATCCCAACACTTTGTACAACAGCGATCGCCAAAGTAAGATAACGGGTGTATTGCTGCATCTGTTTACGGCCTGACTCACCTTCTTCTTGCTGCATTTCCTTCATTTTTGGGTAGAGAAACGTTAGAAGCTGCATAATAATGGATGCATTGATATAAGGAATAATTCCTAAAGCAAAAACCGAGAATCGCTTTAAAGCTCCTCCGGAAAATAGGTCAATAAACCCCATTATGCCACCAGCACCAAATAAACGATTGAGTTGATTCATATCGAGACCTGAAATCGGAATATGAATACCAAGTCTAAAAATAATAATAATAATTAGTGTAAAACCTAGCTTCTTTTGAAGGTCTTGAATACCAAAAATACCGGAGACGGGATTAGCCATTAACAACCACGGCTTTACCATCCGCTTTTTCAATTAATTCAATTGCCTTTTCTGAAAAGTAGTTTGCATTGATAAAAACTTTACGATCTAATACACCGGTAGCAAGCACTTTAAATTTCTTTGTGTCTTTCTTAATAATTCGAAGAGATTTAAGGGCTTCAATATCAACAACATCAAGCTTTAATTTGTTAATCGTTCCAATACCAACAACTTCATAGTCTTTCTCGGTTAACGCGGTGAAGCCTCGTAATTTAGGTAAACGTCGATATAAAGGAGTTTGACCACCTTCAAATCCAGGACGCACCCCACCACTTGTTCGTGAGTTCTGTCCTTTGGTTCCTTTTCCAGACGTTTTTCCTAGACCAGAACTTTCGCCACGCCCGATACGTTTAGCTTTTTTTGTGCTGCCTTCAAATGGTTTTAAATTAGAAAGAATAGACATGAATAACTCCTTTAGCTTGCGAAGCGGACGTTAAGATCAACGCCGCGTTCAGCTGCAACATCTTCAAGTTTTCTAAGATTACTCAACCCATCTAACGCAGCAAATGCATTATTGATTACGGAAGAAGCACCTAATGACTTTGTAACAATATTATGAACTCCCGCCAGTTCGAGAACAAGACGGATTACCCCACCAGCAATTACGCCGGTTCCTTTTGGAGCTGGCTTTAAAAAAACTCGACTAGCACCTAATTTACCAAATACTTCATGGGGAATAGTCCCGTTGACAAGATTAACGTAAATTAGACTTTTCTTTGCTTGATGGATCGCTTTTTTAATGGCACTTGGAACTTCAGCAGCTTTTGCAACGCCGACACCGACTCGCCCGACACCATCACCAATTACGATCGTTGCTCTAAATGACATACGTTTGCCACCTTTAACAACTTTTGTAACTCTTCGGATCTGAACAATTTTTTCAATAAACTCGGACGGTACTCTGGCGACTTCTTTCATTTTAACTCCTCTAGAATTCTAATCCTTTTTTTCGTGCACCTTCAGCGACAGCTTTAATACGACCGTGATAGATATGATCTCCTCGATCAAATACCACTTTTTTTATCCCTTTTTTAACTGCAAGATCGGCGATAGTTTCACCCAATAAAGCAGAAACACTCACATTCGCTCTTCCTTTTTTAAGAGATGTGCTAGATAAACCGATAAGCGTTGTACCGGAAGAATCGTCAATGATTTGGGCGAATATATTATTTAGACTCCGACTAACAACAAGTCTCGGACGATCAGATGAACCAATGATGACTTTTCTTGCCATGTCTTTATCTCCTTATTTCTTTCCAGCCTTACCGGCTTTACGACGAACATTTTCAGTAGCATAACGAACACCTTTACCTTTGTAAGGTTCGGGTGGTCTTAATTTTCGGATATTGGCAGCGACTTGACCAACAAGTTGTTTATCGATGCCATGAACAACTAACTTGGTATCCCCTTCAACGGTGAAAGAAATGCCTGAGGTCTCGGCAACTTCGACAGGATGTGAATATCCTAAAGTAAAAGAAAGTCCGTTACCTTTTTTGGCAACTCGATAACCAACACCGATAAGGGTTAACGGAACTTGGTAACCAGTAACAACACCCTTGATCATATTAGTGATAAGCGAATTATACAAACCATGCATAGCTTTAGCTTGCTTATCCTCATTTAAACGTTTAACAGCGATGATATTGTCCTGTTTCTCGACAACAATTTTATCAGACACAAGCGATAAATTTAATTCACCCTTGGGCCCTTTAACCGAAATATGGGATCCTTGGATGTCAACATTGACAGATTTATCGATAACGATGGGCTTATTTCCTATTTTTGACATAATTTATTCTCCACTACCAAAGAGTACAAAGCGTTTCTCCACCGACTTTATTGATACGAGCTTGCTTACCCGTAAGAACGCCTTTGTTTGTAGAGAGAATTGAAATACCATAACCATTTTTAACTTTTGAAATATCTGACTTAGCGCTATATAAACGCCGTCCGGGGGTGCTCTCTCTGATCATATCAGTAATAACGGAAACTCCGTGTTCCGTATATTTCAAAGTCACTTTTAATGTTTTCTTAATGCCCGTTTGAATAACTTCAACCCTTTGAACAAAACCTTCTGCTACTAATATTTTAATAATAGACTCTTTAATTCTTGAATAAGGAAATAAGACAGCATCTTTTTTAGCACGCCAACCATTCTTTATCACACAAATCATATCAGCTATCGGATCAGAAACGCTCATCCCTATTCTCCTTTATCTACCAACTAGACTTAGTAACACCAGGCAACTTACCAGACAAAGCCATATTTCGAAAACAAATTCGACAAATACCAAAACGTCTGATCGTGGCTCTTGGCCGACCACATATACTACATCGGTTACGATGTTGTATGGGACTATTTTTCTTATTATCATTCTTAATTATACTTGCAAGACGAGCCATTAATTAAATCTCCTTGTCGAATTAATTTCTACGGAACGGTAAACCAAGAAGTTTAAGCAACTCTCTTGCCTCATCGACCGTTTTTGCAGTGGTAACAAATGTTATGTTAAATCCACGAATCTTGTCAACCTTATCAAAATTGATTTCAGGAAATATCAACTGTTCCTTTAGGCCTAAAGTATAATTCGCTTGTCCATCAAACGCTTTATTAGGAAGACCTCGAAAGTCACGGATCTTAGGAAGAACAAGACAGAACAACTTATTCATGAATTTATACATACGTTGACCCCGTAGAGTCAACATACATCCAATAGGTAAATCTTCACGTAGTTTAAAGGCTGCAATCGCTTTTTTAGATTTAGTAACCACAGGTGCTTGACCAAATATCGCCCTAAACTCATCGACGGTAATCTGGACAGCTTTGGGGTTTGCGACAGCTTCCCCTAAACCACGATTAACTACGATCTTGGTAATTTTTGGCACTTCATTAGCATTGGCATATTTAAATTTAGCCTGAAGTTCGGGGATTACCGTCTTAATATACTTTTCTTTTAAATCAACTGGCTTATTCGATGACACAATACGATCTCCTTTAGTCATTACTTTTTATCAATAATTTCGGCACAAGATTTACACTTTCGAACTTTATGGCCGTCGATATCTACATAAGAAACTCTTACCGGTTTTTTACAATACTTACAAATCAACATGGCATTGGACCAATCAATAGGTTTTTCTATTTCAAGAATACCTCCAGCACTTGTTTGACTCGGTTTAGTATGACGTTTTACGATATTGATCTTCTCAACTTTAATTTGATGCATCTCCGGTATAACTTGAACAACTTTCGAAGTTTTTCCTTTATCTTTACCAGTTATAACTTTCACTTCATCATTTTTTTTAAATTTATTCATAATATAACTCCTACCTAAACGACTTCTGGCGCTAAAGATATGATCTTTTGATAGTCTCGATCACGAAGTTCTCTAGCAATAGGGCCAAATATTCGCGTTCCACGCGGCAATCTTGCATCATTGATTATGACGGCGGCATTGTCATCAAACCGAACAATAGTTCCGTCTTTACGTTTAATCTTTGCTCGAGTTCGAACAACTACCGCTTTAACAACTTCTGCTTTTTTTACAGTACTATTGGGAGTAGCACTCTTAACGGTTGCAACAATAATATCACCAACATGCGCATAACGTCGTCGGGTTCCACCTAATACTCTGATGCATAATATTTCTTTAGCGCCAGAGTTATCAGCTACATTTAATCTACTCTCCGTCTGTATCACTGTTAATGGTCCTTTCTAAAACATTTACAACACGCCATCGTTTATCTTTACTTAAAGGACGTGTTTCCATCAGTGACACTAAGTCACCCAATTTACACTCATTCTTTTCATCATGCGCCTTAACTTTAACCGCACGAATAATAATTTTGTGGTATTTAGGATGGCGAGTACGCTTTTCCATCTTTACAACAATTGTTTTATCCATCTTATCACTGACAACAACACCGGTTCTCGTTTTTCTATGATTTCGTTCCATGATCCACCTTTAACCTTTTGACTTTAATGCAGTTAACAATCTAGCAACATCTTTCTTAGTCTTACCAATCGCTTTTACGTCTTTTAGTTGACTTGCCACTAGCTGAAACTTCATGGTCACAAGATCTTTTTGCTTTTCAAGAATTAATCCATTAATTTCATCTTTGTTTAATTTAAGCATTTCAGATATTTTCATAATTCTAACTCCAATTTGGTGACAAACTTGGTCATAACAGGTAATTTATGACTAGCTAGTCGCATTGCTTCTTTTGCAACTTCTTCAGTAACATCAGAAATTTCGAAAAGAATCTTGCCTCTTTTTACAACGGCCACAAAATACTCTGGAGATCCTTTACCTTTTCCCATACGTGTTTCTGCAGGAATTTTGGTAAACGGTTTATCTGGGAATACACGAATCCAAACTTGACCACCTCTTTTGATATAACGAGTCATAGCAATACGAGCCGCTTCAATTTGTCTGGCAGTAATCCAGTCATTCTCAAGAACTTGTAATCCATAGGTACCAAATTCGATCGTAGCTCCTTTATTCGCGATACCTTTTCTACGACCACGATGAGCCTTGCGGTATTTTTGTTTCTTTGGCTGTAACATTTTAGGCAGCTTCCTCCTTACGATTTTTTTGAGGAAGAATATCACCTTTATAAATCCAAACCTTTACACCGATCTTGCCATAAATTGTATTGGCTTCAGTAAAAGCATAATCAATATCGGCTCTGATTGTATGAAGAGGAACTTTACCCTCACGATACCATTCAGTACGTGCGATTTCAGCACCACCAAGACGACCAGCACACATCACTTTGATGCCCTGTGCGCCAGCTTTCAAAGCTCTATTAACAACTTGCTTCATCGCACGACGAAAAGCTATTCGTTTCTCAAGTTGACGTGCTACAGCATCTGCAAGTATTGGGGAGCTCATATCCACTTGTTTCTCTTCAACAACAAACAGTTGAACATCATTACTTCCAATAACATTTTTTAATATTTTTTTAAGTCGCTCAGCTTCAGCGCCACCTTTTCCGATTATAATACCTGGTCGAGCGGCTTTAATCGTCACTTCGATATTACCTGTCTTTCGACGAATAATAACACGAGCAATACCTGCTCGACTAAAATCTTTATTAATAAGGTCTCGAACCTTTTTGTCAGATAAGATCATGGCTGGGTAACTAGCCTTTGCATACCAAACACTATCCCATTCCTTATTGATTCCTAGTCTAAGCGCTATAGGGTTGATCTTGTTTCCCATTATTTATTAAGTCTCCCCTCTTTAAGCGATATCGTAATATGAGAAAGTTTTTTCTGAATAGCTCCTGCACGACCACGACTCATGGGTGTGAAACGTTTCATGACGGCAGCTTGACCAACATGACCTTCTGAAACAATAAGATCTTGCTCAGTCATCTTATAGTTATGAACAGCATTTGCAACGGCTGATTTTAATACTTTAACAAGGACAGCAGCGCTATGTTGAGGAAGAAAGTTTAAAATCTTCATCGCTTCAGATGCTGGTTTGCCCACTAATTCTCGGATAACCCGATGAACTTTTCTAGGATTGATTCTGATATATTTAATGGTTGTTGTAATTTGCATGATCCACCTATTAGACAAC
Organism: uncultured Candidatus Marinamargulisbacteria bacterium; assembly: GCA_903910705.1. Classification (GTDB taxonomy): domain Bacteria; phylum Margulisbacteria; class Riflemargulisbacteria; order GWF2-35-9; family GWF2-35-9; genus CAIWAN01. The sequence goes on from CAIWAN010000031.1 coordinate 23,736, forward strand.
TTTCTTATTTGAATGACCACGATACGTTCTTGTATGAACAAATTCACCTAATTTATGTCCAATCATGTTATCAGAAACAAATATTGGTATATGTTTACGTCCATTATGAACAGCGATAGTTAATCCGATCATATCAGGAATGATCATGGATCGTCTTGACCATGTTTTGATGATCTTACGATCGACTTGTTCACGCATTGCTGCAACTTTTTTTATCAAATGATCATCAACAAATGGCCCTTTTTTTAACGAACGTCCCATCGAACTACTCCTTACTTCCTACGGTTAATAATATATTTACTTGTTATCTTACGCTTATTTCGAGTCTTATAACCTAAGGTTGGCTTACCTTGAGGGGAGACTGGACCGGGTCTGCCTATCGGAGCACGACCTTCACCACCACCATGTGGATGGTCGTTAGGATTCATAACAGAACCTCTAACATGAGGACGACGTCCTAAATGCCTTGATTTTCCAGCCTTACCAATCCGTATATTTCGATGTTCAATATTTGATAGTTGACCAATAGTTGCCTTACATTCAAGACGAATCCTTCTTAGCTCACCGGATGCCATTTTAATCACAGCATATTCGCCTTCTTTGGCCATAAGCTGAGCACTGCTACCTGCGCTACGCACGAGTTGTGCACCACGACCAGGATGAAGTTCGATATTATGAATAATTGTACCAACTGGAATATTAGCTAATTTAAGGGCATTACCTGGTCTGATCTCTGTAACGCCCGATTCTATAATCGTTCCGACTTTAAGACCTACAGGTGCCAAAATATATCGTTTTTCTCCATCGATATAGTTCAGTAAAGCGATTCGAGCTGTACGATTAGGATCATATTCGATAGAAGCAACGGTGGCTTTGATCCCATCCTTATCTCGCTTAAAATCGATAACACGATATAGTTGACGATTTCCACCCCCGCGATGACGAACAGTTATTTGACCAGAATTATTGCGTCCTGCATTTTTATCTTTCTTTGCTAAGAGTGATTTTTCAGGAGTATCGGTTGTAATTTCAGAAAAGTCTGAATAAATCATATTCCGCGTTCCATTTGTCATTGGTTTTACTACACGAGTCGACATCTTATTGTTCCTTCTATGCTAATTTCTCAAAGTTTTCAATTTTATAGCCATCCTTGAGAGTAACAACGGCTTTTTTCCAACTGGCGGTAACACCTTCAAATCGTCCGAGACGTTTCTTTTTACCTCGAACATTGAGGGTATTAACACCCGTTACTTTTACATTAAATAGACGTTCTACTGCATTACGAATTTCTATTTTATTAACATTAGTACTCACTTGAAAAACATATTTATTATTTGCAGAGATCAAAGAACTCTTCTCGGTGATGATAGGTTTAATGATGACATTTTTATACATTCAAAATTTCCTCCAATTGATCGAGAGAAGATTGCTCAATTATTACTTTTCGAGCATTCAGGATTGAAAAAACAGATAATCCATTAACGCTGCATACTTTAAGACCTTCAATATTACCAATCTTTTGCTCTCGGGCCGATAAAGTTGTTGTTACATATAAAACTTTTTTGTCTAAAGCATCATTCATTTTCAAGACATCTAAGAAATCTTTTACTTTTGAGATCTTGCTATCAAACTGAGTATCATTCTTCAAAACAATCGTATTGTCTAATTGAGATGTTAACGCCATCATAAGAGACTTTCGATGGATTTTACGATTTACTTTGACATTTCTTTTCTCATTCTTGGGACCGAAAGCTTTACCTCCACCGACCCATTGAGGAGCATTGATTGTTCCTTGACGTGCCTGACCAGTTCCTTTTTGTTTCCAAGGTTTTCGTCCACCACCAGAAACTTCAGCGCGAGTTTTTGCAGTAGCTGTTTTAGCCATTCCCTTTAATTGGAACAAGCGAACAACGAATTGAATAAGACCCTTGTTGATTTCGGTTGAAAACAACTTACTATCTGTCTTCTCTGTATTAATTTTTTTTTCTACAAGATCATAGGTATTTATTGATATCATTTTAAGCTTTCCCTTAATTAAACAATTTGACTAAGCTACCATTAGGTCCGGGAACGGCTCCACGAACAAGAATGATATTTTTATCCGCAACAATTTTAAATACTTGAATATTTTTGACAGTAATTTGCGCATTTCCATGATGACCAGCTGTTTTTTGACCGCGAAAAACTTTTGCTTGACCAGTACCGGCCCCGCTTGTTCCTTTTCGTCGATGATGTTTTGATCCATGGGATATGGGACCAATCGTAAAATTATATCGCTTAACTGTCCCCGTAAATCCGCGCCCCTTAGATGTTCCAATTGCGTTAACAATCTCATTTTCTGAAAATTGACTTAAAGGGATGGCTTCACCAATGTTAGCAAGATCGAGATTAGCTAGTCGCAATTCTTGATAATTTTTAAACACACGATTAACAGCTTTATGCATTCCAACAAGCGGCTTTATAGCCTTTGATTCCTTCATTTCGTTATAACCAATTTTCAAGGCGTCATAACCTTCTTTATCTTTGGTCTTCTTTTGGACAACGATATTTTCAAGAACCGAGAGGACCGTAACAGGAATCAAATCTCCTTTTTCGTTGAAGATCTGGGTCATGCCTTCTTTTTTTGTAAATATCCCTTTATTAATTGCTTTCATGATTCAAAGTTCCTATCTAGAATTATCCGAGTTTAATCTCAATCTCAACACCAGCAGGCAAGTCAAGCTGCATGAGAGCATCAATAGCAGAAGCAGGAGGATTTACGATATCGATTAACCTTTTATGGGTTCTAATCTCGAAGTGCTCACCACCGCGTTTATTAACGTGTGGTGATTTTAACACACACCATACATTTTTGTCTGTAGGTAATGGCACAGGTCCAACCACTTTTGCGCCTGAACGCTGTGCCGTACCAACAATTTTTTCACTTGACTGATCAAGGACACGATAATCAAAAGCTTTCAACTTGATTCTTACCTTTTGGCTGATCTTCTGCTTCAGATTTGGCACAGCAGCAGCTTTTGGCTTCGATGAAGAAACTGGAGCTGAAACCGCTGCAACCGTAGTTGCTTCAGAAGACTTTTTAGAACCTTTACTAGTTGTGCTTACCATTTTCGTATCCTCTCGTATTTAACCTAAAATTCTTTTTATTCAATAATCGATGCAACAACGCCAGACCCAACCGTACGGCCGCCTTCACGAATCGCAAAACGAAGGCCAACTTCGAGGGCAATAGGCGTGATCAGTTCAACTTTCATGCTGACATTATCGCCAGGCATGATCATTTCGACACCTTCAGGAAGTTCAATTTGACCGGTAACATCTGTTGTTCTCATATAAAACTGAGGACGATATCCTTTAAAGAAAGGAGTATGTCGACCACCTTCTTCTTTTTTAAGAACATAGACTTCAGCATTAAACTTTGTATGGGGTTTAATGGAACCTTTTTTGGCTAAAACTTGACCACGGAAGATATCATTCTTCTCAACACCACGCATAAGAATACCAACATTGTCACCAGAAAGACCTTCGTCTAATGTTTTACGAAACATTTCAACTCCGGTTACGACGACAGCGCGAGGCTTTTCATTCATACCCACGATTTCTACTTCTTCACCAACCTTAACCTTACCACGCTCAATACGACCAGTACTAACTGTTCCACGACCTGTAATTGAGAAAACATCTTCTACGGGCATAAGGAATGGCTTATCAATGTCACGCTCAGGAGTAGGAATGTAAGTATCAACGGCCTTCATGAGTTCGTGGATTGCCATAACGTTTGGATCAGAAGCATTTGCAAAGTTTTCAAGAGCCTTTAAAGCCGAACCACGAATAATCGGAATATCATCGCCTGGATAGTTATACTTGCTAAGCAGCTCACGAACTTCCATTTCAACTAACTCAATAAGTTCAGGATCATCAACCATATCGACTTTATTCAAGAAAACGACAATATAAGGAACATTAACTTGACGAGCAAGAAGGATATGTTCACGTGTTTGGGGCATAGGACCATCTGCTGCAGAAACAACTAAAATAGCGCCATCCATTTGGGCAGCACCAGTGATCATGTTCTTAACATAATCAGCATGTCCTGGACAATCGACGTGAGCATAGTGACGGCTAACAGTCTCGTATTCTACGTGAGCTGTATTAATCGTAATACCACGTTCTTTTTCTTCAGGTGCACTATCAATTTGATCATAAGCGACTTTCTTGGCACCACCCACGGTTGATAATACAGATGTAATTGCTGCTGTTAAAGTTGTTTTACCATGATCGACGTGACCTATAGTACCAACGTTCACATGTGGCTTATTTCGTTCAAATTTTTCTCTTGCCATTTTACTGCCTCCCTTTTCTCTTACTTACTGCCCTTAGCTTTAGCGATGATCGCTTCAGCAAGTGACTTGGACACTTCTTCATAGCAGGCAAATTGCATGGAATAATCACCACGCCCCTGCGTCTTGCTTCTTAAATCGGTCGAATAACCGAACATTTCAGATAATGGAACTTTTGATCGAATGCGCTGAGTTTTACCCAAGGCATCCATACCTTCAATTCGTCCACGTCGTGAGTTTAAGTCTCCAATAACATCACCCATATTATCATCAGGACAGGTAACTTCAACATCCATGATAGGTTCAAGAATGACAGGATTTGCTTTTAATGCACCCTCTTTAAGCGCCATTGAACCAGCTATCTTAAAAGCCATTTCATTTGAATCGACATCATGGTATGAACCATCAAAAAGGGTTGCTTTAACATCAACCAAAGGAAATCCAGCTAAAACACCATTATCCATGGCTTCTTTAATTCCTTTTTCAACAGCAGGAATATATTCGCGAGGAATTACACCACCAACAATGCCATTAACGAATTCGAAACCTTGTGTTCGAGAAAGAGGCTCGAGTTTAATGTAAACGTGACCGTATTGCCCACGTCCACCCGATTGGCGAATAAATTTACCCTCTTGTTCAACCGTACCACGAATGGTTTCTTTATAGGCGACTTGAGGTTTACCGACATTAGCATCAACTTTAAATTCTCGCAAAAGTCGATCGACGATGATCTCAAGATGCAACTCACCCATACCGGCGATGATTGTTTGCCCCGTTTCATGATCAATTCTTACTTTAAAAGTAGGATCCTCTTCAGCTAATTTAGCCAGCGACATAGACAACTTCTCTTGATCTGCTTTTGTTTTAGGTTCAATAGCAATATGAATAACCGGTTCAGGGAAATCCATTGATTCAAGAATAATGGGATGAGCTTCATCACAAAGAGTATTCCCAGTTGTGGTAATCTTAAGTCCAACAGCTGCAGCAATATCTCCAGTAGCAACCTCGGGGATTTCTTCACGTGTATTGGCATGCATCAATAGAAGCCGACCGATACGCTCCCTTGTTCCTTTACTACTATTATAAATATATGACCCTGCAGATAATTTCCCAGAATAAACACGAAAATAAGTAAGTTTACCCACGAATGGGTCGGTGGCGATCTTGAAAGCAAGTGCAGAAAAATGCTCTTTATCATCGGCTTTACGCGTATCAGCATCACCTGATTTTGGATTGGTTCCTGGTGTCTCAAGCAGATCAAGCGGTGAAGGGAGATATCGGGTAACCGAATCAAGCAACGTTTGAACACCTTTATTTTTAAATGCGGTACCTAGCGTCATCGGCATAATCGTTCCGCCGATTGTTCCTTTTCTGATCCCTTTAATAATTTCTTCTTCGGATAGCTCTTCGCCATTAAAAAACTTTTCCATTAACTCATCATCAAATTCAGCAGCGGCTTCTACAAGCGCTGTTCGGTATTTTTTGGAAATCTCAAGCAGATCAGCGGGAATATCAACAATATCAAAAGCAACACCGAGATCATCGCCATGCCAAACATAGGCTTTCATGGAAACGAGATCGATCACGCCCTTAAATTGATCTTCTGCGCCAATGGGAAGATGAATAACAACGGGATTGGCATTGAGCTTATTCTTCACATCATCTACAACACGATAAAAGTTTGCACCCAAACGATCCATTTTATTAACAAAAATTATTTTGGGTACATTGTATTTATTAGCTTGTCGCCAAACTGTTTCAGATTGAGGCTGAACCCCAGCAACGGCACAAAATGTAGCCACGACGCCGTCAAGCACACGCAATGATCGCTCAACTTCAACGGTAAAATCAACGTGCCCAGGTGTATCGATAATATTAATTCGGTGATCTGCCCAAAAACAAGTTGTTGCCGCAGACGTGATCGTAATACCACGCTCTTGCTCTTGAACCATCCAGTCCATGGTAGCAGCACCGTCATGAACTTCACCTATTTTATAGTTTCTACCTGTGTAATAGAGAATACGTTCGGTTAAGGTTGTTTTACCCGCATCAATGTGAGCAGCAATACCAATATTGCGTAGTTTTTCTAGAGGCACTCGTTTGTAAACGCTTTCAGCCATGATTTATCGTCCTATTCTTAAATTTACCAACGGAAATGAGCAAATGCTTTGTTTGACTCAGCCATCTTGTGAACATCGTCTCGTTTTTTAATGGAGCCGCCGAGGTTCTCGGAGGCATCAAGAAGCTCTTTAGCGAGCTTTTCAACCATAGATTTTCCTGGGCGAAGTCTTGAATAAGCAACCAACCAACGCATCCCTAACGAAAGGCTTCGTTTTCTGCGAACCTCCATAGGAACTTGATAAGTAGCACCACCTACACGACGACTTTTGACCTCCATGACAGGGCTAACATTTTTAACCGCTTCACTAAACACTTTAAAGGGATCTGTCTCTTGGCGTAATTCTGATATTTTACTCAGCGCGCCATAGAAAACACCTTCAGCCGTTGCTTTGCGACCGTCCAACATAAGACGATTGATAAACTGCGTGGCAACAATACTATTGAACTTAACATCTGGTTTAACTTTTCTTTCAATACTTTGATGACGACGTGACATATTATTTTCCCTTTATTTCTTCTTTTGCTCAACTTTAGAACCATACTTTGAACGACTTTGTTTGCGATTTGCAACACCCGTTGTATCCAAGGTTCCACGAACAATATGATAACGAACCCCAGGCAAATCCTTAACGCGTCCACCCCGAACAAGAACAACAGAGTGTTCTTGGAGGTTATGACCTTCTCCAGGGATATAAGCCGACACTTCAAACCCATTCGTCAAACGGACACGAGCTACTTTACGTAACGCAGAGTTTGGTTTTTTAGGGGTCGTGGTATAAACTCGAGTACAGACTCCTCGTTTTTGTGGACAAGCAGTTAAAGCAGGAACATTGTTCTTACTCTTCTTATTGCTTCGGCCTTTTCTAACTAATTGATTAATGGTTGGCATTACTATAAACTCCTCAATTTTTAGACAACGAGGCGTATTTTAGTATACGCCCCGAGGCCTGTCAACCCGATTTCTTGGGGTATTAGATCTCTACTTCAGCGATATCCGTAACTTGTGCTTCAACGGTCGGAATTAAATCGATCGGACGCTGAGTATACCAGCCAGTTCCGGCAGGAATAAGCTTACCGATGATCACATTCTCTTTTAAGCCATACATCTCATCGATCTTTCCTCGAACAGCGGCGTCAGTGAGGACTTTAGCTGTTTCTTGGAAGGAAGCGGCTGAAATGAACGACTCCGTATTTAACGAAGCCTTTGTAATGCCGAAAAGCATACGCTCACCAACACTAGGTTGCTTGTCTTCAAGGATTAAAGCGCGATTCTCGTTCTCGAAAGCAACGACATCGACCATCTCTCCAGGCAACATGGACGAATCGCCCATATCGATGATCTTCACTTTTCGGGTCATTTGACGCAGGATAACCTCAATGTGTTTATCATTAATGGTAACCCCTTGACCACGATATACCTTCTGAACCTCTTCTAAGAGATATTCTTGAACCGCTTGTACGCCAAGAATAAGAAGGATGTCATGAGGCGAAATAACGCCTTCGGTGAGCATCGAGCCTTTTGAAACTCTGTCGCCGGAATTCACAAGGATTCGGGTATCCCCCGGGATCTTGTATTCTTCTTTTCCTAATGCATCATAAACGACAACAACACGCACATTCTCTTTATTGGTAATCTCGACCGTACCGACAAGCTCCGAAATGATCGCTTTATTTTTTGAAACACGTGCCTCAAAAAGAGCTTCAACTTTGGGTAGACCGGCAACGATATCTCGCGCCTTAGATCCACCATGATATCGCTTCTCACGTTTAAATATTTGATCGGCTTTAACAACATCTCCCGACGTAATAAAAAGCATCGCTCCCTCGGAACAATGAACGGTATTCGCAGGAATAACCGTCACTTTACCCTCGGAGACTTGCGTAACAACGCCAGCCGTTTTTGAATCCAACTTATTGCTGATCTGATCACCAACTTTAATAAGTTGACCTTCCTTGGCTTTTGCTTTGTCGCCCGATTTAAGTTCATAGACCTCAGCATTATCTTGCGAAAATACAACGAGATCACCGGATTTTTTGACAATATAGTTATAGATCTTTCCGCCCTCTTTATTCTCGATGACTTCAAGTTCTTCACTAAACTTAACGGTACCGGCTGAACTAGCTAAAGCATATTCCACGGTAGGATCATACTCGAAAATAATGGTACCCTTTTCAACTTTAGATCCGTCTTTGACGCGAACTTCAGCCCCAAGTGATACTTGAATTTTTTTCTCACCACCATTGTCATAAACGAGTGTGATTTCCCCTTCAGCAATAACCACTTCAATGGGATTTCCGTATTCATTCAATAGTTTTTGAGCAGAAAAAGACTTGCTGAATTTCAAGGTTCCAGACGCATCAGCTTTAACTTCAACACGAGCCGCTCGAGATAAATCGACACCACCCGTATGGAACGTTCTCATCGTCAACTGTGTACCGGGTTCTCCGATAGACTGAGCCGCAATGATCCCGACAGCTTCGCCTACATCAACAATATGATTGCTAGCGAGATCACGACCATAGCATTTCTGACAAAGTCCACGCTTAGCCTCACAGGTAATAACGGAACGAACTTGCAGTTGAGTTACCCCTGCTTTAACAATGAGGTCGGCCTTTTCTTCATTGATGGTTTCGTTAACATCAATAATGACCAATTTTGAATTAGTCGGGTCAACGATCTTCTCAAGGCTGACACGTCCTGTGAGCCGTTCTCTGAGAGAAATGATCTCATCATAACCCTCTTTGATCGCAGCAATTCGAACCCCTTGAATGGTATGACAATCATCTTCGGTAACCATCATCTCTTGGGCAATGTCGACTAATCGACGTGTTAAATACCCTGAGTCTGCTGTACGAAGAGCGGTGTCAACGAGACCTTTTCTCGCACCATAGGTTGAAATAAAATATTCGGTTGAACTAAGTCCTTCACGGAAGTTCGAGGTAATCGGAATGTCGACCGTATTACCGGATGCATCGCCCATCAGACCACGCATACCCGCTAATTGCTTAACCTGATCGATACTTCCTCGTGCACCAGATGACGCCATCATAAAGACACTGTTAAGTTCATCAAAATGAGCTTTCATGGCATCGGTAACCTTATCACTTGTTGAACGCCAGACTTCGAGATCACGGATCCGTTTTTCGTCGGGCCCGATTATGCCTCGCTCAACGAGCTTTTCAATACCATCGATCTCTCGATAGGCTTGTTCGATAATCCCTTTTTTAGCTGGAGGGATCGTCAAGTCTTCAATGGAGATGGAAACGCCCGCACGCGTCGCATATTTAAAACCGATATCTTTAAGCTCATCGGCAAGGGTTGCCGTAACTTTACTACCAAATTGGGCAAAATAACTAATGATCATGGCTGCAAGCTGCTTCTTTCCAACGACTTCGTTGATGAATTGCTGTTCAGGAAGACCATTCGCTTGCAAGGCTTGATGGATCGCTTCATTGAAAATAACCCGACCTACCGTTGTTGATAGGATCTCGTCGTTATGACGAACACGGAGTTTTGTGTGAAGTCGAGCATTGTTGGTTTCGTAGGCACGAAGTACTTCTTCAAAATCAACAAATATTCGATTTTGCATTTCTTTTTCTTTCGAATCCGAAATCGTTAAATAATAGATACCAAGAACCATATCCTGTGACGGCGTAATGATCGGCCGCCCATTAGATGGAGCCAAAATATTATTATTAGCCAACATCAATAGACGAGCCTCAGCTTGTGCCTCAATCGATAAAGGAATATGGATGGCCATTTGGTCGCCATCGAAGTCTGCATTATAAGCGGTACAAACGAGGGGATGAAGTTGAAGAGCTTTACCTTCTACAAGAACCGGCTCGAAAGCTTGAATGCCTAAACGGTGAAGGGTTGGAGCACGATTGAGCATAACGGGATGTCCGTCAATGATCTCCTCTAATACATCCCAAACTTCATCATTGGCTCTTTCAATAAGCCGTTTGGCGCTTTTAACATTTTGAACAAAACCCTTTTCAACTAACTTACGGATAACAAACGGCTTAAAAAGCTCGAGAGCCATGGTCTTTGGAAGACCACATTGGTGTAACTTTAAGTGAGGGCCAACAACGATAACGGAACGCCCCGAATAATCAACGCGTTTTCCGAGTAAATTCTGACGGAAACGACCTTGTTTACCCTGAATGATATCACTCAGCGATTTCAAGGGACGTCCATTACTACCCGTCACAACACGGCCACGACGACCGTTGTGAATAAGCACGTCTACCGCTTCCTGAAGCATTCTCATTTCATTCTTGACGATCATATTGGGTGCGCCGATGTCTAAAAGTCGACGAAGTCGGTTATTTCGGTTAATAACGCGACGATAAAGATCATTGAGATCTGACGTTGCGAAACGACCACCCTCAAGCTGAACCATCGGACGAAGATCAGGTGGCATAACAGGAATAACGTCTAGGATCATCCACTCAGGACGATTTCCAGATTCAATAAAAGAATCCACGACACGATAACGTTTTGTCAATTTCAACTTTTTAGCCGTTGAAGCGGTTTCGAGTTCTGCTTTGAGTTGAACACGCAAATCGACTAGATTGATCTTCTTAAGCAACGTCTTTATCGCACGAGCCCCAATATCAGCTTTGAATTTATCACCATATTTTTCTTTCAATTCAACGTATTTCTGTTCACTAATTCGCTGTTTTTCTTCAAGGATAGCCTCAAGTTCAGGAGAAACGTCCGTAATGATAAAGCTATCATAATAAACGACTTCTTCTAAACTCTTAACCGCCATATCCAAAAGAACACCCAAGAAAGAAGGGACGCCCTTTAAATACCAAATATGTGCAACAGGCGAAGCCAGTTCGATATGGCCCATTCGTTCACGACGAACCTTTGAATGGGTAACTTCGACACCGCATCGTTCACAAACAATACCGCGATAACGAACACGGCGATATTTGCCGCAGGCGCATTCCCAATCTTTTACGGGTCCAAAGATCCGTTCACAAAAGAGACCATTTCGTTCAGGACGGAATGTTCGATAATTAATCGTCTCAGGTTTTGTAACTTCTCCGTGTGACCAGTTGCGAATACGCTCTGGCGACGTCAACGTAATCTTTATCTTCTTAAATTCCTCGTAACTTTTTGATAGCATCGGTCACCGTCTCCTTTGTTGTCCTTGATAGGCTTTAGAATCGATCGATTTCGTCATTATCCTCATTGAGGAGACGCATATCGAGGGCAATACTGCGAAGCTCTCTAACAAGAACCTTGAATGATTCTGGTACACCGGTTTTTGCAATCGGTCGACCTTTAATAATCGATTCGTACGCTTTTGCACGACCTGTTACGTCATCGGATTTTATCGTCAGCATTTCTTGTAGAATATGAGCGGCCCCATATGCTTCGAGTGCCCAGACTTCCATTTCTCCGAAACGTTGGCCACCGAACTGTGCTTTACCACCCAACGGTTGTTGAGTAACTAGCGAGTAAGGTCCTGTAGATCTTGCATGAATCTTATCATCAACTAAGTGAATCAATTTTAACATATACATATAGCCGCAAAAAACGGGGCGATCAAACGGTTCACCCGAACGACCATCACGAAGCACGGCTTTTCCATTCAGTGTTAGCCATTCAAATCCGGGCATTTGCTTTGCTTTTTCAAGCTCGGCAGACACGATATCTAAAGACGTCTCTTGACCTAAGACTTCATCGAAAGGACTAACCTGATAATGCTTTTGAAGAGCATGTGCCGCACTTCCAAGAAGGGTTTCATAAATTTGTCCTACATTCATTCGACTGGGGACACCCAGTGGATTTAAGACCATATCTACTTGTGTGCCATCAGGCATCATCGGCATATCTTCAACTGGGAGAATCCTTGAAATAATACCCTTGTTTCCGTGACGTCCTGCGACTTTATCACCAATAGATATTTTTCGAAGATGCGCGACATAAACACGCACTACTTTGATCACACCGGGTGGAAGATTGTCATTATTCTCTTTTGAAAAGACTTTAACGTTAACAACCTTACCATATTCACCAGGAGAGACGCGTAAAGAGGTGTCTTTCATATCACGTGCTTTATCGCCAAAAATGGCTCGAAGGAGCTTTTCTTCAGCTGGCGGCTCTGACTCACCCTTAGGTGTAACTTTACCGACCAGAATATCACCTGGTTTGACTTGAGCGCCGACATTGACGATCCCGTCTTCATCCAAGTTTTGGAGGAGCTCTTCAGAGACATTGGCAACTTCACGAGTAATCTCTTCATCGCCAAGTTTGGTGGTTCGAACATCGACTTCAAATTTGGAAATATGAACAGTTGAGAACATATCTTCTTTGACAAGTCGCTCACTAATGAGGATCGAATCCTCAAAGTTCAAACCTTCCCATGGAAGAAAAGCAACCAACATATTACGGCCTAAAGCCAGTTCACCATCATGCGTTGATGCACCATCGGCGAGGGCATCGCCTACTTTAACCTTTTGACCTAAGTCAACGATTGGACGTTGATTTACCCAAGTGCTCTGATTGCTTTTTTGATACTTGATTAAGGTATACGTATGCTCTTTTTTCTTGTCATTTCTGATGACGATTTTATCCGCATCAACATACGATACATCACCATCTTCTTCGGACAAAACCATTGAGCCAGCATAACGAGCAACATCCAGTTCAAGCCCTGTCCCAACATAAGGACGATGAGGGGCAAGTAGAGGCGTTGCCTGACGTTGCATATTCGCACCCATTAAGGCACGGTTGGCATCGTCATGCTCAAGGAAAGGAATAAGGGCAGTAGAGATCCCAAACATCTGTCGAGGAGACACCCCAATATACTCAACCTCTTCGGGACGAGCATAAACAAACTCCTTACGATAACGAACAGGAACACGATCAGAAACAATCTTGCCCTTTTCGGTTTTAACATCAAACGGAGCGATTTTATGGTAATCCTCAAGATCAGCCGTAAAATAGACAATTTCCGTTGTCACCTTGGTGTTAACCACTTTGGCATACGGGGTTTCAATAAACCCAAACTTATTGATGCGAGCAAAAATAGCCAACGGGCCAATAAGACCAGCATTTTGACCTTCTGGGGTTTCTACCACGCAGATACGGCCATAATGAGAAGGATGAATATCCCGAACTTCAAAGCCGGCACGTTCTTTGGTTAGACCACCTGGGCCAAGAGCGGACAGACGACGACGATGATTCAATTCAGCCAATGGATTGGTTTGATCCATAAACTGAGAAAGTTGACTCGTTCCAAAAAATTCACGCATAACGGCCATCAACGGACGAATATTAATGAGTTTTTGAGGAACGATATCCTCTGGATCACTGACAGTCATCTGTTCATTAACAAGCCGTTCAAGACGAGAAAGACCGACACGTAATTGCTTTTGCATCAGCTCACCAGCGCATTTGACACGGCGATTACCTAAGTGGTCAATATCGTCAGTAAGGCCTTCACCTGAAATAAGACGAAGAATCTCGTTGACGATAGCAAAGATATCTTGCTGCTCAAGAACGGTGAAATTTTCTTCAACATTAAGATGTAAACGATTATTGAGTTTATAACGGCCAACTTTACCGAGATCATAGGACTTTGAATCAAAAAATAGTCCTTTAACCAGATTATGAGCCGCTTCAACATTGAAAGGATCTCCCGGTTTAAGACGACTATACACTTCACGAAGAGCTGCATCATTATCTTTAACGCCACTTTTTTCGATCGTTGCTTTGATCATCTTGTCATCAGATACCAAGGAAATCATGGTGTCATGATCAATGCCAATGGCACCTAGAAAAACATTGAGGGGTAATTTGCGAACTTTATTGACATGAACATAAAATACGCCCGTTTTATCGGTTTCAACTTCTAACCATGCTCCACGACTTGGAATAACAGTAGCATGATAGGTAACATTGCCTTGCTTATCCCCTTTTTCTTTAAAATAAACACCAGGGGATCGAACAAACTGACTGACAACAACACGCTCGGCCCCGTTTATTAGAAACGTACCTTTGGGCGTCATAATAGGAATATTCCCCATATAGACTTCTTGTTCTTTTACTTCACCGGTTTCTTTATCGAGCAGTCGGACTTTCACCTTAAGCGGTGCAGAGTATGTAAGCTCACGATCGCGACACTCTTCGATGGAGAAATCAGGCGCACCCATTTCATAATCATCAAGAAACTGAAGTTCGAGCCTATTTCCAAACCCTTTTATGGGGGAAATGGCAGCAAGTTCTTCTTTAATACCTTCTTTTAAAAACTCATCAAAAGACTTGACTTGAATATCAACTAAATTCGTGATGGCGATCTTATCGCTAATTTTATCTTGATGCAGGGATTCTCGGGGAGCAACTTTCGTAGCCACTAGGCATTCACCTCAATTTTAAAGTTCTGAAGGGAGGGCCTGGGCCCTCCCTGTGAAATCAACAATGAACCAATATCTGTCGAATAATTATTTAACTTCAACAGTCGCGCCCTCTGCTTCAAGCTGTTTCTTGACTGCAGCAGCCTCATCCTTCTTAATTTTCTCTTTAACGACTTTTGGAGCACCATCCACTAAATCTTTAGCTTCTTTAAGACCTAAACCGGTAAGCTCACGGACAACCTTGAGAACCTGAATCTTCTTATCTCCAGCGGATACTAAAATAACATCCACTTCGTCACTAACTTCCTCAGCGGGTGCAGCAGCACCGGCTACAGGAGCAGCAACAGCAACGGGAGCAGCGGCTGTTACACCAAACTTCTCCTCGAGAACTTTTACGAGTTGAGACAACTCTAATACTGTCATTTTCTCTACTGTATCTACTACTAACTGGGCTTCTTTACTTAATTCTGACATAATCCTGTCACCTCCTTTATATTGACTAACCTTGGTTTGCTTTTTGGTCTTTTATCGCACTAAGTGCATAGACCAACTGGCGAACATTCCCTTGCAACACATTAACGAAACCTGTAATGGGGCTATTGAATAACGATAGCAATTGAGAAATCAAGACTTCTCGTGATGGCAGTGTTGCCAATTCTTTAACTGCCGTTGTCGATAGAAATGAAGAATCAAGGATCCCACATTTAATTTGAGCGACTTCATTCTTTTTGGAAAGCTCTGCCACTATTTTGGCAGCAGACACAACATCCTTATCGGCGAAAATCACCGCTGTTGGGCCTTTTAGAATCGGTTCAACTTGACCGGCAACCACTTGACGCGCTGATCGCAACGCGATGAGAGAAAAAGTATTTTTGTAAACCTTCATCTCTGCGCCAACCGCTTTTAATTTTGCTCGAAATTCTGTTATAACAGCAACAGGTAGTCCGTGATATTGCACGAAAAAAGCTGCTGAGTTATTCGCAAATTTATCGGTGATCTCATTAACGATCGCTACATTTGCATCCTTAACCACAGTCTTCAACCTTCCTTTCTTTATCTCGGTTCCGATTTGAAGACATGCATTCTGTTCTTTGGAACAAAAGCTCGCCTCTGCAGGTTATTAAGTTCACACTTCGACAAGCTCAGTGTCCACTCCTGCGGTCTTCGGCAATCCGTAATGATCAATTCATGGCCATAGCATCCATCTCAATCCCTGGACCCATGGTACAAGAAAGATAGACACCACGAACATACACACCTTTTGATGTAGAAGGTTTGGCCTTCTGCAACGCTTCGAACACAGCAACGATATTTTCTTTTAGTTTATCCTCGGAAAAACTTTTGCGCCCAACGGACATATGAACAATACCATATTTATCCGCACGATATTCAGCCTTACCTTTTTGGAAATCCTCAACGGCTTTTTTGATATCAATGGTAATGGTTCCCGTTTTGGGTGATGGCATTAAACCTCGTTTTCCTAAAACCTTACCTAATGTACCGACACTCTTCATCATATCAGGTGTCGTAATAAGGACATCGAAATCAACCCAACCGGCTTTAATCTTTTCTACGAGCTCATCGCCCCCTACAAAATCAGCACCCGCAGATTCTGCTTCGGCTAGCTTTGCATCCTTTGCGACAACGCAAATACGCATTTTTTTACCCACACCATGAGGAAGTATTAATGTGCCTCGAACTTGCTGGTCACTGTGCTTGGTATTAATCCCAAGCTTAACCGTAAATTCAACAGCTTCATCAAACTTGGCATTAGGAATCTGTGACAAGATCTGAAGCGAATCCGTTAATGGATATTTTTTAGTCAGATCAACTAACTTCTCTTTTTCTAGAAAATTTCTTGAATGCTTTACCATGTTCAGTCCTCCGGTACTATTTAACTTCTACGCCCATGCTACGAGCAGACCCGAGAACGGATTTGATCGCAGAATCAAGCGACGTCGTATTAAGATCTTTCAATTTTGTTTCAGCGATCTGTTTGATCTGATCCATGGTAACGGCCCCTACTTTATTTTTGTTAGGCTCACCTGATCCTTTGGGAATGCTAGCGGCTTTTTTGAGCAGGTCAGATACCGGTGGAGTTTTGAGAATAAAGTCAAAACTACGATCTTCGAAAACTGTAATAATAACGGGGATGACCTGTCCGGCCATATCTTTTGTTCTGTCATTGTATGCTTTACAGAACTCCATAATGTTAACACCATGCTGACCTAAAGCAGGACCTACCGGAGGAGCAGGATTTGCTTTCCCCGCGGGGAGTTGTAATTTAATGAAACCTTTAACCTTCTTCGCCACAGTTAACCTCCAGAATTATTTCGTCGCTTTTTCGACTTGATCGAAGTCGATCTCGACCGGTGTTTCCCGTCCGAAAATCAGAAGCATAGACTTCAACTTACCTTTTTCAGCGTTAAGTTCTTTGACTGGCCCCGTATATCCACGGAAAGGCCCAGCAATGATCTTAACCATATCACCAATTTCGAAATCGATCTGATACTTCTGGACTTTAACGCCAACTTGACGCAAGACCTTCAGCATTTCATCGTCTTTAACAGGAAGCGGTGTATCTTGGTTCCCCATAAACTTACTGAGGCCTGGAATACGTTTCATCATATACCAAACTTCATCGTTAAAGTTCATGCGAACGAATATATAGCCTGGGTACATTTTTTTTGTACTTTCGACTTTTTTATTATTTTTTACTTCGATAATGTCTTCTTCGGGGATCAAGATCTCATAGATCTGCTCTTGAAGTTTGAAAGCAGCAATGCGCTGCTCTAGACTGCGTTTAACTTTATATTCTTGGCTAGAATACGTTTGAATAATAAACCATTCCCCTTTAGAGGCATTAGAAGCCGCAACGGTTTCGACATCGGAAGACTCATCGGCATCTACCGAAGTATCCACTTCTTGGGGTTCAATGTTGTCCGTGTCTTCTGACACGTCGACTTGTTCTAAAATTACTTCCGTCATTGCCTTGCCTCTCTTTAGTATCTTTTAGATCTTAATGGACTCAAAAGCCCTGACCAGAAAAGACAATATGTTGTCTACGACAAACACATATACCGCAACAAACACCAGGATCACGAAGATCACTGAAACGAGCGCCAATACTTTCTTTCGTGTTGGCCAACTTACCTTGGTAAGTTCTTGTTTTGTATCATTCAAATAGTCTTTAAGCTTCATATAACCCTTTGTTATTAATATTGGCAGGCCTGGCCGGACTCGAACCGACAACAAGCGGTTTTGGAGACCGCCGCTCTACCAATTGGAGCTACAGGCCTACTTTTCTTCTTTATGAGTGGTACTTTTCTTACACCACTTGCAGTACTTCTGAAGCTCCAACTTTTCAGTTGTATTCTTTTTGTTCTTATTTGTAGAGTAATTCTTTCGATCGCACTCTTTGCAAACCATAGTAACCAAGACTCTCACTAGCGCACTCCCATTCTTCTTTTTAGAAAAAAGTCAACAGCGCATGACTTTATCATGGTAGAGGGAGGCGTGTCAACGCCTTGTCTTCGACGCGAAGCAATTGCATCAACGAAATAAGAGTGCGATAATTTTACCACAATGAAGCTCACGATCAATTCATGTTTACCTTCTGAATGTAGCCCCCTTCCTGATTTCAATAACTTGGAATTTGGCAAACATTACACAGATCACATGTTCACGATGGCCTATTCACCTCAAAAGGGATGGCATAGCCCGACAATCGCCCCTTACGAAAACTTCTCGTTATCCCCCGCGACGTTGGTGCTTCATTATGCTCAAGAAATCTTTGAGGGCCTTAAAGCCTATACCCGTGTTGATGGAACCGTCGGACTGTTTCGTCCACGCGACAACTTTATCCGCATGAATAACAGTGCTAGGCGAATGAATATGCCCGAATTTGATGTCGAGGTAGCCTATGAAGCGCTTCAGCAATTACTTAAACTCGACAAACGGTGGGTTCCCCCTCAAGAGGGAGCCAGCCTCTATATTCGCCCGACCATGATCGCGACCGATGCTGTTATCGGCTTAAAGCCTTCGACCTCATATCTCTTTTATATCATCATGAGTCCGGTCGGCCCTTACTTCAAGATCGGCGAAAAAGGGCTCAATATTTTTGTCGAAGAGACTTATGTGCGCGCCGTACGTGGCGGCATCGGAGAAGCCAAGGCAGGGGCTAACTATGCAGCATCGCTCTTGGCGGCCACAGAAGCCAAGAAGAAGGGCTTTGCGGATGCCTTATGGCTAGACGGCGTCGAGCGTCGCTACGTCGAAGAGGTCGGAACGATGAATATCTTCTTTGCCTATGGCGAAAAAGTTGTCACCCCCAAACTAAACGGCAGTCTATTGCCCGGTATCACCCGTCGAAGCATTATTGAACTGCTTAAATCGTGGGGGGAAACAGTTGCCGAAGAATCCATCGACATCCAAACCCTGCTTACCGACATCGATGCAGGAAAATGCACGGAATGTTTTGGCTCAGGCACCGCCGCCGTCATCAGTCCCGTGGGTAGCCTTCATTACAAAGGCATCGACCACCCCATCTCTGGCGAAACGATCGGCCCTGTGAGCCAAAAAATCTACAAAGCCCTAACCGATATTCAGTATGGAAAAGCGCCTGATGCGTTGGGCTGGACAAGCACGATCTAAACACCTGCGATAAACTGATACGGTTTACAGTGCGATACCGATCCCACCCGCAAGAATAATCCCCCCAAGGTTCGATGGGTCTGATGATGAATTTCCCACGTAATCTGTGAATTTATTTGCGACAACAACACCATATCCCAGTTCGATATTGGCATGGAGAAGTCCGACCTTTCCATCAACCCCAAGGCATAGCATAGCAAGTGTGAATTCATCGTCATATTTTATATGACTTGAATCCGATCCCGGTGACCATACATATTCATAGTTATATTGATATGACATAAGCGCTAGAGACACATAAGCCCCTGTTCCAGGAAGCCAAATATTACTGGGAGCATCATAATAGTAACGAAGTCCATAGCTCAAAATGTTATAGTTTGAAACCGTTTTGCCGTTATCATAGATGTAGTTATTCCCCGCGATGGTACTAAAGGCCCCGAATACTTCTAACGTATCGCAAAGGACTAAACCAAACTGATGACCAAAATAGGCATACGGAACACCAGCACCAATAGCCCATTTTATTAGGGGTCGTTTTGGCAACTCTTGGACGGGAAGTTTCTCGACTTGAGGCGTTTTCGGGTCATTTATTAACGAGCCATTCGAATAGTTTATGTTTAGAATATTGAATCGATCAATGGATAATAGGCCAAAACTACTTTTGACTTTCAGAATCTCTGTATCCAGAGAAATGACCGTTCCATTGATGACCGTGCCGTCTCTTAACGATATCGTTTCGGCCTGAAGAGGGATCGCTATCGCGAACAGAAGCACAATGACCTTTAATGGCTGTTTCATTGTTATTTCCTTTTAGTAAAATAGGCTGATACTAGTATACCTCAATTAAATTTTGCCGTCGATTTCACGGATAATCGGCAGCAGTTTGGACTCCCTTGCTTGAGGTTTGCTGTGATGATAGCGAGCCACATCGACAATATCGGAAAGCAAGCTAAATTATAAACGCCGCATACAGCGGGATGGATTTGATCTTGTTTTCAAAACCGAAATTCTTGGTGGAGAGCCTGATACTATAAGCAGGGACGTATTTCTGAACATAAACACTGAGGCTTCTCGATCGGATATGAGCCGATGATTTCACTTCGATAGGAATGGGTAAGCCGTTAATTGTGACGACAAAGTCGACCTCTGCTGTTGAGTCGGACTCCCAATAATGAAGATCATAGCCTTGGCTCCGAAGGGCTTGCGCGACGTAGTTCTCAATCAAAGCCCCTTTGAAGGTGGAATGTCTGTGATTTAGCGTCATCAAGGACTCTAGTGTGATCGATGATTGTTGGGCAAGCAATCCCACGTCACAAAAATAGAGTTTAAAATGACTTAACTCTTGATAAGCAGACAGTGGGATAAGCCCTTGATTGACCTTGACACATTGATTAACGAGTCCCGCCGCCGAAAGCCAATCCAAGGCAACACCAAAATGGGAGGCGCTTGCCCCTTTTTTCAATAATTTATATTGAAATTTTTTATTATCCTTGGCCAATTGAGCGGGGATACTTTCAAACGCCGTTCGTACCTTTACGGCATCGGTTGCCGAGGTATATTTTGACATATCCGCTAAATACGCTGTAAGGATATCCGCTTGAATTTTTGCAACCTGTTGAAAATTATTTTCCGTGAAGTAGGCTATCACAGCCGCAGGCATCCCGCCGATCAAGAGATACTGATTAAATAGCTCTAAGGCTTGTTCGTGGAACAATGCCATCATTTCTTGATTGTGCTGATAACTTTCTCGAATCATCTCGGAGAGTTTGCGCTTATCCCTTGCCCACAAGAACTCTTCAAAATCCAAAGGATACAACGTCTCGATTTGAACTTTACCCACAGGGAACGACTGTTTGTTCCGGTTTATGGCTACGCCCAGTAAGCTTCCGGCAGCGACCAAATAATAACCAGACGATTGTTCTTCAAAATACTTCAGTGCAGATAAGGCACGATCACAGGATTGAATCTCATCAAAAAATATTAACGTACGCTCTTTTGAAACCGTAACTCCAAAAAAGGCCTCGATCATACCGACAATACGCGACGAAGAAAGATCCCCGTCAAAAATTGACTTAAACTCGGGGGTCTGTTCAAAATTAAGGTAGACCATATTGTCAAAATATTTTTGGGCAAAGTCCTTTAGAATATAGGTTTTCCCAACTTGCCTAGCCCCATAAAGCAATAAAGGCTTGTGGTCGAGAGCAGAATCTTTCCAAGCTATCAAACGAGACATTATCTTTCGTTCCATAATTGCCAATTATACGCAACAAATCCGTTAAGTCAACTTTAGTTGAATGTTTTAAATTATTAAGCACTTATTTGTTTACATTGTTAAACTTTTATCGACTTAACGACATTAAATCTTACCGTCGATCTCGCAGATAAAGAACTAACCAAGATAATGCGATATATTCATCGGAATTATATTAAGATTCTTTGATTTTTTGAACGACATATTCATTGTAAGTGGTGATTGAGGCATCGCTTTGTTGAGCCAATGCTCAAGACAACATCTCGACTACTTGGGGCCACTATATACAAAACATTAAGGAGAAATTTATGAACAACAAAATTATTGGGTTTTCGGAAAATCAACAAATTACTGATTCTTGGATAAAACAAATGGCAAATAATATAATAAATTGGGCAAAATCATCGTTAAATAAGCATGGCAAAAAAAAGATCCAACAGGTTGAAGCCGGCGTACAAGCGTCTCAGATTAAGACATTTACATGGGCGCATAAAATTTAGTCGGGTAGATGAGTAAAACCGGAGAGCTAAATGGGCTTGAGCGCAGACAAACAACGAGATAAAAGCACTTGACAGCGGGCAAAGGCC
>CAIWAN010000032.1 GCA_903910705.1 uncultured Candidatus Marinamargulisbacteria bacterium
CCTTTCATTGCTGGCCAATCACTTTCAAAGGCGTCTTTTCGCGTTGGCCAATCATGTTCAACGGCCATCTCGCTTGGCATCTGCCTTGATCGAATATATTTTCGTGCCGTTTTCGTGTCCATATCAGATTTGGCCGCCGATACCTCTTGTGTCTTTCCCATATTCATACACCTCCACAATATTTTGACTTGTTGATTTTTGATCATTAATTGCTCCTTTTACGGATCCAATGATCTCGTTCAACCACACTATCAAACATCCTCCGAAAAGGGGAATTCTAATTGTCGTCAGGTGGGAATTCTAATTGTCGCTCATCAGTCCGTACTTGACCCAACGATTTCCGCAAAGATATTCGATCGAAAAATGGGGTATACTAAAGTGGGGTATACTAAAGACGATTCATTATACTTACAGTTTTTTAGTGACGAAAAGATTGTCAATATTTATAAACAACTCGCAAAAAGTGGCCATAAAAAAGTGGCCAATATGATTATACATGAGCTCGTATCTCTCACATTAAGCGATATAAATAGAACCCCACCTAGTGACACGACAAAAATGTTTTTATTGGCATCCATTGCCTCCCTTCTAAAAGAAAGAATCATTACAAAGGAACAGGTAAGTAATAATGTAACCGATACAGACTTAGCCAAAATAGTCGAACTACAGGGCGCAGGAAAATAACCTATTGGAACATTAGGACTTTCACAATATCGATGAAAACAGCCTAGCAGCGGCTTGAAAGAACGCTTGATCGAAGTGGCGATTTCGGATCATCTCTAGCGTTATTTCATGACTGTGCGTTAGATCAACAAGGATTTCGGCTATATTAGTAGGCCAATTGGCGAACGATGGGTGAAAGTGATATCATCGCAGGTATGGTTACCAAAACGGAAATCTTAAATATCGCCAAACAAATTAAAGACCATACGTTACCCACGGCCATATACCTTTTTGGGAGTTACGCTTATGGGAATCCTCATCAAGACAGTGATGTCGATTTCATGGTCGTAAAGTCAACACTACTTAATAAAAGACGCGAGCTAATCGATCTAAAGAAAAGCCTACACGTTGATAATGTTTCAGTCGATGTTGTATTAATCAGTGCGGATGAGCTTCAACAGCGTCAGCAAGAGGGTTGGACTTTCTATAACGAAGTATTAACTAAAGGGATATTACTCAGTGTTTAACGACAGTCATCCAGAGTATTGGTCTGAAATAGCCAGTCACGATGTTGCGACCGTTAGCTCTTTGCTTTCAGCGGGTGGATTCCCAGAGTTCATGATCTTGAGCGCTTATTAAAAGTACTCATCCCGCTCCAAGCAAAATACAAAGAGATTGTTGATGATGTCTACGGGCTTCATTCGTTTTACTCAGATCTTCGTTATCCAAAATCCGAAACCTTAGATGAGCATGATTTGCTCGAAGCAAAGGTCTACTACTCGCAAGCGTTGAGTATGCTAGAAACGTATCAATAACGATATCTTGAAGGGTGATCATTGCCGCACCCTTCACCTAGGCTAGTCAGCGACGGGAACTACAAATGGGCACTACATGTCACTGTATTTCCTGTCCATCGAGAATGATCGCCTGTCCGCCTAGTGCGGAAAACAAGATTGGCCTGTAGAAACCCCGAAAAAGAACCCTGTTCCCGAGGGCTTTTTCGAGGTTTCCCAAGGACAACGAAGTAAGCCTTCTCGATGGACTAGCGGGAGGAGATGCAAAGAGGAGGGACGGCAATGAGTCCCTCACTCTTTGAGAAACGCTGGATTCAACCAAAAGGCTTCTTAAAGTATCGGTGAGAACAGCCTAGCCGCGGCTTGAAAGAACGCTTGATCGAAGCGTCGATTTCGGATCATCTCTAGCGTTATTTCATGGCTGTGCGTTAGATCATCCTCGAAGGTTCGGGTCATTTCGGCGACGACGTCTTTGTTATAGATCATCGCGTTCAGCTCGAAATTAATATTCATGCTTCGTTGATCAAGATTCGCACTCCCAATGCTCGCTAGCACCCCATCGACCAAGATCACCTTGGCATGAATAAATCGCTTAGGGTCATACCCATAGACCTTGATCCCTGAGATAAGCATTTCTTCAAGATAGGACTGAGTCGCCCAATAAGACACCCACCGATCGGGCTTAGACGGGATCAACAGCTTGACATCGGTTCCCCCCATGGCTGCTGTGCGAAGCGCCATCATGAGGGCTTCATCAGGAATCACGTAGGGCGTCGTAATATAGAGGCTGGTATCCGCCGAAGCGATCATTTCAAAATAAAGCTGCGCGATCGTATCCCAATTTCCATGAGGAGAGCTGGGCACCACCTGAACCACCGTATGCGGTAAGCGTTGGCCTATATCGTCAGGGAAATAGTCCTTGCGTCGAGGCAATTTCTCTTTAGAAATAAAATGCCAATCTTGAAAAAAGATCGTTTGGGCGCTTCGCGAGGCCTCACCCTCAATCCGAAGCATCGTATCTCGCCAATACCCAAAACGGGGCACCTTGCCCAAATACTCGTCCCCAATATTCATCCCCCCGATATAGGTAATTTGCCCATCGATCACCACCAACTTTCGATGATTGCGATAGTTGGCTCTTAAATTATTTATAAAGGGAAAACGAACGGGCTGAAAGAAAACCACATGGATCAAGCCAAGCGGATCAAGGGCTCGTATCCATCGCCGTCGGAGAAACCATTTTGACCCAAACCCATCGATGATCAAACGAACCTCAACCCCTGATTTCGCCTTTTTCACCAACGCTCTGATGAGATCTTTCCCTGTATTATCAAGCTGCCAAATATAAAACTCAAGGTGGATGTGGTGCTTGGCCGCAGCGATATCCTCGCGCAGTGCCGTCATGATCGCTTGGGTATCCGAAAGCGGGCTGACTTGGTTTCGCCATGAAACCGGTAGGCGCGTCGTGACCTTCGCAATGGTCAATACGGACTTTTTACGTTGCACTTCCTCGGTCTGAGGCTCGGGGCTTTCCCCTTTATTTGCCGTTGTTTCGGGCAACCATGCACTTGTCGCCCGTAGCTTTCTAACAATATGTCGGCGACGCCAATTGATCCCAAAAAACAGATAGAGCAAAAACCCGATCATCGGAAGGAAATAAAGCACAAGCAACCAACTGAGGATTCGAGCGGGGTTTTTCCCAGAGAGAAGCACCACCAAGATAAAGACGAGATTGATCAGCTCAATGACACTGTAAAGCGTTCCGAGAAGATCCCAGATCATGCAATCTGCGCCAGTTGCGCCTTTAAGGTTGTCTCGATGTCGGCAGCCGACTGAATCGTGTAGTCCCGAGTTTTATTGTCCCAATCCAAAACTATCGGGCTCCCCACCTGCACGTCAATTCGTTGAGGCCGAAGAAAGAACGACCCTTTGGGCATGATCTGATGGGCAGGATTGATCACCACGGGGAGCATCGGTGTTTGGGTCTCAAAGGCGACCATAATACTCCCCCGCTTAATGGTCCCGATAGCGCCCGTACGGGTGCGCGTTCCTTCGGGAAAGATCAAGATCGACAACCCTTGCGCGATGGCTGACTTTACTTTATCAAGCGCCGCCGCCGCCTCTCGGGCCTGTTGTCGTTTTATGGGGATATAGCCGTTCTTTCGCATCGAATCACCCAAAAAAGGGATCTTAAAAAGTTCTTCTTTCGCCACAAACTTAAACCCAACCGGTAAGACCGCCAAGGCGATGAGGATGTCGAGCTGGCTTTGATGGTTGAAAAGATAAACATACGGTCCATTATCGGTTGGTCGTTTGCCGTGAACCTTAGGGAGCAATCCGGTTAGAGCAAGGATCGTGACGGCCCACATTTTAGCAAAAAAAGCATACCGCTCGTGTTTCTTTTTCCCCAGAAAAGGATAAGCGATCTGGATCGGGATCGAATAGATCAGATAAGTCGCCACGGAGACGAAAATGAAGTAGACCGAATAAAGCGCGTAACCGATTTGCTTCAGCATAGAGCGATTATATCATACTCAGTCGGGACAAGGGATGTCGGTGACATGGGATTGACCCCCGTGCCAATTTATAGGAAAATAAGCCAACGATGTGTAGAATTGGCTGTATAAAAAGCCTCGACCCCTTTCATCCTCGTTTTGCCTTAAACCTCATGCTTCCTCAACAAAAAGGGCATGATAATTCTGGTTTTGCCCTTGTCATGAAAGACTTATATGGCCTATTCGAGCCTTATAAAAAGTATCCCCTTCTCTCGTATTCCTCCACCGCCAAAGGGCGAGAAATTATTGAGGCCTATATGCTCGATCGAGGATTTGGCCGTCCTGTCTTTCAATGGAAACCCAAAACAAAGACATTTAACACCTCCTATGATTTTGAGAAAATGGCGTTCTATGGGTTTGAAGCCTACGCCCTTCCCGTTATCACCCAAGGCACCTCCGAGGAAGAAAAGGGCGAATTCCTTTTAAATACTCGCCTCGAGCTTCGCGAATTACTCGAATCGACGGGTGATGGCTATATTTTCTCTTTTTGGCCCGACACCCTCACCCTAAAAGAGATCGGCAACCCTAATCACATTGGGGATTACTTCAACCTTTGGGAAGAGAACGAACCGATCCTTGCCAAGAACATCATGGTTCAATATCGCCAGAATACCAATTACGACATTGTTCGATACGCCGCACACCCCTTCTTTTTGCAGGGCTATACGCTTTGCGCGAATGGCGAGAACACCAACTACGTCAAAAACAAAGAAGCCCAACAAAACCTTCACCGTGGCTATATCGGTTTCGAGTCCGACTCACAATGTTTTCTCTATACGCTCCATTACACCCATCATCAACTCAAGTGGCCCTTGTCGTATTACAAACATGTCATTACGCCGCTTCCCTTTGATGAGATGGACTCTCACCCTAACAAAGCCCTGCTGTTAAAGCTTCGCGAGTCCTTGACCCATCTCGAGATTAATGGCCCCAACACGATCATTGGCCTCTTGCCCGATAACACGCTCTTCACTACGTGTGATTCCAAAAAACTGCGTCCCGTTGTCATTGGCACCGATGGCCGCATGGTGGGCATCACCTCCGAGGTGCCCGGACTAAATATGATACTCCCTCATCGCAACGCTGAAGCGGATATTTATCCCAATGAACGAGAAACCGTTGTTATTGGCAACGACTTAAGGATCGAGCGATGGAAACAACAGTAAACATAAACGCCATTACCGAGAACGATCTCAGCTGGAAGATCGACTATAACACCGACCGTTGCACGCGTTGTGGGCGGTGTATCGCGACCTGTACCTTCGCTGCCCTTGAAATGAAGGTCGAACGTCGCGCCTTTACAGTATCCGAAGATAAAACGCCCGAGCCCAAACGGCTGTTCAGCACCACACCGGTGGTTAGCCAAGTTTCAACCCTCAAGAATCACTGTGTCGGGTGCGGGATGTGTGAAAAGGTCTGCCCCAACTCAGCGATTCGACCCCTTCGCAACCCAGAGACCCGTGAGCCCCTGCTAAATCATCCTGGGGGCAGCCCGATCAAACGCGGGGGCCGAACCAATGTCAGTGTCGAGCGGACGTTAGACCTAATCAAAGTCGGCCGCATCTCCCAAATGACCGATCCTTCCCTTGACGCGCAACGACATACCTTTGACGTGTTAAGCCCTCTCGGTCGTGTGCTCAGCCCTACCGAGATCCCGATCAAGATCGAAAACAATGAACTTAATATTTCGGGCACCATGCCCCCCGTTCACTGGATCTATCCCATTATTTTTGGCGATATGTCGATCGGCGCACTTTCAACCCGAGCGTGGGAAGCCATTGCTATCGCGACCGCTGTTTTGAACGAAAAATACAATATGCCCGTTCGCATGGCCTCTGGCGAGGGCGGAATGCCCGTCAAACTCATGAAATCAAAATACTTAAAGTACATGATCCTTCAAGTCGCGTCAGGCCATTTTGGTTGGAACCGCATCATCAAAGCGATGCCAGAGATGATCGAAGATCCCGCTGGTATTCTTATTAAGATCGGACAGGGCGCAAAACCCGGTGATGGCGGGCTACTGATGGCGGCTAAGGTTGCCAAGCATATCCAAGAGATCCGGGGCGTTCCCAAGTCCGACCTGCTCTCTCCACCCAATCATCAAGGGCTTTATAGCATTGAAGAATCCGTTCAGAAAATGTTCTTATCCTTTAATGCTGCGTTTAAGTTTAAAGTCCCCGTGGCGATTAAAGTAGCGGCGTCATCGTCATCGGTTTCGGTGTATAACAATCTCCTTCGCGACCCCTATCATATCGTGGGCGGGTTCTTTATGGACGGAATTCAAGGTGGCACCGGTGCCGCGATGGAAATATCCCTTGACCACACCGGACACCCCATCGTTTCGAAAGCACGGGATGCTTATCTCGCAGCCGTCAAACAAGGGATGCAAGGCCGCATTCCTTTATGGACCGGCGGCGGCATGGGCATGACCGGTAGCCTCGCTGCGGATGCATTCAAGATGATCTGCCTCGGCGCTAATGGCGTCTTTGCCGGTAAAATCATTATTCAATTGCTGGGCTGTATCGGTAACGATCACGGACGCTGCAATCAATGCAATACGGGGCTGTGCCCAACCGGCATTACCACACAAGACTATCGACTGGTCAAACGACTCGATGTCGATAAAGCGGCTGAAACCCTCGTCAACTATATGTTATCGGTCGATACCGAGTTTCGTAAATTAATGGCCCCGATTGGCAACAGCAGTTTGCCCGTTGGACGAAGTGACGCCCTCGTCTCGGTTGACAAGGCGATCGCTGATAAATTGCAAATCCCGTACGTTTGCTAGGAGCATAGGCATGGTAACAACAATTAACTCGCTAGATCAACACAACCGCCTCTCAACGCAAGCGTTGCTTCAGCTTATTTATGCAGCCATGGAAAAGGGCGAAACCGACTTCAATATCGAAGCCTGTGGTCAACATGATATCGGTGGGCCCTTGTGGCATCCCGAGGGTAAGCCCTTGACGTTCAAGGTCACCAATCCGGGCCAACGCGTTGGCTCAATGTGCATGGAAAACACCACTATTATCGTCGAAGGCCCCGCTCCGGCCGATGTAGGCTGGCTCAACGCCGGCGGCACCATCATCGTCAAAGGCGATGGCGGCGACACGACGGCGCACTGTGCCGCAGCCGGAAATATCTATATCGGCGGCCGCGTCGGCACACGATCCGGTTCGTTAATGAAATATGACCCCAAATATGAGCCCCCTCAGTTCTGGACGCTTAAGAACACCGGCAGCTTTTGTTTCGAATTTATGGGCGGCGGCATTGCGGTTGTCTGTGGTTATGACAGTGACGCCTTCGAGTCCGTTCTCGGTGACCGTGCGTGCATCGGGATGGTTGGTGGTGTGGTTTATGTTCGTGGTCCTATCAAAGGGGTGTCGACGAAAGACGTTCGTATTCATGCACTTGATGAGAAAGACCTCGCCTTTCTAAAAAAAGAAATGCCCGTTTTTCTAAAGAGCATCGATCGCTCCCCCTTATTAAAAGAATTATCCGTTTGGGACGAATGGCAAAAGATCGTCCCCCTTTCTTACGAGGACTCTCACGGCTACAAAATGGCCAACCTTCATACTTTTCGCACAAAAGAATGGGTTGAAGGCGGTATCTTTTCGGATGTTTTCCCCGACAATGGCGGCAATATCGGACTGGTGAATACCGGCGACTTCCGACTTCGCTCACCCATTTGGGAAAACCGCAAGTATTGCGCCCCGTGCGAGTTTGATTGCCCCGCCTCGATCCCAACCCAGCTTCGGTATAATCTGCTCCGTGAAGGCAAATCAACGGAAGCGCTCAAACTCATCTACCAGTTCTCGCCCTTTCCTCGCTCTGTGTGCGGGCAAGTTTGCCCCAATCCGTGTATGGATAACTGTTCTCGGATCTATGTCGACGATGCTATTGATATTTCGGGGCTCGGCGCCGTATCAACCCCACCCCCACCCCCACCGCCCCTGACTAAAAAAGAACCCATCGCCGTCATTGGTGCCGGTGTTGGCGGGTTGACCACGGCTTGGCAATTACGACACCTTGGCTATAATGTCACCGTCTTTGACAAGGACTGTCAAATCGGCGGCAAACTGACGAACGCGGTCTCTCGGCAACGCCTGACGCAAGAGGCTATCGATAAAGACCTAGCGCCCTTCAATCAACTGGATATCACCTTTAATCTGGGCAAACCCGTTGATGAGAAACGCTATCAACAGATCAAAAAAGACTTTGCGGCCGTGGTCTTAGCGACCGGCGCCTACACCCCCAAACTTCCACCCTGGCAGGGGAAGGAACGTCTTATTACCTCGCTTGATTTTCTAGCACAGGTCAATAATGGGGCGACCCCAAATATTGGCAAAACCGTGGTTGTCATTGGTGCGGGCAACACGGGGATGGATGTTGTTTTCGGTGCTTATGCCTCTGGGGCAAAGCACGTTACCGTTATCGATGTTCAAAAACCCAATGCCTTCCAAAAAGAGATCGACCATGCTGAAAGCCTCGGTGCCATTTTTAAATGGCCTTGTTTTACAAAAGAGATCACCGAAAAAGGGGTTCTGCTCGATTCTGGCGAACTCCTTGAGGCCGAAACCGTGATCCTCGCCATTGGGGAAGTCCCTCTCCTTGATTATATCGATGATGCCTACGAGACCACGCGAGGGTATGTTAATGTCGACGCCCAGTATCGGCTGGCTGATAATGTTTATGCGATCGGCGACATGACCAAACTAGGGTTGCTTGTTGATGCCATTGGACATGGCCGCAAGGTAGCGGGTGTCATTGATGCAGCCCTTCAACATAAAGAGATTGCCCCGACGATCAAAAAACTCATTGAGCGCAATCGTCTGGTTCCCCAATATTTTGATAGCGTCCATCGAAGCGAGATCCTTGGCGCGTGTCATGATGTCGATCGTTGTATCAGTTGTGGCACGTGTCGCGACTGTCGTCTTTGCGTTGATTCTTGCCCAGAGAAGGCCATTAGTCGAACCCAAAAAGACGACAACACCATCGAATATGTCTCTGATTACCATAAATGCATCGGTTGCAGTATTTGCGCGGGGGTTTGTCCTTGTGGCATCTGGTCCATGGTCACGGCACCGGCTCTCTTTCCAGACGGTAAAATCTAGTCCATGATCCGCTATCTCACCGCTGGAGAATCCCACGGACCCGCTTTAATGGTCATCGTCGAGGGGGTTCCCGCCGGACTATCTCTAAACGCATCGCTTATTGACGCCGAGCTTCTGCGTCGCAAAAAAGGCTATGGTCGAGGCGGACGACAACTGATCGAGACCGATACTATCGAGATCTTGTCGGGTGTTCGATTTGGTCAAACCTTGGGTAGTCCCATTTCCATTCTGCTTCGCAATAACGACCATGAGAAATGGAAAGATATCATGGCTTCGGATGGGGCGGCGCCTGAGGATTTAGAGCCGGTCACCATTCCTCGTCCCGGTCACGCTGACTTTGCCGGACTGGTGAAGTATGAACGCGACGATATACGCGACATTCTAGAGCGCTCGAGTGCTCGCGAGACCGCCATGCGCGTGGTTGTCGGCGCGATCGCCAAAGCGTTTCTACTTGAATGTGGCATCGACATCGCGAGTTATGTTTCACGCATCGGCGTGGCGCTCTGCGAAGAAACGAGCGAGGATGTCAAACACATCAAGTCAATCACGGAATCCAGTGATTGCCGAACACTTTCACCCAAGGCAAACACGAATATGAAAAAAGAGATCGATGCCGCGATGCTACGCAAAGTCAGCGTTGGCGGCATTTTTACAGTGGTTGCGAATGGCCTTCCGATTGGGCTCGGCAGTCATGTTCATTGGGACCGAAAATTAGACGCCAAGCTCGCCGCAGCCGTCATGAGTATTCAAGCCATTAAAGGCGTTGAGTTTGGGCTTGGGTTTGAAGCTGCCAGCCGGAGTGGTGAAAAAGCCCACGATCCGTTTATCCTAGATCATGACGAGATCACTCGCCCGAGCAACCATGCAGGCGGACTTGAGGGCGGGATGACGAACGGGATGCCGCTTGTGCTTCGCGCCGCCATGAAACCCATCCCCACGATGCATCACCGACTCCCCTCGATCGACCTCGCGACCCTAACGCCAGCGGACTCCCACTTCGAGCGCGCCGATTCGTGTGCGGTTCCCGCGGCGAGTGTTGTTGCCGAAGCGGTTGTCGCCATTGAGCTCGCTAACGCCATCCTCGAAAAGTTCGGCGGGGATTCCATCGATGAAGTCACCTCGCGACTTCCTTTAAGTTGACAGCAACCTGCTAATTTATTACCCTGTTGATGGGCTGGTCAAGCCGTCGCTCCCGATCCCTGAGCTTGTCGAAGGGGAAGGGGGAGGAAAGTCCGGGCACCACAGGACAGCATAGCGGGTAACGCCCGCCCACCTCTTGAGGTGAGGACTAGTGGAACAGAGACGAGTCGGTTAAATCCGAGTGAAACGGCTAAACTCTATGCGGTGCAAGCCCAAATAGGCGGTAAGAAGCGGTCCGCTTCGTTATGAATCGCGGGTAGGGTGCTAGAGGCGACCCGTAATGGTCGTCCCAGAGAAATGACGGTTAGTACAAAACCCGGCTTATTCGACCAGCCCAAATATTTTAGCGGCCTATCCGTTCTCTAGGCTCATCATCAAGAAGCCGGTAAAGGCCGCATTGCCGGCCTCGGAAATAATGGGAGAGACGTGCTGTTTCATTTCTTGGATCAATTCACGATATCCTTTGTAAAAATCATAGGTTGGTTTGGGTTTATAGATAAGCCCTGACACCTCAAAATGCTCGATGATGCCCTTGGCCGTCGTGGGCTTAACGAACACCTCCTCGTCAGGCCGCAAATAGACCGGACAGGCCGTAACGAGCGACCATTTCGCCAGCTTCCCCAGTTCCATCACCGCCACCATATCCTCAAAGCCTTGCCGTTGATCGCCATACAAGAATTCCTGAAGCCCACCGGCGAGATGCTTTTGGTCTAAGCCAGACAGCTCTTTGGTAAAATCTCGGAACTTGGGTTTTTCAAAGAGCGAGATCATCGTCGAGCGGCTGACTAGCTTAGCCATATTCTCGACAACCTCTGTCGGGGAATCAAACGCGGCCTGCGAAAAAGAGGCCTTCGCTAGCGCATACAACTTCGTGGGATTATGGCGCTTCATGATCTCGGCCATATTTGGGTCGCTAAATCCTTTAGGGTACAAACCGAAAAAATCCCGCTCAGCTTCCTTTAATCGTTTTATGTTCATGGTTCACCTCTTCGTGTTCTTCGATGATATGCTTAGTATATAATACTCCCATGCAACGCCTAAACAAAGAACTCGACGAACTTAAATCGAAAGATCTCTATCGCAAACGGTTGGTTGTTGAGCCATCGAATGATTTCCCCTATGTTCAAATCGAGGGAAAGCGTGTTCTTTCGTTTGCTTCCAATAATTATTTTGGGCTGGGGTCGACCACCCCAAGCGGTGAACCCTTTGTTCAAATGTCCTCCCCCTTGGTCACCGGCTACACAACCTCCCATCAAACGCTTGAAGAACGTCTCGCCTCGCTAAAAGGTTTGCCTGCTGGCTTGCTTTTTTCGAGTGGCTTTACGGCCAACTCAGCGCTACTCTCTACCCTCATCGGCCCAAAGGATGCAGTACTGCTCGACAAATACTGCCATGCCTCGTTGATGGAGATCACCCGAAACAGTAACGCCCACTTTCATAGCTTTCCGCATAAGCGCTACGATTTGGCTCGCAAAAAACTGGCCAAACTCCGACCTTTATATGAGGTCGTCTATCTGGTGTCAGACACCCTGTTTTCCATGGAGGGCGACGAAGCAGATCTAGCCGAACTCTCGAACCTTGCCAAAACATTCAACGTCGTCCTGATCCTTGATGATGCACATGCCATGGGCTGCTGCGGACAAAATGGAGAAGGCCTCGCCACGTTAGCGTCCCTTGGGCTTAACCCTAATCAACTCATCGTCACGGGAACCCTCTCCAAAGCACTCGGCAGTTATGGTGGCTTTGTGTGTGCTAGTGAAACGGTCGTTGAATATTTAATTAACAAGGCTCGCCCGTATATTTATAATACCGCCCTCCCTCTCGTACATGTCGAAGCTGCCTTGCAACATCTTGCAGGCATCCCAAAACCCCAAGAAAAATTACTGGCCAACATCGCCTATTTTACGGAGCTGCTTCATATCAAAAACCATCCCCCCTATAGCCCCATTATCAAAATCCCCGTCGGTGACAACGACAAAGCGCTTCAGTTAAGCGGAGTGCTTTTACATCAAGGCCTGCATGTTCCCGCGATCCGCTATCCGACCGTACCGCGAAAGGACGCGATGCTGCGTGTGTCGTTATCGGCAAGCCACACTTTCGAACAACTCCGTGCATTGTCGCAGGCGCTAGCCCACGGTACAATGACGCCATGACCGACTTAGCAACCTCGTATGAACACGAAAATGTTGAAGAAAAATGGTATCCCCACTGGGAAGCATCTGGCTTTTTTAAGCCGAGCGGCAACGGTGAGCCGATGTCGATGGTCATCCCCCCACCCAATGTTACCGGCGCCCTGCATATGGGTCATGCGCTAAACAATACGCTTCAAGATATTGTCGCCCGATTCTATCGCCTTCAAGGACGCCGCGTGTTGTGGATTCCCGGAACCGACCATGCCGGTATCGCCACCCAAAATGTCGTCGAGAAACAACTCGCCAAAGAAGGACTTAGCCGTGACCAGCTTGGTCGAGAGGCATTCGTTAAGCGGGTTTGGGAATGGAAAGAACAATACGGAAACACCATTACGCGCCAACTGCGAAAACTGGGTGCCTCGGTGGATTGGTCTCATGAGCGTTTTACGATGGATGAAGGTTGTAGTCAGGCGGTGCGCACCAACTTTGTCCGGCTATACGAGGAGGGTCTCATCTATCGAGACGAGTACATCATTAACTGGTGCCCCCGATGCCATACCGCGATCTCGGATATCGAAGTGGAGCATCAGGATTCCGACGGACATTTATGGCATCTTCGCTATCCCCTAAAAAATGGGAAAAAGAACGAATTTGTTGTCGTCGCCACCACCCGACCGGAGACGATGTTTGGCGACACCGCGGTAGCCGTCAGCCCTAAAGACCCTCGATATAAACACCTCATCGGAAAAGAACTCATGCTCCCCTTCACCGACCGGACTATTCCGATCATAGCCGATGACCATGTCGACATGAGCTTTGGTTCTGGCGCCGTTAAAGTGACCCCCGCTCATGACCCCAATGATTTTCATATTGGTTTGCGACACCAATTGCCCCGTATCATCGTCCTCGATAGCACGGCGCACATGAACGAGAATGCGCCCAAAAAGTATCAAAGTCTGGATCGTTACGACTGCCGTAAACAGCTCATCGCCGATCTCGACCGTGATGGCTTTCTTGAAAAGACTGACCCACATGCTCATTCTGTCGGTCATTGTTACCGTTGTCAGACCACCATTGAGCCGTACCTCTCGAAGCAGTGGTTTGTTCGTATGGAAAAACTCGCAACCGAACCCATCGCGGCGGTTCGTGACCACGCCATCGCATTTATTCCACAGCGATGGACGAAGCTTTACTTCGACTGGATGGAAAACATCCGCCCATGGTGTATCTCCCGACAAATTTGGTGGGGACATCGCATCCCCGTTTGGTACTGTGAAGACTGTGGCAAGGAGATCGCTAGCACCTCTACACCCACGCAGTGCCCTACCTGTCAGTCTAAATCGATTAAGCAAGACGAAGACGTCCTCGACACGTGGTTCTCGTCGGCGTTATGGCCCTTCTCTACGCTCGGCTGGCCCGATAAAACCGCTGACTTAGCCGCGTTCTACCCAACGACCATCCTCATTACGGGTTACGATATTATTACATTTTGGGTTTCCCGCATGATCACAATGGGGCTCTACAATATGAAGGCCATTCCCTTTAAGGATGTTTTTATTCACGGCCTTGTTCGGGATGCGCAGGGCCGGAAAATGAGCAAATCCATCGGCAACGTCATTGATCCGCTCATTATCATCAAAGAAAAAGGTGCAGACGTTTTGCGTTTCACGTTGGCGTCTCTGGTCACCTCTGGCGGGCAAGATATTCGGCTGATGGATGAGAAAATTTCGGCTAGCCGCAACTTCATTAACAAGCTCTGGAATATGTCTCGTTATGTGTTGATGCAAGAACCCGCGCTACATTCAAAACTCGATGGACAAAACAAAGCCGATCAATGGATTCTTGCCAAACTGGCCAACACCCTCACCCTCGTGCAGAAGCATTACCGATCCTATGATTTCAATTTTGCCATTGAGTCTCTTTATGAATTTGTCTGGAACGACTTCTGCGACTGGTATCTTGAAATGACAAAGCTTCATAAAGAAACCTCTCAAGCGACACTCGTGTTTGTTCTTAACGCCATATTTAAGATGCTTCACCCCGTCACCCCTTTCATCACCGAAGAACTTTGGCATAAGCTCAAAGAACATCCGCTATTCCCCGCCGAAGAAAAGGATCTTCCCACCCTCATGACCAGTGCTTGGCCAACCATGCCAAAGATCAGCCTTGATGTTGCTCAAAGTCTTGAAACCGTTGATCTGATGAAAAATATAATCAAAGAGATCCGCAATCTCAAGGCAGAAGCCAAAGTTCCGCTCAACAAAAAAGGCACTCTGTTCATTGTGGGTCGAGAAAAAGAGTTAACCCCCTATGCTCCATATATGATGTTCTTGGCTCGACTCGATGAAGTCTGTTTCTCTACGACCGCTCCCACTGAAAAACATTTATTTGCGATCGTTGATGATGTCAAACTCTATATCCCTTTGGAGGGGCTCATCGACACCGATAAAGAGCGAGAACGCCTTCAAAAAGAAGCCGATAAATTGAGTAGCGATATTGAACGTCTCGCGGCCAAATTAAACAATGTGGGGTTTACCGCCAAAGCGCCACCCGCAGTGATCACCATGGAGCAGAAAAACCTTGCAGAACGGTCGCAGCAACTGAAAGTCATCCAAAGCAAACTCGCTGACTTGTAATGACCGCCCGTTTTTCTTCGCTTCTTGAGCAACTCGTTCATACTCGCGGGATTCAATACGACTTATCACGGATGGAACAGGCCCTTACGGCACTGGACCACCCCGAACGAATTTCGGGTATTATCCATGTGGCGGGCACCAACGGCAAAGGCACCACGAGCGATTTTATCGCTCAAATCCTAGAGTATCAGGGGTATCGAGTGGGTCTCTATACCTCGCCCCATCTCATGAGCTATACTGAGCGATACCGAATAAATGGGGTGCCCATCGACGAGACCACGCTACAACGCTATCTTGATGCGCTTGTCCCGTTGATCGACTCACTCCTATTGACCGAATTTGAAGTCTTAACCCTGATCGCATGGCAACATTTTAAAGACGAAAGAACTGATTTTGTGGTCATCGAAACAGGGCTTGGGGGACGTCTGGATGCCACGGTACTTTGCTCTCCCCTTGTGACGGTTTTGACCAGTATTAGTCTTGATCATGTCGACATTCTAGGACCCACACTGCTGGATATTGCCAAAGAAAAGGCCGGTATCCTCAAGCCGAGAACGCCCTGTTTTCTACTTGATCAAGAGCCCGAGGTGATCAACGTCATCTCAACACTCGCCGATCAACAAGACGTTTCTCTTCATACCGTGCCCCGAGCTAACGGCTCCTATCTCCAGACAAACTGGGGCCTAGCGGTCGCAGTTGCAACACATTTGTTGCCCAATCTTACTTTGCCAGCTCAAGCTGCCCCACGTATCGGCGGTCGCCAAGAGGTGCTTCGGACAAGCCCAACCATCATTGCCGACGCCGCTCATAATCTAGAGGGAATACAAGCCCTTGTGGACATTCTAAAAGAAACTCACTTTCAAGGAAGCATATGGTACAGCGCCACACGCCGGCCAGAGCTACCGACCATCTTTAATACGCTCACATCCATTACCAAAAAACTTGTCATTTTTGAGTTCCCTCATCCCCGCGCAGCCATACGTAACGATTATCCAAAGACCCTTCCATCGCATGTTCAATTCATTTCGCTTATTCAAAGAGATTCCTTTATTCGCAAGGCTTTGACTGATTCCGAAGGACAAATATGTCTGACAGGGTCGATCTACTTTTTAGGCGAAATGATCCCGCTACTCCGGCAGGAGAAGCCCGTACCGTAGCCCTCGATCACTGATTAGAACCTGCTGAAAACGAAACGTGTTCAGCAGGCATGCAATCTCAAGAACGCC
Organism: uncultured Candidatus Marinamargulisbacteria bacterium; assembly: GCA_903910705.1. Classification (GTDB taxonomy): domain Bacteria; phylum Margulisbacteria; class Riflemargulisbacteria; order GWF2-35-9; family GWF2-35-9; genus CAIWAN01. Next base: position 16,261 of record CAIWAN010000032.1, read on the forward strand.
GGCGGTAACGACATCGGCTCGTCGGGGGTCGAGTTGGAACCTAGTCGCGATTTCGGTCGCCGAAAGAAGCAATAATTGGTTTAATGTCTCGATAATAAATGACGCAGGGATCACTTGCCCATGGACCTTTAAACTATCGAACACGTCGAGCTTTAAATAAAGTTTGACGAGAGTGGCACCTGTTCCGCCGATAATGATCAATTGATCTGGCCCAGCGTCTATATGGGATCGAAGTTCGTCATGGAACGTTTTTGTCATGAAATCTTGAAAGGCGATCGTGGCGTTCATTGACGGGGGCAGGTTCGAAAAGAATCGCTCCGTCAATCGGACGATCCCGATATCAAGACTTTTGACCGTTTCGACCCCGTTTTGGTGATGAATAAATTCGACGCTGCCACCTCCTTGATCGACAAAGAGCGCATGATCGTTTCGATCTGGCACAAAGGCATTGACCGCTTTGGCAATAATGAGGGCTTCATCGACACCACTAATGATGGTCATGTTGAGGTCGATCTCTTTAACGGCGGCAATAAAGTCTGCCCCATCCTGAGCATCCCGAAGTGCCGAGGTCGCCACAAATCGATAGTCATCGGGGCCGATCCCCCAGTGGTCAAAGGCTTGTTTTATCTCAAGGAGGGCGGTCAATGTGCGCTGTTTGGCCTGCACATTTAAGGGAGAATGCGCGTTTATCCCCTCCCCGATACGGACGATAAACCCTTTTTCGTAGACGATTTGAAGCGGTTCGGTTAAATCCTTAACAATTATCGCTCGGAGGGAATTGGTGCCTAAGTCGATCGCTGCTCTCATGGGACTCATTCTAGCATAAAGGAAAACACCTGATATAATGGAGCTAAATTAACCTTAAGGAGTCCACAATGAAAGCCAAAGATCTCAAGAAGAAGCTCGAATATCAACCCAAGTCGGCATGGGAGGCCTCGTATGAGAGCAAAGCCGTCGAGTCGCTTTGCAAAGAATATATCGCCTTTTTATCCCAGAACAAAACAGAGCGAGAAGCCGTCGAGAGCGTCGTGGAGGTTCTCGAGAAAAAGGGCTTTACCCATGGGGGCTCAAGCCAAGCGTTTTATTTGACCAATCGCAAGAAGAACGTCGCCATCGTCCGACTGGGCAGCAACGATCCCCGAAACGGCGTAAAGATCGTCATGGCGCATGTCGATAGCCCTCGGCTTGACCTGAAGCAAAACCCGCTCTACGAAGACACCAACATCGCGATGCTAAAAACCCATTACTACGGCGGCATCAAGAAATACCAATGGGTCACTCGCCCCTTGGCCCTTCACGGCGTGGTCATTCTCGATGATGGGAGCAGCGTTAATATTACGATCGGCGAGGACAATAAAGACCCCGTTCTGTTCATCTCCGACCTGCTCCCTCATTTATCCCATAAGGCGCAGGACGATAAAAAGATCCATGATGCGATCCCCGGTGAAAAGCTTAACGTGGTGATCGGAAGTCAGCCTTTCAAGACCGATGATGACCTCAAGGACAAGGTCAAACTGGCCATCCTGCAAATCTTGAATAAGAAATATAAAATGACCGAGGTTGATTTTCAGTCGGCAGAGCTCGAAGTGGTTCCCGCTGGACCTGCACGCGAGGTCGGGCTTGATCGTTCGATGATCGCAGGGTATGGGCAAGACGATCGTATTTGCGCCTTTACGGCTTTACGTGCGATTCTTGACGCAGAGACGACCGCTGACACCCAAATCGTGATCCTTGTCGATAAAGAAGAAATCGGCTCGGCAGGCAATACCGGTGCTAAAAGTCATTTCTTAAAACAAGTCATCAAAGAGGTGTTCATCGCCAAAGAAGGTAAGGCTGACATGGTCGCCATCGAGGATTGTCTTTATCGATCCCACGCCATCTCCTCAGATGTCAATGGAGCGCTTGACCCTGACTGGAAAGATGTTCATGAAGAAAAGAACGCCGCCAAGTTCGGCTTTGGGGTGTGTATGACCAAATTTACAGGCGCACGCGGCAAGTCCGGTGCATCGGACGCGAATGCAGAGTACGTCGGCAAGCTTCGTCAGGTTTTAAACGCCCATCAGGTGTCGTGGCAGACCGGCGAGCTAGGAAAAGTCGATGAAGGTGGCGGCGGCACGATTGCGATGTACCTTGCTCAATATGGCATGGAGATCATCGACATGGGGCCTGCGCTGCTATCGATGCATGCACCGATGGAGCTCAGCTCAAAGATCGATGTTTGGGCATCCTATCAAGCGTATAAAGTGTTTCTCGAAAAGTTCTAGAACAACGCCTTGCACCGCATCAATTGAAGGAAATTCGTGTCGAGTGGGGTGGGTTCCTCGATTTGAGTGAACGCTCCACTGGCATGATCCATCGAGCAATTGAAGGTGATGTCTTCTAGGGTATCCTCGTGGGTTAGAATGATCATATTAAGAGTGTGCCCACTATTTACGAAGTTAAACGTGTGAATTTATTTTTTATTGGCTTTGTGAATATAGGCATCCACGTTAAACTTTTTCTTGCAGCCCGTTAAGTTCATGTATCGAACCTGTCCAAAAATGGGGCGGTCTATCCACGGTTTATCATGAACCCCACCAATACTCCACGCGATGCCAACATAGCCATTGGGGTCGTTCCCATCAAGGGAATAGGTGTCGTTGAGCTTAATGGCCGTAGCGAGCGCCTGCTCTGGACTGCTTGACCATTCTAATATTTTCTTAGCCCAGTACATCCGCAGATATCCCGGGATACGGCCTTTGCTCACAAGATCGGTTTGGCACGCGTTCCACAGATCATCATGGGTTTTGGCGGTCTCGAATTCTTCGGGGGTCGTCAAGTACATGCGGGGATCGAGAATATGCGCCTCAAACGCTTGTCGTGCCCAACTGGGGAAGGCGCTCATACTATCATAGCGGGGTTCGTAATAACAAAAGTTCTCGGCTAGCTCTCGCCGAACAATCAATTGATCCAGAAACACCTCTTTTGCTCGAGGCTCAACCGTAGACTCGGTGACAGCAAGAGCCACTCGTTGCGGTGAAATTTGTCCAAAATGAAGGTAAGGGGAGAGGCCCGACTGTCCTTGTCGGGTCGCAATATTTTGATTAGCGGGGTAGTCCGCAAGCAAATCGTCGACGAAGGCGTTCAATACGAGGGTCGCCATCGTGACGCCGCTTAGTCGCAGCGGGGTATCGTTTAGGCTCACACCCACAGTTCTTGCAAGGGTCGCCCAGTCATTTATTGTTTGGGCTTGAGGGGTAACGGGGTGTTTTTGAACAGGCGCAAAGTTCGTCAGATAGTCGGGAAGAAGCTTTTGAACTTTTAATCGAAGATGCTGCGCGCCATATTCCTTTTTATCGGACGCGATCCAACAGGGGACGATATTGTGAGCATCGACTTCTCGAACCTCAATATCGACGGCTTTCGCTAGGCTTTCTCGCCAAAATCTAGGTTGCCGAAGGGGAGAGAAATCGGTGACGACCGCCCCAACATTTTCCATCTTGATCAACGCTGTCAGTGTTTGAACCGGATCACCCGATAGCACCGTAAAGGCGATATTTTTATCAACAAAAAACGGTTCAAGTTCAATAAGGCCTTTTACCATAAACAAATATTGCCGCGTCGACATCTGATTGGGTGTAAGCACATAAGCGACGATAAGGGGCTGCTTGTCGGCCATAGCCAACGCCTGAGCCTCCAGTAAGGCTGGATTATCCTCTAACCGCTGGTCACGATCCATCCAGTAAAGGACAGGGCCGCGCTTGGGGGGGTGATCGTTAAGAAGTCGGGAGCGATCGGTCATAAATCAATCCCTGTTGCCTTGATCTCAAAAGAAATGATGTTTCCTGGATGGTCAAAATCTTCTCTGCGATAGGGGTGAACTTCTACTCTTGCATCCATTTCCTTTAGAAACGGAAGAAGGCGCTCTACGTCGTGAAAGCGAATGCCAGTAAATGCGTTTGAGATGATCGCAAGGTCAATATCGCTATATTCGTTTGCAGTTTTCTTTGCATAGCTTCCAAATAAAATGATACGTTCTACCGGAATATGCGCGCTTGCTAAGCTCTTTCGAAGATTGGTTGCTTGGTCGATTATATATTGTTGGGTAACCATTTTATAAAATCCTCAATTTTTGATAGATATTCCTTTGCAAATTTTGCTGTACATAGTTTATAGAACGAGAGTTTGTGGTCAGGATAGCGTGCCTCAATATTAAACTCATTTACCTTACGAAGAAATTCTTCCTGCTCAACTGAAAGAGTGATGTTCGCTTGTTTTGCAAGCAGATGTAATTGATGTGAGAATGGAGCCGGCAACTGTGTTTTTTTGATATATGCTGCTTTTAGTCTTTTTTCTAATACTAAGTGCGCAATAAATAGGCACCAATCATATTTGCCAGATTGATACAATGACTGCGCTGTCTCCCAATCATGCGTAGCTGACGTTTCCCAATATTCAATTTGTGCCTCTGTACCCATAGTAGGGATTATACACGATAAAGACTCAAGGAAGAAATCTCTCAAAACAGGTAGAGGCAGAGCCGAGTTAGATGCTATACTTTCCTTGGCCTAAACGGAGAGGTGTCAGAGTGGCCACCGCCCTAGGCGGTTCTGCGAGATCGTACTTGACTCTGCGCCATCGGCGCACTCGCCTCGGGCGAGGAAATCAGTTCCAACATTATGGCTTATTTCGTTTACGTCCTTCTTAGTGTTTCCCACCAGACCCGTTATGTCGGGTCTACTCAGGATATTGCCGTTCGTCTTGCCCAGCACAATCACGGCAGTGTTCGTTATACTTCGGGTCGTAGACCTTGGTCTCTCGTTTATTCTGAATCTTTTCCCTCTCGGGCTGATGCCATGGCTCGCGAGAAATCTCTCAAAACAGGTAGAGGCAGAGCCGAGTTAGATGCTATACTTTCCTTGGCCTAACGGAGAGGTGTCAGAGTGGCCGATCGTACTTGACTCGAAATCAAGTGTACCGCAAGGTACCGTGGGTTCGAATCCCACCCTCTCCGCCAGCAATTTTTTGGTCTGAATGACCGCTACTCTTTCTTTGACGACACACTGGGATTCGAAGCCAGATGAACGCCGACCCAAAGGAGGATCAGCGAACAGGATGTGAGCGGAAGTGAGTCTGGCCGGCCCAGAATGAGCCGCACGAGGCGGCGAATGAGGGGGAATCCCACCCTCTCCGCCAGTAAGTCCTAGGCTGCGATACAAGCAGCAGTAGTCTTCCATCGTATTTTGCATTCCAAAAATCATTCAAAAGTTCGAACTCCTTGCTTTATCTGCCTTTTTTTAAATTATTGTAGAAGTTTTCATGGCTGTTTTGGATAAACTCTAAAACAACTAATTCACCATTAACGAATTGGTATGCCAGCAAGTACAAGTCAGCCTTTATCTTAAATTTATGTACTCTAATGTCGCTAAGATCACCGTGTTTTTGTTGGCCTATATTTGGGTTTGAAGCAATAATCCTTATTTCGTCTTTAACCATCTTCTGAATAGCAGGGTAATACTTTTTGAATACCCGCTCAAAACGAGTCGTCTGAACAACTTTAATCAAGTTTAAACTCCGTATATTGCCCCGCTTCGTATTCCGCATTTGAAATCAAAATACCTTCGATGAAACTTACGGGTAAATCCGGGTTATCATGAGCGATTCTTCCAATTTTTGCCCAATACTCGATTTGCGCGGGAATTGAACGGTGTTCAGCCTTTGCGCGAGTCTTTGCTATCGTGTATAAATCTTCAGATACCTTAATTGCCTGCGCCATCTCTAATCAACTCCTTTTGCAACCATAAGCAACCCATTGAAACAATATACCACCTTTTTTAACAAGTAAACCTTTTTATTTGTTAATCGTTCAGAACACTTCAAGTTAAAGCGACGCCTTATTGCCGCCTTGTTGCTTCTTGCCCCTTAACGAACAAACTTGGTCAGTTGATAAAGCGTCTTGACCACCCCTGATTTTTTCATGAGATTTAATAACACGTCCATGAACTCTCGCCCCTCGGGCGTTAGGAAGACAAAATACAACGAAGCAAGAATCGTGACCCCTAGGAGCAGCACGGAAAAGAACCATCTATTCTTTTTGGAAATCATTTAATATCTAGCCTCCGACCATTCTTCAAGCCTCTTCACAAAAAATTGTATCATGAACAATCATAGAAGAGCACTCCACGCTTTGCAAATCTTTGCTATGATGGTGGCATGAACATTACCTCTGCAACCTTTGTTCGAGGGGTCGTTGGTGAAGACGCCATTTTAGACGATGGCACGCCTCATGTTGCCTTTATTGGCCGCTCGAATGTCGGCAAGTCGAGTATTATCAACACGCTGACTCGGCAAAAAGACTTGGCTCGCACCAGCTGTGTTCCGGGTCGAACACAACAGTTGAATGTTTTTCTCATCAATAAATCGCTTTATTTGATCGATCTGCCGGGCTACGGGTACGCCAAAGCCTCATGGGAAGCCCAACAAGAGCTTCACGCCCTGATCAACTGGTACTTGCTCAGCTCACGCTACAAACAAAAGCTCGTGGTGCTCATCATCGACGGCAATGTTGGCCCCACCGACAAAGATCTTGCAATGCTTAATAGCCTTGAGAGTCAAAAGAAACGGGTCGTTATTGTCGCGAATAAATTCGACAAGGTAAAGAAATCCTCCGCACAGCACCATTTACAACACATTCAAAAAACCGTGGGTGATTATACCGTCATTCCCTACTCAACAACGGCTAATCTCGGCTCGTCAGCCCTGCTAAAAGAAATCTTTTCTTAAGCCGTTAAGCCCCACTCTTTCCCCACCAAGACCGGTGCCCCCAAAACAACCTCCACAAACTGGTTGATGGCCCCTTCAAAGTTGGGGATCATGACTTTCACATACCCTTCGGTGTAGCCAATGGCGCTGCCTTTTTGAACCGTTTCAACGAGAACAGTGGCTCGCTGCCCGTGCATCGACTCAAGCTTAGCTCGCTTCGCGGCCTCGATGACGGATAACACTCGCTTCATGCGTTCCCGAACAAGAACAGGGCTCAGCTGTGGTTTGCTGGCGGCGACCGTTCCTTGTCGAACCGAGTAGGCAAACGCATGAACATCCAAGAAGATGCCCGCTTCGATCAAGCGAATGGCGCTTTCAAACTCTGCCTCTGTTTCTTCGGGATATCCAACGATCAGATCCGTGGTGATGTTAATGGGGCGTTTGGCGGCCGCCACGCGACGACACAGCGCTCGATAGTCCTCGATACTATAGCGTCGATTCATTCGTTTTAGCAGACTGTTGGCGGCGCCTTGCAAGGGCAGGTGCACGTGTGTTGCAAGACGAGGGTGGGCGCCCATAAGCGTTAGTAGTCGATCGCTGACCAGATTCGGTTCAAGCGACCCCAGTCTTATCCGAACGTCGCCTCCAAGGGCAAGCAACGCCTCAACCAAATCTGTCAAATCTTGACCCGCTTCTTGCCATGTACCCAGATTGATTCCGGTTAATACGACTTCCTTAACCCCTTCACAAACAAGCTGCTTAAAGTCCTGAAGGATTTTATTTTGAGGAAAACTGACTCGGCCGTGTCGAACCGTGGGGATAATACAATAGCTGCAATAGTAGTCACAGCCGGTTTGGATAAGCAGGGTTCTTCGCACGCGTCCTTGGCTTGTTGATGACGCTGGCACTGCCGGTCGAGGCAGCCCCGTCATATAGGCTGCTAAGTCGGCCTTTAGGACAATTGCACTGCCGGCCGGTCGCTCGATAGGAGTGGTCGGGTTCTCGGGCATACACCCTGTAATAATGAGCTTTGCCAAAGGGTTCTTTCGCGCGACTTGGCGGATCATTTGGCGGCTCTTTTTATCGGCGACTTGCGTAACCGTGCAGGTGTTAACGATGAATAACTCAGCGTCCTCGACCACCCCCACAACAGAATGACCCATCACCGACAGTTGGTCAGCCACTTGCTGACTTTCATGTTGATTAACCTTACACCCTAACGTAAGGACAAAGATCTTCACGCGTCGAGTTTAGTAGCGATAAAGGTCAGTTTTATACGGCCCTTCGACGGGGACTCCGATATAGTTCGCTTGTTTTTCGGACAAGGTCGACAGTTTTGCATTCAATTTACTCAGTTGCAAACGTGCCACTTTTTCGTCGAGGTGTTTGGGCAGCGTATAGACGCCCACGGGGTATTGCCCTTGCTTTGACCAGAGTTCGATTTGGGCAAGCGTTTGATTGGCAAAAGACGAGCTCATGACATACGAAGGGTGCCCCGTTCCACAACCAAGGTTGACCAACCGACCTTGTGCAAGCAGAATAATGCGCTTCCCGTCAGGGAAAATAATATGGTCGACTTGGGGTTTAATTTCTTCCCATTTATATTTTTCTAAGGAGGCCACGTCGATCTCGTTATCAAAGTGACCAATATTGCAAACAATGGCTTGGTCTTTCATCCGCTTCATATGGTCGTGCGTAATGACATGGTAATTGCCAGTCGCTGTCACAAAAATATCCGCTAACTCACAGGCTTCATCCATCGTGACGACACGGTAGCCTTCCATGGCAGCTTGCAAGGCACAGATCGGATCGATCTCGGTCACCCACACTTGTGCCGACAATCCACGAAGGGCTTGGGCGCACCCTTTGCCCACATCGCCATAGCCACATACTAACGCCACTTTACCGGCGATCATGACATCGGTTGCTCGTTTGATCCCATCGATCAACGATTCTCGACACCCATAAAGATTGTCAAACTTCGACTTTGTAACCGAGTCATTAACATTGATAGCGGGGAACTTAAGCTCACCGCGTTGATGCATTTGATAGAGTCGATGAACCCCTGTGGTGGTTTCTTCGGTGACCCCTTTGATCGCGGCAAGATTTTTTGCATACCAACCCGGCTGCGCGGCATTGCGTTTCTCAATGGCTGCATACAAAATCCGCTCTTCTTCGGAGGTTGGGTTATCAAGCAAGCTAGGGTCGGCTTCGGCACGTGTTCCAAGATGAAGCAGCAGCGTTGCATCGCCCCCATCGTCTAAGATCATGTTCGGGGTGCCGCCATCAGACCATTCAAATATTTTATGCGTAAAATCCCAGTATTCTTCGAGGGTCTCACCCTTAAAGGCGAAAACGGGAGTCCCCGATTTTGCGATAAACGCCGCCGCATGATCTTGGGTCGAGAAAATATTACAGCTCGCCCATCGGACATCTGCGCCCAAGGCTTTCAGGGTCTCGATCAGAACCGCCGTTTGGATCGTCATATGCAGCGACCCTGCGATACGCGCGCCCTTTAAGGGTTGGGTCTTGGCAAACTCCTTACGAATCGCCATCAATCCGGGCATTTCGGTCTCGGCGATCGCAACCTCGCGACGCCCCCAATCAGCAAGCGTCAAATCTTTAACAACGGATTCGGTCATGTCTTTCTCCTTTTATTTGTTGGAATATCGAACACTGATTATATTACAAGGGAACGGTTTTTATAAGCTCTTGGCGACGCTGCTCTATTTTTTGCGCCGTTGTGGCTAACAGACTGTCGGGGCCGAATTCTTGCACGGTAAACGAAGCCGTGACCGACCCGATGAGTAGAGCATGTTTAAGGTTCTCGGACGTCCATGGCTTATTGGTCATCACCCCAAGAAAACTCCCCGCAAAGGAGTCACCCGCCCCCGTTGGGTCTTTGACAAGCGACAACGGAAAGGCCGGTGCGCTTAAGTACAGTCCACCTCGCGTGAATAAGGACGATCCATGCTCGCCCCGTTTTAATACCAACACGTCAAGCGAGGGTGCCCAGTCCATCACCGTCTGAGCCGCCGCAATGAGATTGTAGTGGTCCCCTAACAGACGAAGCTCGGCATCATTGATAAATAAAACATGGCTCTTGCAAACCACCGCTTTAACGGCCTCTTTTTTTATGTTAAGCCATAGGTTCATGGTATCCATGGCGATGCGCGTCGCGTTTGACTGCTCGATCGCCGCGAGTTGGGAGTCGGGGTCATTATTGGCCAGAAAGAGGGTTTCTCGGTTTGCGTTTTCGATATTCAGTTCGGGGTTAAATGCACCCAAAACCCCAATCTCCGTTTCGACAGTTACCGCACTATTGATATCTTCAAGGTAACTGCCGATCCAATGGAATGTTTTGCCTGCTTCCTGACGAATATCGCTGGTATCGATACCTCGGGACTGTAAAAGCTCGATCTTATGCGCATGATAATCGTCGCCAACCACCCCAACAATAGAGGGCTTGGTAAAGTAACTGGCTGCGATCGCCGCGTAAACCGCCGATCCCCCCATGATCTTTTCTTTGGTGCCTTCGGGTGTATAGAGCGTGTCAAAGGCCACGGAACCCACGATCGTTAGACTCATCTTGCTTCGCTGCTTCTAGGTAACTTGAGGGTAAACGTCGTGCCTTCATTCTCAACGCTCGAAACGGCAATGGATCCCCCCAAGAGTTCGATGAGGTTTTTAACGATGCTAAGACCCAACCCTGTACTCTTCTCGTTTCCGGTGGGAAGGTTGGTCAGTTGAGCGAAGGGGGTAAAGAGTCGTTCGATCTCGACCTCTTTAATACCGATCCCTTGATCTTTCACACTGATAATACAGTGTTTCTTTTCCACTAACATGGTCATCAAGATCGTCGTCCGAGAATGGGAATATTTTAAGGCGTTTGAAAGTAGGTTGTTGAGGATCTCCTTGAGTCGTCGTTCGTCTGTCTCCAAAACGCAGTTACACTCTGCCTCAAGCTCAAGACGAATCCCCTTTTCTGCACCCGCGATACTGTGGGTCTGAACAATGTCGTCGAGGAAGGGCTTCATATCAAGGGAGGATTTTGATAAAACCAGTTGTCCTCTCGCTAGACGCTCTATGTCCAAGAGGTCTTCAATGAGATCGAGCGCAAATCGAGCATGACGGCTGATTTTCTGAATAACCTCTCGTTGATTGTCGTTGAGGTCGGTTGCCATCATCCGCAAGAAGACCTCTGACAACCCCGTTATGACGGCAAGGGGACTCTTAAGGTCATGGATAACGTTCGCGAACACTTCCTGTTGATCTGTAAGCACCCTAACCCCTGTCCCGAATGGTATTATCGTATTATCATATTCGCCCAAATGGGTTTTGACAACGATTCCAGCATGAACACATTGTTATTAGCCTCGACCTCCCCTCGTCGTCAAATCATGCTAGCAAAATTTATCCCAAACTTAATAATAGGCGCGGTGCCTGAATTTAAGGAGAGCATCCCGCCGTTTGGCGATGTTTCTGCAATTGCAGTGGGGTTGGCCCATCAAAAACTGCAGGCGGTGCTTGCCGGTCCGCTATCAGATTCGATCCGATTCATCGTTACAGCGGATACCTTGGTGGCGCATGGCGAACGGATTTTGGGAAAACCTCTCGACCTCCCGAACGCCAAGCAAATGCTCCTTGGGCATCTGGGGCAATCACACACCGTGGTCTCAGCCGCTTGGCTCTTTGATCGACAAACCCAAACCCAATATCCGTTACAAGAAACCGCGCAGGTTTACTTCAAGTCGTTGAGTGCCGAGACGCTAAAGATCATCGAGCACTATTTAACCCTTGCCCCACCCCAAGGCCCTCTCGACAAAGCCGGTGCGTACGGCATTCAAGAACCCCTTATTGGCGATAATCTTATTGAGCATATTGACGGGGCGTATGAGGCCATTGTAGGGTTTCCGTTGAAGAGTTTTAAGAATCTGTTTCAACAACTCTGTCTTTCTTAGTATATAATATTCGCTATCATTCCCAAGGAGGTTTTTATGCCCTACGTTAATGTTAAAACAGCCGGCACCCTAACTCGTGAGCAGCGCGAGGCCATCGCCAAAGATATTTCAGAAAGCCTTGAGCGCGTGGCAGCCAAACCCAAAGCCCATACCTACATTGTTTTTGATGAAGTCGAGCGTGACCATTGGGCGGTCGGAGACGAATTATTGGGATAAAGACCCTTCTTGTTGTCGATGGGCATAATCTCGCCTATCGCGCGTTCTTTGCGGTAAAAGGTCTCTCCACGCGTGCCGGTCAGCCGACCAATGCCGTCTTGGGGTTCTTGAACATGTTACTGCGAGCCCATGAGATCGTTAAGCCCGATTATTTGGTCGTCGCATTTGACCGTCCCGAGCCCACCTTTCGCCACGTGCGTTTTGACCAGTACAAAGCCCATCGCGAAAAAGCCCCCGACGAGTTTCGTTCTCAAATCCCGATTATCAAAGAGATGCTGGATGTGCTTGCTGTTCCGATCTTAGAAGCGTCTGGCTTTGAAGCCGATGATATTTTGGGGAGTCTGGCCCATATCGCCGAAACGACAACGACCGACATTCACACCCTCCTCTTTACGGGCGACAGAGACTGCCTGCAGCTTATCAGCGACCGCACCTCCGTTATGCTTCCGCAAAAAGGGGCCGAGCTGCTCATCATGAATCCAGAAAACACCGTCACGATGACGGGGCTTCAACCCAACCAGATCGTTGACTTCAAGGCGTTAAAGGGGGACGCGTCCGACAACATCCCCGGCGTCCCTGGTATCGGCGACAAAACAGCAACCCAACTGCTTCAACAGTTCTCGACACTCGACAACCTCTACCTTCATCTCGACGAGGTCAAAAGCGACACCCTTCGCAACAAACTGACACAACATGTCGATCTTGCTTATCTCAGCCGCGAGCTCGCCACCATCCATATCGAACTGCCCCTCGAGCTACCCCTTACGCCGATCCATATTGACCTCTCCCGTGGTCGCTCGTTTTTTGAAACTTATGAGCTTTATGGCTATCTGAAGAAAGCCGGCGGCCCTACCCCAACAATCGAAACGGTATCTACCCACACCCCCCTTCGACCGTTCACCCTACTCGACGATCAAGCCGCTTGGCATCGGCAACTAACAACGCTGCCGGCCGAAACGCCCTTTGCCTTTGTTCCGCTCATTGTCGACAAACAGTGGCTCGGTTTTGCCGTGGCAACGTCGGGCGAAACCGCGTTCTTTGTCCCCCTCTCGTCACAAAGCAGTCCCGACGACCACGCCGCGCTTGGGCCGATGTTTATCTCCGAGCCCACACGGTCTGTTTTTGACGGGGGCTGGTTAGCGACGCATCCGTTGATCATCCACGATTTCAAGCGACTCCTGCACGACCTGCCCTGCGAACCGCCCCCACTCGATAATGTCTTCGATATCATGCTCATGGATTATTTGCTTGCGCCCGACCGGCTCCAACATGGGGTAGCCCGATTGCTTAAGGAATATTTCCGTGAAGACCTCCCCCCTCTCTCTTCCCAAGAAGGGGCAACGACACTGGCTTGCTCGCTCTTTCGGCTTTATATGGTCATTTTGCCCGACCTTAAAAGCAAAGACTTGCGCCCACTTTATCGCGACCTCGATCTCGCCCTTATCCCCGTTCTATATCAAATGGAGCAGCGGGGAATCGGCGTCGATCCGGCTTGGCTAAAAAAGCTCTCGCTTGATTATCATGCACAGGCCTTAACCCTTGAGGGCGCCATTCATGGGCTTGCGGGAGCCGTGTTTAATGTCAATTCGCCTAAACAATTGTCGCATATCCTGTTTACCGAACTGGGGCTTCCTGTTCAGCATAAGACAAAAACCGGCGCCAGTACGGACAGTGATGCCCTAGAGGCCTTGTTGCCGCTTCATCCTATCGCCGAAAAACTCCTCGAGTATCGTCAACTCACCAAGCTACTTAACACCTACATCGACGTGCTTCCGACCCTCATGGACGCCCATCAACGCATCCATACCACGTTCAACGTGACCGTCGCCGCCACCGGACGTCTCTCGAGCAGCGAGCCCAACCTCCAAAATATCCCCATTCGAACCGAGTTGGGCGAGCGGATTCGTCGGGCGTTTGTTGCGCAAGACGGCCACGCGTTGGTTGTTGCCGACTATTCGCAGATCGAGTTAAGGATATTGGCTCATTTAAGTGGGGACGAAAACCTCATCGCCGCCTTCCTTGCCGGCAAAGATATTCACACCGCCACGGCGTCAACAATCTTTAAAATCCCTTACGACGAGATTACCCCCGCCATCCGTCGACGTGCCAAAGAGATCAATTTCGGCATCGCTTATGGCATGAAAGCCTTTGGCCTCGCTCAGCGTTTGGGTATCCCTCAAAAAGAAGCCGCCGCCTTTATCGACACCTATTTTGCCTCGTTCCCAAAGATCCAAACGATCCTAGACGCCACCATTCAACATGTTCACGACTTTGGATGGGTAGGGACGATGCTCGGGCGAAAACGGTTTTTCCCGATGTATGCGACCGCCAGCAAAAAAGACAAACAATCGCTTGAGCGCATGATCATTAACACGCCGTTTCAAGGCAGTGCCGCCGATATCATTAAAGCCGCTATGCTCGCTGTCGAGACAAAACTCGCCCCGCTTCATGCCAAAATGATCCTTCAAATTCATGATGAACTAATTATCGAGTGCCCGCCCAGTGAAGTCGACACGGTCAAAGCCATACTCAAAACCGAAATGGAAGGTGTCTGCTCCCTTGTTGTGCCGCTAACCGTCAATATTGGGGTCGGCCAAAACTGGCTCGAAGCAAAATGAGAATTTTTGTTACAGGCACCGACACCGGCGTGGGCAAGACCTTTGTCTGCGCTCACTATATGAATCAATGGGCTAGCGAGCATCCAGCCTATTACAAACCCCTTCAAACCGGCTCTCCATCGATGGCGCAAGCCGAGGATATACTCGCCATAAAACAATTAACCCATCATGCCTTTGACAACGATGTACGATGTGGTTTTTGTTTAAATGCTCCTCTCTCCCCGTATCAGGCGGCACGGGCCGAAAACCTGACCCTCAACCCCGCCCAGATCCTAGCCGACCTTCAAGCCCAGATCGACGCACACGAAACCCTCGTGGTTGAAGGGGCGGGCGGGTTACTCGTTCCCATTACCCCCGACTACTTTATGCTCGACCTTATTTCGCAGTCGAGTCTCCCCGTTGTTCTTGTCACACGACCCCAACTCGGCACCGTTAATCACACCCTGCTTAGTCTTCGGGCACTGCAATCCCGAGGCGTTCCCATTCTCGGGTTCATCATGAATCAATCCCCCGCCTCACCCACTCAAGCCGAGGCCGAAAGTGTTGAAATGATTGAGTCTCTTAGCAGAGTGAAATGCCTTCTCGTGCTGCCCTCAATTGTTGCCACGGGGCAACAATCGGGCGCATAAGAAATGGTCGGGTTCAAGCGGCACGGCCGAATTTCGAAACGATATCATCGCTCTGACCCGACAGAACCCTTGCCCTTAGACTGACCATGGATTGAACGTTCTCTGAACCCCAGTGCATGCCGGATAATTTC
>CAIWAN010000033.1 GCA_903910705.1 uncultured Candidatus Marinamargulisbacteria bacterium
AATATTTTGACTTGTTGATTTTTGATCATTAATTGCTCCTTTTACGGATCCAATGATCTCGTTCAACCACACTATCAAACATCCTCAGAAAAGGGGAATTCTAATTGTCGTCAGGTGGGAATTCTAATTGTCGCTCATCAATCCGTTTTGTTTAACAGAAAAAACCCCGACGTCTCAAGTTTACCAGTGATGATAAAAACGCTAAAAACTCTTTTGTCTGACTCGAATCTTTCATTAACCAATAAAGGAGTAATTAAAGCTTACCTATTAGAAGTTGAGAAAGCATCGACTGGCTCAACACTTATTGACTGGCATGGAAAGAAATATGATCTTACAACTCTTCTCAGAAATAATGAGTTGCATAAATTGTTTGGTACGAATCTTTCTAGTTCAGAGAGAACGTTAGTTCCTGTGGATCCGCGGGAATATCTGGCCTTATTGCAAGCTATTAACACTTTAAGTCCGAATAAGATTATCCAGGACTCGGTTAGCAAAACGCTTTGGGAAGTAGAATGTGGTTTTAGTAATGAAACAGTCTTTAAAAGAGATATGGATAAATTCATTTACAAGTTCAAAACATTGAATAATTTGTTCAAATATTCTATAGCAATAGATACTGAATTACAGAAACTGTTTTCTCCTGGCGAAGCTCCATTTTCACGATTCTTCAACCCGTTTGGTTGTGACAAATATTCCGCAGTAAATATTAATTCCATAAAAGACTTCCATAACTTTTCACGATTTATCCATAGAATAAACACTCCGGTCAACATGGATGATGCAGCAGTTGCCAACAATTTCAAACTCACTCCCCAATTCCTACAAGACTTCAGGACGTTAATTTCACGGGGAAACATAAATCCTCAAATCCTTATGGATAAAAAAGCTTCAGAATATGTTGGGTTCTCGAGTTTTAAGAATCTGCAACCAATGAAAGCAATCATTGATAGTGAAATATCTAACACGATAAAAACAAATACCAGGCCCTTTTCACAGAAGATCGAAAAATTAGTCGAATTGAATGACTTGAGAAAAGTATTCTTTGGGGTGGGTTCGGATACCTCTGTTTTTGAGGCATTTTTAAAAGAAAAATCGACAAGCAACACGGCCACCTTAGTAGAGGCACTTTCCAAATTCCTACACAAATCAGGTAGAACAGGTTCTGGTAAGATCTATGCTCAGCTCTCACAATTTTTAGCACGGAGCTTGCTTAACCGGCAAGATATTACCTCCTCTCAAGTCGAATACGTAAAGAAACTTTACAAGCAGCACTTCCCTAAAGAAAGTAATGTTGATAAGTTAGTCCGAAGTGTAAAAGATGGAAATATCGAATATGCGGTTGTTCGATTCTGGCAAAAGAAAGTTAGTCCGCTATTAAAAGTCTTTAAGGGAGATTTAGAAAATATCTCTAAACGAAAAAATGAATCGCTAACGTTTCCCTCTGGCATTGAATTCTCAGAGCTATACTCCAGCAAGGAGTTGATAGGAGGCTTGTTTTTGGCGAATTCAAGAGATATATACGCTGCATTTACTATGAACCAGAAATCTGCCCCCCCAAACCACGGCAAGTTAGTTAGTGAGTTCACTGGTCCCTATATTGAGAGCGGAGCTGGAAGAGTTGATAGTCTAACGATGCAATCGGGCGAAATCTTTAATCTTTTTCCAGATCAAACCTCTGGAATTGTAATCTTTGGAGAAAAAGGTAGTCTTCGCATATTTAACAAGCGAAATATAGAAATTAGCGAGAACAAATATAATTTAGACAAGGAACAAGACTTAATTAGCTTTGTAAAGCTGGCTCAACAGAAAAAGATGTCCATCTTTCAATCTCATTTATTGATTAATAATTACACAGGAGCCGTGCTAAAAGAAACCTCCTATGAAAATGCAAATCGAAGAGTTTTATTTGAGACACGAGATGGCAAAATTGGCGTTCTGAATGTAAATTCACTTTCTTTGAATGAAACCATTCAGCTCCTAATGGGGCTAAATTTAGATATAAAGATGGCTGTCAACTTAGATACTGGTTACCGGGATTTCCATACGCTTCATGGGAGTAATAATAAGTCGGTCTCCTTAGTTGGTTACGCCTTAGCCAATGAAGCAAAGATGGGTTCCATCCAATTGTATCTGAAGGAATAGAACGCAACGGCAATCTTTTTCGGCTCAACATAAACGTGACTATACTGGCCCCAATTAATTGTTAGCACTTTTCAGGCTAAAATATAAAGTCTAAAAGGGTGTGCAAAATGGAACGAATGAGTAGTAAGCGAAAATCGAGTATTGTGTTGAGGGTATTGCGTGGGGAAAGTATGGATGAGGTAAGTCGGGCTGAACAAGTAACGATGTCGGATTTATCAAGCTGGCGTGATCTATTTTTGGTTCATGGAGAACGGGGACTAAAACGAGCACCTGAAGGCTCTAAGCTTGGAGAGTACGAACGTATCATTGGTAAACTTCAGATGGAAATTGAACTACTAAAAAAAAAGAGTTTTTTCAAGAAAAGCGGGAGTATATAGCTGAAATGAAAAAGCTCAAAAGCCCGTCTACAAGCAAGGTCTATCCCACAAGGATGGTGCTTAGCGTTGCGGGGTTATCAAGTGCGGCATGGTATCGAAAAACCAGTATAGGGAGCGCCCCCAACAAGGTAAAGCCAGGTCGAAAACCCACATTAAGCGACGACATGATTGTTGACGAAATCAAGACGGAACTCAATGTCTCGACGTTTCATTCGGAGGGGTACAAGAAGATCCATAAACGATTAAGGGCACGAGGCATTGTTTGTGGGAAAAATCGTTTATATGCGGTGATGGCCACCCATAAACTTCTGGCGCCTCAAAGACCGGTGAAGACAGGCAGTGCAAGAGCACATGACGGGACGATTACAACGGACATGCCTAATAAAATGTGGGGTACAGACGGCAAACATTTCTATACTCAAGCAGAGGGACAGTGTTGGTTATTCAGCGTCATTGACCATTGTAATGATGAGATATTGGGCTGGCATTCTGCGAAAATTGGCAACCGATTCGCGGCCATGGAACCCGTCAAGCAAGCCGTCAAAAAGTCCTATGGAAAGATTGATCAAAATATTTGTGTCGATACCGGTTTATTCTTGAGGTCAGATCACGGCAGCCAGTATGACTCAAATGATTTTCAAAATGAGCTAAAGTTTCTTGGATTAATCCACTCGCCAGCCTTTGTTCGAAGTCCAGAATGCAACGGTGTTATCGAGCGATTCCACCGCACTATTCAGGAGCAGGTTTTTGATTTGTACGTTTTTGAAAATCTAGAACAAGCACGGGAGGTGATCGGCAAGTTTATGAAGGAATATAATGAGAGCTGGTTAATTCATAGATTGGGCTTAAAAGCTCCGATTCAGTTTAGGGAAGAATTTGAGAAACAGAAAGCCTTAATTTGTGCTTGATTAATTGGGGGCAATACAGTGACAGAAATACAGGAAACCCAAACGTTATGCGCCCTGACAAACGGAATTAAGTTTTCAATATATTTTTGCGAATAATTTCCCAACAGTCTAAGCAAAGAATTCATAAAGAAACATATATTTTAACTGGACGAGTATCTGCTTTTCTGGTTTTCACTCCAGCCATATTTCATCGAGGTTTGGGTGGTTAATCCCAACTCAGAAAGAGGCAAGTTATGGAAAAGCAGACCAGTTCGGTATGTGTGGCAGCATCGGCCCAAGCGGCGCGGGGGCTGGGGGGGCGCGCCGATGGGCCGCGCGTTGTAGGTGTTATAGGTTCTCGTTCGTTACCACTTCAATACGCAGAGCATGTCGGGGCTGTTGTTGAGGATCTCCTCAAACGCAAGAATCAGATCGCCAGTGGTGGCGCGGTGGGTGCAGACGAATATTGTTTGGCATATCTGGTCCATATTGGCGAGGCAGACAAGGCAACCGTCTATAGTCCTTGGAGTACCTATGAGGGTTTCCCTGTCAAAGTCCGCGTCCTCTCTCGGCAGTTCAAAGAATATGGCGGCTCTATTGTGTGGGGCAGTTTGCGCGGACAAGAAGAATATGCAGTGGTTCGGGCGGGGTTACTTCAGCGCAATCTGCGTCTCATTGATGCGGTGACGGGGATCGTGGCTTTTCTGTATGGCGATAGCCATGGCACGCTGTTCACACTGCGCAAGGCACTCAGCGCACACTTGCCGGTGGTTATCTTTTGCATTGATAGACGGCTTCCAGAGTTTCCCAACATCAAATGGAAGCCACTTATCTGCGGCGGTTGTTGGGAGGGTGCCTACAAAGCGGTGTATCTCAAATGAGAGTCGCCCTCTACATTCGGGTGTCTACCGAGCGTCAGGCCAACGAGGGCGACTCGCTCGAAGAGCAAGAAAACGAACTCAAGAAGTATTGCGACTTCCGAAAGTTCGCTATTCATCAGACCTACATCGAGCGAGGCAAATCCGGTGGCAACACCAATCGGCCCGAGTATCAGAAACTGGTCAAAGACATCAAACAGCAGAAGATCAATGCAGTGGTGGTCAAGAAATTGGATCGACTCAGTCGATCCCTACTTGATTTTGAAAATCTCATGAATTTGATGAACGAAAATGGCGGATATACCCACATCGTGTGCAACATATTGACAGGAATTGGTGCTATGTCCGAGATCTAACGAAATCTCTCAAGCACCCCCTAACAATACGGGAGGCACAGATGATATTAGCAGAATCAGAATCAATACCGAAA
>CAIWAN010000034.1 GCA_903910705.1 uncultured Candidatus Marinamargulisbacteria bacterium
TCCCAAATGAGGCCTCTTGCCTCAGGCTCGTTACGGCTATACTCGTTGAAATCGACGAGGACTGGTCGTCAGGAAGGAGGTTCTTTCAGGCAGCATGAACACTATGGATTCTAATTTTACAGAAAAGAAGTTGCATAACCGCTTTAAATCTAAAAATTTATTGCCAATCTCAATCATTTCAATACAAAAATTTAGAATATTGGCCATACTATATTTTTCTTGTTGGTTAACGAAAGATGTTATGGCTATTTTTGACGCTGCGTACGCATCAATTATTAAGAAGCGTTCGTTCAATTCCAACGAAAGACCATGTGCACGCATATAAGCGCGACTGGTTTTCATTTCAGAATTTGATATCCCCTCATAGGTTTCACCCGCTACAAAAAAACAACGTTGAGCGTCCCGCACACGATCTAACTCTAAATAGATATATGCTGCTTCAGAAAAAAAACTTCCGGCGTCACTTATTAAAGAAATATTTCGAAAATTGTAACCAAAATAATGTTTCGCTAATGCTTTCCCGAGCAAATACCCCTTTTCTTCACAGATATTTTCGCAGAACATCGTCAGTTCACGAAATATAGATACTCTGTCTTGGACAGTAGCATCGTCAAAGGGTGGAAGAGTCACCATCTTATATACATTCTCTAGCCCCCACTCTATTTTTTTGATATCGAGCTGTATTAGTTGTTCAACTTGGCCAACAACGGCTTTCAACTCATCTCGAGTTACCGAACGAACGTATGATCCGGGTATATAAAATTGATTTACTCCTACATGAATCGAGTTACGGAGTTCAGCTACTTTAGCAGCCCCCCCCCCCGTGGTTGGTGATTCGATTCGTAAGCTCAATATTTTTTTATTCATAAAGTCCTCCCTCAAATTGTTGTTGCTATATGAGTATATCGGCAGGGATTTGGAGAAATCCCAGAAAATAATGATTATGTTTCGATGGGGGCTCATGGCCGCCCCCTTCACCCTGCCTAGTCTCTCGAGAAGGCTAACGTCGTTTCCCTTGGGAAAAGTCAAAAAAGGCCTTAAAGCAGGGTCCCTTTTCGTCTTTTCTACAGGGAAATCTCGTCTCGATCATTCTCGAGTGACAGAGCTATTCGAAACATTGGGGATACATATTTACACGTCCCACCTGAACAATTCCCCTCTTTTCTAAAGAGGGGCAAGGGGAGATTTTCGGGCGATGTGTAAACGGGGAGCAATTTCTGGGCGACTAAAGAGCCCGACTGGACTCATAGAGCAACTCGGGGTCAAAATCGACTCCATTAGGCCACTCAATAAAATCAAAATTGACTCGTACTCGGTTAAATAGTCGCTTATCCTTTAACGTTCTAAAAACTCCCCGATCCAAATATTCCGACATATCGAATTCTCGAGTCTCATCATTTTCGAACGTTAACAACAGTTTGTAATTTTCAATTGCCTTTACGGCTTTAATACCCATGTACATCGCTTCAACTCACTTCAAGGGATCAATTTTAAAGGGTTCGTCATTATTGGATGCTAAATTCCAGTCGGCAAGCAATTCGTCCCGATATATTTCAGCCCAAGCTTGAATCAACCGAACCTGCTTCTTTGGCAAGTTGCCCTCAATAAGATCACCTGAGCGGATATCAAAGGTCGCCGTGGCATCCTGATAGTAAGCGTGAAAATGGGGCGGATTATGTTCTTTCCTACCAACAAACATTCGAATGATAATCCCAAAAAACATACTTATTGCGGGCATAGGGAACCTCCTTTTTGAATTATACCTTATTTATATTGAAAGTCATACGCTAACTCAAAACACGGCTTATCTGAACGATTCCCCTCTTTTCTAAAGAGGGGCAAGGGGAGATTTTAGGGCCTAGCGAGTTGGTGTAATTCGTCGATCGATTTGTCACCAAATATGTTTTGATGCCATGCTGTATAATCAAAATTGCCTTCATTGATAATCGAGATAAATCGTTCCGTATCGAGGTCTCCAAGCCCCTTTAATAGTTGTCGTCCCCCCTCAAGCCGCAACTCTGTTTCGTTAAGCATCTCGCTCCTCCTTGTCGATTAATATAAATTCAACGGGGTTAAGAATTCGTAGCTTGTTAATAATGGGGACTCGTTTCTGTATTCGTTCGTCTGTTGTTATAAAGTAGGATGCTTTTGCTGAAAGGGCACAGGCAACATGTAAGGCATCAGCAGAACCAAGTCGATATTCTGTTTGAATGAATTTTGCTTTGGATACAATTTCTGGATTCCCAAAAATGATTTGCTTCGCTCGGTCACGCCATTGTTGGATCGCAACTTTTCGCTCTTCAAGCAGTTATCTAAGTATATAAACATAACACCTCAATCATACCTTGCCCGGTTAAGAATGGCAAATTTAGGGCGATGGGTAAACAAAGGGGGGCGATATATTTTGACCGTCAGCGCAAATGTTCGAAGCAAGCCTTTGCGCTGACTTGATTTTTGCTTACTTTGTATCAAGACAAAGTAAGGGCTAAGAGCAAGCGGGGAGCATCTCGTCGAGGATTATATTTCTTTTCTGAATTCTTCGATAGAAAGACCGGTTCCCTTGATAATGTTTCGGAGGGTCCCCATCTTTAGATCCTTATTGTGATAGGGAACAACCACTTGGTAGAAACCTTTGACAAAAATTTGATGACTTCCTTTTTGTCGATAAAACTCAAACCCGATCTTATTCAAGACCTTGATGACGTGCTTTGGCGTTAGAGCAGGCAATTGTTTGGTCATAAACTGACACTAACCTCAGCCATATGGGTGTCATCAAATATTACCCTACCTTGTCGAGCATTAAGCGTTTCTAAGTAAAGCGTGATGGCTTCCTTAAGATTAGCGATTGTCTCTTCGTACGTTTCTCCTTCGGTTACACATCCTGGAAGCTTAGGAACAAACCCTGTAAAACCACCCTCTTCTTGTGGTTCAACAATCACCTTGTAAAAATGCTCATTCATGGCAACCCTCCTTTATTAACAGAAACAATCTTAACATATTATCGAGGAATTTAGGGCGATGGGGCCCACTATTTTACGATGGTTGAGGCGACATTCGGGCTGTTTGGGTTGACGTCAATGAGTCGTTTCTGAGGGATCACAACCAAATCCATATCCTCCATCGGAATAGCGCCGAGCAACACTTGATCGCCCAACACTAAGGCGCCGACAAAGCCTATTCGGTTCTTGAAATGGATCTCGACAGGGCCAACATATGAAACAAGATATTGAGTGCCATCGGCAAGTGTCACTTCTTTTTTGTCCATTTCTTCGAGGTTCAGTTGGATGCGCACATGCTCTGGAATACACAAGTGAACCGCACCTGTATCCACGAGGGCTTTGGCTGAAACAACCGCCAAGTCAGGTTGTCGGGGATTCTTTAATTCAAGGTTAGCAAAAACAAGGCCCATGGTAATAAATATTATCGAGGATTTAGGGCGATGTGTAAACGGGGGGATAGTTTAAAGAAGTACTACGTTGATGTAAACGATGTAAAATCTATGTTTTGATGTTGATGCAAAATTCGCAGGATTTGGATATCATTTTGAGTCACTTTATAGATCATTCGATAGGAATAAATAAAGACTTCTCGTATTTCATTTCGATTTGCCTCAGGGACTTGTCTCCCTTTATTTGGGAAGTTGGCTAGTTCTTTTGAAGTTCTGATAATCTCGGCTGCAACTCTGTTCGCATAATACTTCGTCTCTCGAGCGATATAATCGTGGATCTGCTTTAATGTTTCTTGTGCCGTGTCTGTCCAAATCACCATTGCTTGAGCTTTCCCTCCAATTCGTCGACAGTCATTATTTTACCACGAGCGACTTCATCCTCACCTTTTGCGATTTGATCCAGAATATATAATTGATACATTGCATCATCGAGGGTAGCTGTGGCTGAAAGTCTTGAAGCAACCTGAAAAACCTCTTCTTTAACTGATAACATTTTTCACCTCCATGAATATCTTGAATTATACCTGATTTATATTGAAAGTCATACGCGCATAGTATACTTTTATATTATGTCTAACCTCCCTGAGTTGCCAAACGACAACAACGAAGAAGACAAAGAACTCGATGCCTTGATCGCTCGGATCGAGTCAAGGTTTGAACACAAAAAGAAGCTTGCCTTTTGGGATATGGGCAAGGACATCAAAGCCCATCTTAAGAAAAAACATCGCCGTTCTGATTATGGAACGTATATGGTTCAGAAAATGTCGGCACGATTAAAAATCAGCAGAACTAGCATTTATCTCTCCGTTCGGTTTTACGAAGAGTACCCAAAGATTGTACAGGCGCCTGTACAATTGACATGGACGCATTACACTGAACTGCTTACCATTCCTGACCTAGAGGCTCGGAATCGATTTGAAGAACAAGCCATTTCCGACCATTTAAGCTCCCGCGATTTAGCCAAATTGATCCGAAGCGAAAAGACCCACGCGCTCCCCGCACCCCCGACCCTATCGATCGAACGCACCGCACCTTTTGTGTATGTCGCCGAAACGGTCCTTGGACAAACGATGGTTGATCTCGGCTTTACACTTTCGGCCAATATCACCGCGCCAAGCCCGATTACGCTTGAGCAACACCCGCATATTCACCTCGGTTCGACGCCCCATTATACCTACAAAGCCGTTGTCCTTGCGATCGTCGATGGCGATACGTTTTGGGCTGTCCTCGACTTGGGGTTTAATATGTTCTCGACACAAAAACTCCGATTAAGAGGCATCGATGCCCCCGAGTTGAACACCCCCGAGGGGCTTAACGCCAAAGAATACCTTCAAACTCAGCTAAGTGGCTGCGCGTTCGTCGCCATCAAAACCTATTGGCGAGACAAGTTCAACCGCTATCTGGCCGATGTCCTTTACGACAAAGATGAACCCGACCTAACCACCCTTGTCGCCAACGGCAAATTCCTCAATCAGGAATTGCTCGATAAGGGGTTAGCGGTAAAATGTCAATAAATATTCTGGATATTTTTTGATTCTGTGAGTCTGGCGGATATACCCACATCGTGTGCAACATATTGACAGGAATTGGTGCTATGTCCGAGATCTAACGAAATCTCTCAAGCACCCCCTAACAATACGGGAGGCACAGATGATATTAGCAGAATCAGAATCAATACCGAAA
>CAIWAN010000035.1 GCA_903910705.1 uncultured Candidatus Marinamargulisbacteria bacterium
GAAAGTATCGGCGATTATGCGAAAGGAGTATGGATAAAAATAGGGGCAGAAACGTGCATAACAATGACGGTTTTTGCCGCTACAAAATAGGGAATTCTAATTGACGCTGAGGGGAAATAATAATTGACGCTGAACAACGGATTCAGTTTTCTTAAAGATAGAAGATTCGTTTATAATTATTCTTAGCTCATCTGGTTTGTCCGTAATCCGAATCTCATCATTTGTTAACGAACCTGAAACCTTTGCGTTTGCAACAATATCTTGATTGAGTTTACGTGAAACATTATTAAACTGCTGTACTGGAGTTATGCTTGGATTCATCAGTGCACCTCATTTCAATCTCTATGCTCTGATAGATTGTGCCCACACTAGAAAGAGCCTAAACAACTAATCCTTCAGTTTCAGCTAATTGAAGTTAGAATGAAGTAATTCCAACCACTTTTCATTACGAGACAGGTCGATCAACATGAGATTCCTACCTGGTTACAGACAACTTTTCCAGAACAAGTTACCATACTCAAGGAAAACGGTAGGTTCTCTCTAATAGAAAACATTAATCTACCCTCCTATGATGGTGGGGGGAGTAATTATTACTCTTCTCGGCGGGAGGGTGAGGTTCGTTATGCACTCGCAGCAACCGTTTGCCTATTGATTCATTGTTCGGAAACTAGCCCAGAGATAGTTCAAAGCATATTTGAAGAGAAGTTAAAGTCTAATTTATATCCCAACCCACCAATAGATTTGGAAATCCTTGGCTTGGCCGGAATGGAAATTACCCCAAGAATAGGAAAAACTTTTCGGGAGTATGGGCACCTTTACGAGCAGCCCTTTCAAGATGCGTTCAAGTCTATCGTTTCTATCCGTGAGCAAAGGTTATGGAGCTTCAGAGAAAGTGACTATTTATCTTGTAGTGACCAGGCGCCACTAATACTTAGGGTTATAAGCCAGTATGATCCAAAACTAGCTATCGAGCTTGTCGATCGTGCGCTGTGCATCAATGCCCCTGACGGTAGAGCATACTATAACCGCGATTATGCTGCTATGTCGATTCCGTTTCTTCATATTAAACCTGAAGAGCGAGAGGAACTCATTGGATTAGCACTACACATGATTGATCGCGACCAGTTCATGGAGTACTTAGATCACCCTGAGTCTGAGACTATTTTTACGCAACATGATCTAAATAACTATCTTTCATTATCCACATTAGGCTGTATCGTGCGGCCAGAATCAACCTTGCTTAAAGGAATCCGCTCTCAACCTCTTTGGGATACACTTCAGGATACCGATATTCTAAATAGAGTTGACCTCAACTCACTCAATCCAATTGGACTGTATAAATTAAAAGTTATGGCATGGCTGAAAACAACAACGGCTGCAAGTAAGTTAGTCTTTGATTCAACTGTTTCAACCGAAAGTCTAAATGCTGAGCGGTGGTTTCAATATAAACAAACAAGACCAGGACAAGCTACTTATATCTACGGTGCAAATTCGCCCGAATGAGAGCGTCGTCACCTCGGTAGGGAGAATTAGCAATGAGATATAAAATAATCTCAAATAAGCCCATTGATATGCACTCAAAAGTTGTTAGCCTTCAACCGTTTTTATACATGTCAGAGTAGTCTAACTATGAAATCAATGACATATTCTCAGACATCAAGTCGACTGGATTGAGGCTTGGCCACTTGCTTCATTTTGCAAGAAAAAATGTTGCCATTTGATTGAAACATTTGGGAGGGAAAGATATTAAAAATCGTGCGAAAAAATAGC
The DNA here is from genome assembly GCA_903910705.1 of uncultured Candidatus Marinamargulisbacteria bacterium. GTDB lineage: Bacteria > Margulisbacteria > Riflemargulisbacteria > GWF2-35-9 > GWF2-35-9 > CAIWAN01. Next base: position 1,771 of record CAIWAN010000035.1, read on the forward strand.
CAACGAACTCGGGGCAGACTTAAAATATGTGCTTGGGATAGACTATAACGAATTTGAACTTTCATGGAACCAGTATGTTAACAAACCATAAACTATTTCTTTAATACTGCCTTCCATTAAATACTACGTAACAATACTGATATAAGTCCCAAGAGTCTTCGTTTCAGTCTAGAACTTAATCCCAAAACCCCACTCGGCTCGATCTTCATCTTTTCCTGAATGAACCGCCGTAAAGAAGTCTTCTTTCCCATCAAGAATATCTTGGGTTGTATGATTAGTTCTTGGCATTTTCAAGAGGTTCCGAAGGCGGTTACCACGGCTATTCCGATTCTGGGTTTTTCCACTTAAAGTGGTCTCACCCGATTGCCTGACAATCTGAGCATTGTCATCGTCCATACCGAGGTAGCCGATGAGATGGTCACCGTCAGAGTGATGTTTGGGATAGATATATTCTATATTCACTTTTGCTTGAAAGAAAGTGGGTGGAGAGACACAAGATTGAAGATCTTTTTAGATAGATTTAGATGGAAATAGTACAATGTAAATATGCCGTCTAAAAAACCAGAGCCTGGAAAAAGTTTAGCTGAAATAAATCCTGAATTAGCTAGGGAGTGGAATCCAATTAAAAATGGAAGTTTGACCCCATACAACATCTTGCCGAGCATCAATAAAAAAGTGTGGTGGAAATGTTCAAAAAATCCCAGCCATGAATGGGAAGCTAAAGTTAATAATCGCAGTAATGGCCGGGGGTGCCCTATATGTAGTAATCGTAAAATTAGCACTTCCAACTGTTTGGCAGCATTAAATCCGTTACTAGCCAAAGAATGGCATCCAACTAAAAATGGCGAATTAACACCAAATGACGTTTTTCCTAGCTCAACCAGAAAAGTATGGTGGAAATGTGTTAAAGGTAATGATCATGAATGGGAAGCTTCCGTTAATCATAGAGCCACAGGAAATGGTTGCCCTGTCTGTTCAAAGCACAAAATTGTTGTATCGAATTGCTTAGCGACTCTACATCCTGAAATAGCAAAACAGTGGCATCCATTGAAGAATGGAGAATTATCACCTAATGATGTTAGTTCTGGTTCTGGTAAAAAGGTTTGGTGGAAGTGTGAAAAGGGAGCTGACCATGAATGGGAATCAAGTATTAATAATAGGGTTAAGGGCAGTGGTTGCCCCGTTTGTTCTAACCAAAAGACGGTAGATTCTAATTGCTTGGCTACCGTCAATCCAGAACTATCCAAAGAGTGGCATCCAACAAAGAATATTAACCTTACACCTTTTGATGTAACTCGTGGAGCAAACAGGAAAGTTTGGTGGAAATGTAAGTGTGGACATGAATGGCAAGCAGTTATTAATTCCCGACAAACCCGAGGTTGTCCCAAATGTAGCGCCGCATCTGCTATTTCAAAACGAAATCATATTGAGCTTGAAAAATCATTCGGACATTTATTCCCCGAATTAGCAAAAGAATGGCACATAGTTAAAAACCCAGACTTATCTCCTTTTGAAGTGTCACCAGGTTCAAATAAGAGAGTATGGTGGCAATGCCAAAAGGGGAATGACCACGAGTGGGAAGCATCTATTAGGTCTCGGGGTAAAGGTAGCGGTTGCCCTGTTTGCTCAAAACAGAAAGTTGTTTTTTCAAATTGTTTAGCGACACTTAATCCCGAATTGGCCAAAGAGTGGCACCCAACTAATAATGGGTCTTTTACTCCAAACGATGTAACGCCTGGATCATATGTGAAAGCATGGTGGAAGTGTGAAAAAGGTGATGACCACGTATGGGAATCAACTATAGCAAATCGCAGTAGTGGAAAAGGCTGCCCCATTTGCCTAGGGAGAATAGTTGTTAAGTCTAACTGTCTCGCTACAGTTAATCCAGACTTAGCCAAGGAGTGGCATCCAACTAAAAACGGAGACCTAACCCCATTTGAAGTTACCCCCAGATCTGGTAAGAAGGTGTGGTGGAAATGCGATAAAGGTGATGACCACGAATGGGAAACTACTGTATTAAGTCGCAACAGCGGATCTGGTTGTCCATATTGTTCAGGCAGATTTTCTGACAAGCATAATAATGTAGGAATATCCAATCCTGAAATCTTGAAAGAATGGCATCCAACAAAGAATGGCAACTTAAAACCGAGTGATTTCAGACCTATATCAGGCAAAAAAGTCTGGTGGAAGTGCCCTAAGGGGGATGACCACGAGTGGCAATCAATTATAGCAAATCGTGTCAAAGGCAATGGCTGTCCTGTATGTTCAGGTAGAAAAACTGTGGAATCAAATTGTCTCGCTAAATTGAATCCTGAACTTGCGAAAGAATGGCATTCAACAAAGAATGGCAACTTAACACCATATGATGTCGTATTGGGCTCCAACATAAAGGCATGGTGGAAGTGTGATAAGGGAGTAGACCACGAATGGGAAACTACTGTTGTTGAAAGAAGCGGTGGAAGCGGCTGCCCCATTTGTGCAAACAGGAAAGTTATTGAATCAAATAGTTTATTTGTATTAAGACCAGATTTAGCAAAAGAATGGCATCCAACGAAAAATGGTGATTTAACACCTAATAATGTGCATCCGGGTTCAAGTTTTAAAATATGGTGGAAATGCAAATATGGTCACGAATGGAAGACCACTGCCTCTCATCGTTCTTATCGAGATTCTGGATGTCCAAAGTGTAGCAAAAGAATTTCAAAGCCGGAATTAAGAATTTATTCTGAGTTACAAACAATATTCCCATCAATCCAGCAGAGCGTTTTAATTAATAGACATGAAGTTGATGTTTATATTCCCGAACTAAAGGTAGGCATAGAATATGATGGCATTTATTGGCATCAGAATAAGTGTGAACAAGATAGAAAGAAGAACAAAGCATTAGAGTCAGTTATGTTGCTAATAAGAGTTAGAGAAAAAGGGCTACCAAATTTAAGTGATACCGATATTTTATTAACTAAACCTAATATTACAATAACTACAATTAAAGAGGTTTTAAAAATAATCTTAGAATATAAGGATATCCAGTCAAAAGAAATTACGAACAAAATAAATGCTTATCTTAAAATCAATGGCTGGATTGCACCCGAACAATACAAAAAACTATGCGTTGAAAAAGCTCATATAGACATAAAGGACTCAATTAGTTGCTTATATCCTGAGCTAGCAAAAGAATGGCATCCGACCATGAATGAACCGTTGCTTCCTGAATACTTTACACCGGGATCTGGGGAAGAAGTTTGGTGGAAATGCGACAAGGGGGAAGATCATATATGGCATGCAGCCATAACTACTAGAATGAAACATGGCTGTCCCATTTGTTCGGGTCATAAAGCTGTAAATTCTAATAGTCTAGCAACAATATATCCAGAGATAACAAAACAATGGCATCCGACAAAGAATGGAGAGTTAACTCCAAATCAAGTTAGACCAGGCTCTCATAAGAGAATCTGGTGGAAATGTCCTAAGGGTGAGGAGCATATTTGGCAAGCAACAGTTAAATCAAGGACCGCAGGTATTGGGTGTCCAATTTGTTCAAATAAAATTGTTACAAAGAATAACTGTTTAGCAAAAACACATCCCGATCTTTCAAAGGAATGGCATCCGACAAAGAATATAGGACTGACCCCACACGATGTCACATATGGCTCAGGTCAGAAAGTGTGGTGGAAGGGAAAATGCGGACACGAATGGCAGGCTCTTATACTAAATAGATCTAGAAGAGGAGACGGTTGTCTCAAGTGTCGCAAGAAGTGGAGTATCCCAACATACGGTAAAACAAAGAAAAGTCCTGGGCAGTTAGAGTTAATGTAGAGGTAGAACAATCAACATTGCCTCATATTCTTGAAGTTTAAGCTGGTTTAAGAAACAAACCTAGCTCTAGAAGCCTAACTTATGATATTTCCTCTTCTCCCTCTCAACTCAACTCGGGCGGGCACTCGAGTTGGCGGGCTTGTCTCGGCGTAGCTTTGCGAAGACGGAAGGTTGTCGGGTAGCTGGCGGCTTGTTGAAGGGCAGCGGGGCTGGCTTTCGAAGGGTGTTCATTGCCACACCCTTCACCTTGGCTAATTCATCGAGAAGGCTTACTTCGTTGTCCTTGGGAAAACTCAAAAAAGCCCTTGGCGCAGGGTTCTTTTTTGGGTTTTCGACAGGCCAATCTCGTTTCGATCATTCTCGATGAACGGGGGGCAGAATACGAAGAGTCGCTTCGAGGGGTTAGGTTACGCCAAGCGGGAACATGTTCACATGAAAATTAGGATACGGGGGCTTAGAAAACCAATGCCGGAAAATGTTGTACAGTCTAGCTCAGCGAGGGCGAATGCCCGAAGCTGAGCGGGTTTGATGACGGTCAGTATTTTGGGAAAGCAACTTTGAAGATGACAGATTGAACCGGTTCAAAAGCCTAAGTCTGCGAGCGCTTGTCAGCGATTAGCTGGCAAAGGGCGAAGCAGGCTGGGTTAAGAAACGGGGTGTTTCTCGCGGGGCTTGTGGTTCGACAGTTGATTAGAAGACGATCGTTGGAACATGTTCTACAGCCTAGCTCGCCGAGGGCGAATGCCCGAAGGCGGGCGGGTTTGATGACGGGTTCAATATCCAAGCGTATAATTTCCATATCCATGAAAAGAATCTGTCTGCTCTTCATCCTCTTGTCGCTCCCGATTACCTCAAACGCTCAGATCCTCTTTGGCCGCGACTACTATGATGTCGTCAAAGAACATATCACCTCGGCCAAAGAGTCGGTCAATATTGCGATGTACTTTGTCATCATGGACGATTCAACGACAAACCCCGTGAATGACTTGGTTGCTGAGGTTATCAAAGCTCATCAACGCGACGTCCGCGTCAAAGTGGTCTTAGAAGATGGTAAGTTCAAAGAGAACACTCAAGCGTACAAAAAACTTCAGAGCGCCGGTGTCGATGTCCACTTTGATACCTCGACCCGACTGCTTCATATCAAAGCCGTGGTCATTGATGGGCGATATGTTTTCTGTGGAAGTACGAATTGGTCGAGGGCAGCGATACTCGACAACTATGAAGCCACCAGCTTCTATGAATCGCTGCCGGACGCCGCTTCCCTGAACAATTACATCAAGGCCATTGAGGTTCAAGAAGGTGA
>CAIWAN010000036.1 GCA_903910705.1 uncultured Candidatus Marinamargulisbacteria bacterium
GAGAAAGTATCGGCGATTATGCGAAAGGAGTATGGATAAAAATAGGGGCAGAAACGTGCATAACAATGACGGTTTTTGCCGCTACAAAATAGGGAATTCTAATTGACGCTGAGGGGAAATAATAATTGACGCTGAACAATTAAAACATCTTTCTAGCTGAATTAGATTTACTTTGTTTCCTACAATAATATTGGAATCAGAACCCCATCTATAAAACTCTAAAACCGAAACGTCCATGGCGACTACTTTGTTTTTCATGAAAACCCTCCGAATAAGTTGATATGAATTCATCGTGGCTAAAATATAAGAATCCCACAAAAATACATCGTGGAATATTAATGGATTAACGAGTGCTACTTTTTGAAGATATACTTCAATTGATTTAATACTGTCAGATACACTCACTCATGCTGCTAAGCCGAAACCCTGAACTCACAAACGATGTTTGATTTATTTCAAATCGGGCATATAATGGATATATACAATTTATGCATGGGAGAGATATATAGTTGCTTAGTCTAAATGGCATTGAGGGTTTTGACTGGGATATCGGGAATATCCATAAGATCAATTCAAAGCATGGGGTTACAGAATTAGAGGTTGAGGAGATTTTCTTTAATGCATTGTTTCTTCAGCCTGATTTAAAGCATTCACTATTGGAGGAACGAGTTAAAGCTTATGGAATGACTGACAATCATAGGCATTTAGTGGTTATCTTTACTATTAGACACAATAAATTGAGACCCATATCTGCAAGAAATATGAATAGTAAAGAAAGGGGCTTTTATAATGCCAAAATTAAAGAAGATTCCGAAATTTAAGACGGAAGACGAGGAAGTTGAGTTTTGGGATAACCATGACACATCAGAGTTTTATGATCTCACAAAAATGGAGAGAGTCATTTTCCCTAATCTAAAGAGAACGGTAAAAACAATTTCAATTCGACTGCCAGAATCGATGATTAATAGCTTAAAGTATTTATCTAATAGCTTAGATGTCCCCTATCAATCATTAATTAAACAATACTTAAGCGAAACAATTAGCAAACAACTTCATATTACTCATGTTGCTAAGCCGAAACGCTGAACTCACAAACGATCGGTAAATGGTCGGAGAAGAGGACGCCATCGCAGACCTTGAAGGCGGATAGCTTAATGTCGGGGCTATGGAGGATAAAATCCAACTGCCGCTTGGGTTTTCGACTGGGATAGGTTAATTGGTTCCCAATATTGGCACTTTTAAGTCCGGTGGCTGACAAGAATAATTCGATCTCCTTTGACCCCCAAAACATATTCAGGTCTCCGGCAACCATAACGGGCTTGTGTGTTTGCTTGATGAGATCATGTAGCTGCGTGAGCTGCCACTGACGGCTCCGAAACTTAAGCGAAAGATGCACCAGAAAAATAGTGACATCCTCAAGCTCTAACTCAATCGCGAGACGTTTCACACCCTTGGTAAAGTAGTGAAGGGTCGTATTCTTAACCGTGGGTCGTGTAAGAAAGGCGTTGCCTTGAGACTTCAGGATCGGCACTTTTTGTGCAAAAGAGCTATCGAGATATTTTGAATTATATAAGGGAACATACTTAAGCTCGTTGGCTATCGCTTGGACTTGTCTTCCTCTCACTTCGACTAAGCCGACAATGTCGGGATTTTCTGCCTCGATAAAAGCGGTAATATGTCTGACATTCTTCCCTGTCCTCTTAATAAAACCACTATACGGAAAAGGCAAGTGGAACCGAAACCCTCGGCCCGTTCCATAGCGCATATTGTAAAGCATAAATCGAATTGAATTTGTCATGACGATAGCACTAAGTCTACCACGAACTTTACCCGACTCGATCCTGTGGTTTACATTCGCTTGTTTTGTAGAAATGGATGTGTGGGTGGTTCTTTTGGATGTGGTGAAGTTCCCACTGGCCTTTGAAAAAGCAGACGGTCTTATCTTCGGCATCCTTCGCGAGTTTGCTTTTGTTTTCGGCTTGAAAGGTAATAAGCGCGTTTCGATCCTCGCTTCCGATCCAATAGGCAAACGCCAGATCATACGGTTGGTATTCACACTTGGCACTGTATTCATTTTCTAGCCGAAACTGAACGACATCGAATTGCAGGACGCCTACGGCACCCAGTATCAATTGATTATCAAGGACCGTTTTAAAGAGCTGAATGACACCCTCTTCTAGCAGTTGCCGAAGCCCTGTGTTTAATTGCTTGGATTTCATCGGGTCACGATTGATGACTTTGCGGAAAATTTCTGGCGAGAAACTGGGGATACCGGTGAACGTCAGCATTTCGCCTTCCGTAAAGGTGTCCCCTATTTTGATGGCCCCTGTATCATGGATGCCGATAATGTCTCCCGGATAGGCCTCTTCCATTACCGTGCGGGTCTGCGCCATAAAGGTCAACGGGTTGGCTACTTTAAACTCTCGATTTTCGCGAACTTGCTTGACCTTCATTCCCCGTGTAAAGGTGCCCGAACAAATACGCATAAAGGCGATCCGGTCACGATGTTTAGGGTCCATATTCGCATGGATCTTGAAGACAAAGCCGCTCATCTTGGGCTCGGCTGCCTCAATACGGCGTTCGAGGGTTTGTCGCGGTTGGGGCGGGGGCGAAAGCTCGAGCAAAGATTCCAAGAGATTGACCACACCGAAGTTATTAATAGCACTCCCAAAAAAGACAGGGGTCATGGTGCCTTTCAGATAAGCCGCATGGTCAAAAGCGGGCAGGACGCCCTGCACCATTTCGAGGTCCTCATAAAGTCGCAGGGCAAGATCGTCACCGATCTGAGCCACAAAGCCGTCATCATGTATATCGCTTATCGCCGTGCTAAGAAATGTGCCGTCTTCGTTTTTTTTGAACGAATTAAAAATTTTCTTATCCAAATCATAGACGCCCTTAAAAGTTTTCCCCATGCTAATAGGCCAGCTAAGCGGGATCGCCACGATGTTCAGACTCTTCTCAATATCATCGAGCAGGTCAAAAGGGTTCTGCCCTTCTCGGTCAAGTTTATTAATAAACGTAATAACGGGAATATCGCGTTGACGACACACATCCATTAACTTTTTGGTGCGCTCTTCTACGCCTTTGACCGAGTCAATGACCATCAAAACCGAGTCAACCGCGGTCAGCGTTCGATAGGTGTCTTCGGAAAAGTCGGCGTGCCCCGGAGTGTCTAAGATATTAACAATCATGTCTTTATACTCGAAACACATGACAGACGTGGCGACCGAAACCCCTCGCTGTTTTTCAAGCTCCATCCAGTCCGATGTAGTAAATTTGGCTGTTTTCTTGGCCTTTATCGCTCCTGCTTGCTGAATCGCACCGCCAAAAAGAAGCAGTTTCTCCGTTATCGTCGTTTTCCCCGCATCGGGATGGCTGATAATGGCAAAGGTTCGGCGTTTATGGATCTCTTCAAGAAGGGTCATGGCAGGGAAATTATATCATGGCTAAGGAAAACGCGAGGAAGAAAGAAAAAGGGCAAAAAAATGTTTGAAAGCTCTGCTAAAATATACGAAGATTTAATCGTTTCAAATCATAATGGCTGAATACCGGAGGTTAATCTATGAGTATAGAGGCAATATCTGAAGAATCAAAAGTCGCCGTCTTCAAAGGCAAGAAGATCCGAAAGGTGCTCATTGATAACGAGTGGTGGTTTTCGATTGTCGATGTCGTTTCAGTTTTGACTGATAGCACTAATCCCCGTGATTACTGGTTCAAAATGAAAACAAGGGTTGAAGAAGAAGATGCTGCTGAGTTGTCGACATTTTGTCGACAACTCAAGTTAGAATCAACCGATGGCAAAAAATATTCTACCGATTGCGCCAACACTGAGGGACTTTTTCGCATTATCCAATCCATCCCCTCGCCTAAAGCCGAGCCATTTAAGTTGCCGAACGAGCAAGAGTTGACGCCGAAAAGCAAAGTGGCGAAAAAATCTCGACGAAGAAAAACTATCTTGAACTAACAAAGAAAAAAGGCCTCACAAAATGAGGCCTTTTTCTCTAAACCACGAATTAACTGACTAAAATATTACAGCAAGAATGCCCCGCCAATAATAACCTGAGAACCTAAGTAGCTGGCGTTCATTGTTGTTCCAGATACCTTAAAAGACGATGAGGCGAATGGCGAATATTGAACAGTCAACACTAAATCATCCGTCAAAACGTATTCAACACCGACAACGGCAATGATAGCTGATGCAGAGTCAATAAACGTTCCAGAAACTTTCCCAGATATCAATTGGTAGTAAGCCCCATAAACCAAGGAAACAGACTTGGAAAGTGTATCCTTTAAAAAACCCTTGAACGTTATTACATTAGCCTCCGTCTTTAATGAGGCGTCGTTAGATTGTGAAGAGTACCCTAAGCCAAGTTCATAAGCAGATGTGTTGACCCCAACTAACGCAGTACTAACACCCCCAGTTAACACATCTATACCGACTCGTGGACCTTCAGCTATACCGACTGAAAACAGAGACGCTAAACAGAAAACTATTAATGCACTATTTTTCATAAAAAAAACCCCTTTCTTTTGAATAGAGTAAATTCTATTAGAATCGAATAAATATTACAAGAAACATGGGATGCGGGTAACGCCTAGACAGCTATCGCTAAATACTCAGCGTAGGTTCTTGATGTCGGAATGGGCAAATGATCTTCTTTTAAACCTTTAATGTGCATCTGGATAGCATCATACATGTTCGTTTCTGCTTCATCTTGAGTGTCACCTGTTGCAACACATCCGGGTAAGTCAGGAGAATAGGCAGAAAAATTATTCCCAGCATTCTCAATAACGATAAGAAACTTTTTCATATTATTCACTCCTTGATCTGTGCTTGTTTACGAATACTGTTAAGCGTCCCCTGCGCTAAGTCATCACTAGGCTTCCCTGCTATTGTAACACGACCACTTTTTGAAGGATGCTTAAATTGCCGATGGCTTCCTTTTGTTGCAACAAGATACCATCCATCATTCTCTATTTGCCGAATAATCTCTTTAACTTTTGAGGTTGACACTGTTTTATTATATCAGCGCTGAAATTAATTCGAAAGACGCTAAGTCATGACATGAAAGAATTCTTCAATAGATCGACGATGTTGCTATCCTCTTATCTTATTCCACAAGCGTTTTAAGAGATTCGATGGGTTTTGTTGTTCGGGCTTTTCAATTTCCTCTTCTTGTTTTGGCTTATCGGGACTCTTTTCTTTGTAAGCGTGTCCGATATGATCTTTATGAAAGTTTAAATAGTCGATCGTACCCGCTGGCCATGTGTCTTCACCGGAGGTTGGCCAATTATCTTTTACGACTTCAAGCGCTGTCATATATTTATCCCACATTTCAGGGGAAATGGTTCCAAGGTTTGCCATTATTTTTAAACACCACATTGAGTGCTCTTTCATCCTCATTCCCCCCTCGGCATCTAACAAGCCTTCAAGTAGAAAAGGGATTATTTGACCCAGTCCTGCTTGTTCCCTTGCCATTCCAGCACCAAACTCACTGAAGTCTCCCTGAACGACTTTATATCGCAGAGCATATTCATTATGTGGGGTAGTCGGTTAGCTCCACCTGCCATATAATCCGAGGAATGGATGCCGCCAATAGCAAGGAATCTGCCCCGCCTCCGATCGAATATCCCCGTACATACCGCAAATTTATTGAGATGTTTCCCGACAACAGTGCATGTTCAGCATATTTGGAACGAATACGTTGGCCACAAGGATTTATCTGTCCAACCTGTAAAATGAAATCAACGCCATGGCATCTTAGTCGTGGGCGACTACTGTGCCCTATCTGCCGTCATCAAACAACGGTAACGGCGGGAACCATCTTTGATAAAACACGAACCCCTCTGACGACTTGGTTCGAAGCAGCATGGCACGTGACTACCGCAAAAAATGGCATGTCAGCAAAGACCCTTGAGCAAACGCTTGGCGTGCAATATCGAGTGGCTTGGACGATGCTTCAACGCTTTCGAGTTGCTATGGTGCGGACTGAACGTGAGTGCCTTTCTGGTGAAGTAGAGGTTGATGAAACCTTTGTTGGTGGGGCCGAGGAAGGCGGAAAACGAGGACGTGGAAGCAGCAAGAGTATTGTTGTCATAGCAGTTGAAATCAAGCAGCCAAAGGGCTTCGGACGTATACGCATGCGTCATATCCACGATGCTTCGGCAGATAGTCTGGTGCCGTTTATTGCTGATTCTGTGGTTCAAGGATCAACGGTGCTAACCGATGGGTGGGGCGGGTACAACTGTTTATCTGACAAGGGTTATGCCCACAAGAAAATCATATTATCCTCAACGGGAGACCCCGCACACATCTCTATGCCTGGAGTTCATCAAGTCGCGGGATTGTTCAAGCGATGGCTACTTGGGACTCACCAAGGGGCTGTTTCTGAAGATCATCTTCAGTCGTATTTGGAAGAGTTTACCTTCCGGTTCAATCGTCGAACGTCGGGAAACCGAGGGCACGTTTTCAAAAGACTACTTGAACAGGCAGCAACTACAAACCCCGTTACTGAAGCTGCTGTCACGCATGGCTATAACTGGAATCAGGCAAAATAGCTATTTGGTGGAGCTAACCGACTACCCCACTTCATTATACAAATCACTCTTGTCGTTATTAATTCTACCATCACTAACAATTTTAAAATTAACCATGATCTTCTCCTTATTTTCCGATTTATTTACTTCCAGATAAATTGTCGGCGAAGTGTGGCAACAATTTCACCAAATAATTGGTTTCTGTTTCGGAGACTTGATAAAGCCCGTGGTTACTGGGTTGCTGTATATATTTCAATTTTTCGTTTCTTCCATTGAGAGCTAAAACGAGAAGAATTGCGGTTGGGATCGCTTAAACTACAGAAGCCCTACTCCTCATACCTCACCGCCAAGCCGATATCGAGCAACTCTTGATTGAGGAATTTACCGTGCTGAACCAATCGATTGAGGTCGGGTTCATTCTCGTCATAGAAGATGTCGGTCAAGTAGCGGTCAAACTTGTCACGAGAATGAGTTTTGACGGCGATGAAGGCGCAATCTTTGAGCTGCTTTTGGATATACGTTTTGGCGTTCAGGCCCTCGGATGTGGACAGTTCTGCCGAATTGATACCCCGTAGTCGCAGCTTTTGAACCGTCAACACCTTAAACCCTTGGTCGATCTCGACCCAGATCGTATCGCCATCGATGACCTCGAGCACATAGGCCTTATAGGTGTAATGCGCGTCTGTTTTCGACAGCTCTAATCGTTTGCCTTGAAGATCGCTTTTCTCGCGGTATTCGTGGAACCCAAGGTCAACCACATCTCGGCCCCGCACCTCTCTCAGTTGGTACACATTGGGCTTGTCGCGATGTTCGGTAAGCGGCAATAAATGATTGAGCTCTGGGTGAGCCGCACGGACGACAGCCTTGAGCGCTTTGACATTCAATTTCTCCGAAACAGTCTTTTCCTCTAATGCCTTACGCCTGTCCATATCAGCGACCGTGATTAACACCCGAAAGTGAGACCATGACAATTGTGGGCACGTGCCCACAATCTCTGGATAGGCTTCAAAAAACTTTACTGTTCGATGAAGCGTAGACCGCTCAATAGAAGTCTCTTGCTCTAATAGTTCAAACAAATGCGCCCCATAATCCGCGCGATCTTCATTTTTCAAGAGGTGCGTCTTGATGTGTTGGCCGATATTCCAATACCGGCGAGTGCGCACGTCTTCAACAACCGCATGGATCTCTTGTTTCCCCTCCTCCATCTCTTTACGAATGGCGTCGATAAGGACTTGCTCGTCAGGGGTGGGGATTAGCCTTCCCTCGTTTAGGGAAGGTGGCCGAAGGCCGGAAGGGTCAGCAGCCATGTTTGTCATAACTTAAGTATATCCGCACATGACATCTGGATGCAATTGCACGAATAAAAAACTAATGGAACATATCCCCAACTCTGGGTATAATAGCCCTATGGCTGATTTTTCCTTTGATATTGTATCCGAGATTGATCTGGCGGAACTCGACAATGCCATTAATATGGGCATGAAAGAGATTACCACTCGTTTTGATTTCAAGGGCAGCATCAGCGAGATCAAACGTTCCGACAAAACCGTCAACCTCTTAGCCGATGATGACATGAAGCTTCGCAATGTCATCGATATCCTCGAAGGCAAACTCGTGAAGCGCAATATCAGCCTCAAATTCCTCGACTATCAAAAGATCGACACGGCGCTTGGCGGAAATGTTAAACAAGATGTCATCATCAAACAAGGCCTCTCCAAAGAGAAAGCCAAAGAGCTCACCACCTTTATTAAAACCACCAAGCTCAAAGTCAACGCCCAGATCAACGACGATAAGATCCGTGTCAGCAGCGCCAAAAAAGACGCCCTTCAAGAAACCATGTCCGCCCTTCGCGGTCACGATTTCGGTATTGAGCTTTCTTTTAATAACTTCCGATAGACCCTCGATATGGCACCCATTAAACAAAAACCGGTTCTCCTCGCGATCCTTGATGGCTGGGGTTTGGCAAAGCATAACGAATCAAACGCGGTTTTCATGGCTAAAACACCTCATCTCGATGATATTTTGGCCGTTTCACCTACCACGTCACTAACCACGAATGGTCACAGTGTGGGGCTACCCGATGGTGTCATGGGCAACTCAGAAGTGGGCCACCAAAATATCGGCGCAGGACGTGTTGTCAAACAATCATTGGTTCGAATGAACGAGGGGATAGAAACCGGCGAGTTCTTTACCAACCCTGAGATCAATAACGCCTTTCAGAATGCGCTAGATCATGGCACCGCTGTCCATATTATGGGACTGCTCTCGGACGGAGGGGTCCATAGTGACGAACGACATCTCTATAGTCTCCTGATAAAAGCCAAACAAATGGGTGTCCAGAATGTCTACATTCACGCCTTTATGGATGGACGCGACACCCCGCCTACTTCAGGAAAAGCCTATATGCAAAAACTGGTTGATAAGATCAAGGAAATTGGAGTTGGAAAGATCGCCACCGTTTCAGGTCGTTATTTTGCCATGGATCGTGACAATAATTTTGACCGTGTCCGAATCGCTTATGATGCCATGGTTTCAGCCCAAGGCGAACACGCCGACAATCCCGTCGATTTTTTTGATGCTCGATACGCGGCCAAAGAAAATGACGAGTTCATCAAACCCACGGTCATCATCGAAAATGGAAAGCCGGTTGGCAGCATCCATGAGAATGACAGTGTGATTTTCTTTAATTACCGCGCCGATCGAGCGATGGAGATCACCGCAACGCTCGTCAACAAGATCAAAACAGACGCCAAAGGCGCTTTTTCCGGCATCGTTACGCCTCCGATCTACTTCGTTAGCATGACCGAATACAAAGAGGGCCTTAACGAACATATCGCGTATGGCCCTCTCATCCCGCCCAAAACCCTAGGCGAAGTAGTCTCTGGTGAGGGGCTGCTCCAGCTTCGTATCGCCGAAACCGAAAAGTACGCCCATGTGACGTTCTTCTTTAACGGGGGTGTAGACAAAAAGTTCGCAGGGGAAGACCGGATCCTTGTCCCCTCCCCTCAAGAAGTGAACGGCCTTTACGACAAAAAACCCGAAATGTCCGCTTTTGAGGTCACCGATAAACTCTGCGCTGCGCTCGACGAACAAAAATACGATCTTATCGTTCTTAACTTTGCCAATATGGACATGGTCGGACACACCGGACAGATCGATAAAGCGATACAAGCCGTTGAAACCGTAGATGCTTGTGTGGGTAGAGTCTGGGAGAAGATGAAGGCTCTTTCGGGCGTCTTACTCCTAACGGCTGACCATGGTAACGCCGACGTTATGGTCGATGAAAAAGGCGGCATCATGACCGCTCATTCCATGAGCCCCGTCCCCTTCGTGGTCGCCGGATATCAGACGCCAATCACCCTTCGTAGCGGAGGCTGTCTCGCCGATATCGCCCCGACGATCCTTCAAATCATGAACATCCCCCAACCCAGCGAGATGACAGGGGTTTCGCTGATTATCTAAAGAAATGCTTCTTTAGATAATACAAACTGTTGTTGCTCAATAGGGGTCTTTAATCAATAAGGATGTATAGTATATACTAGTGAAATGATCGATCAACGAATATATTTGGACACCTCGATTTTGAGTGCGATTAATGACTCACGTGAACCTGAGAAAGCAAGGGATACTCGAGCTTTCCTAAAGCAATTAAAAGAAGAGAATATCTATATTTCAACATTAGTAAGATCCGAATTAAATAAAATAACCGATCCAAAAAGACTGATTGAAATTAATGATATGGCAAGGTCAATGCAGCTGCTAGAAATTACTGAAGAAGCCGAGAAATGTGCGGGATTCTATATCAAACATGGACTGATTCCAAGGACCGAACTAGCGGATGCTACTCACTTGGCCTGTGCAACCATAAATGAGATTCAGCTTCTAGCCAGTTGGAATTACAAGCATATTGTTAAGTGGTTTAAAACGAAACATTTGATTACCGGATTAAACATTCTTCAAGGATACAATAATATCGACATTGTTTCACCTTGGGAGTTTTGAAAGGAGATTAAGATGAAAGAACCTGCTTTTATGCGTGATATCCATGAAGATCATCGAAAGGAATACAGTCAAAATAAAAGTTTAACTGTAGCTCAACGTTTGAGAAAACTTCGCGAAGAATCCAACAAAGTATTGGAAAAAGTTTAGATTGATACTTTAATTATCTAAAGAAATGCTTCTTTAGGTAGTACCCACTACTTATTAACGCTTGTTTCTTTAGGGCTTTCGAGGGTTTTGTGCTGCCTCCCCCTAAATGGATAAGGGTTAAGCTGGGCGAGTAGATAAGTTTATTACCCGCTCGTCGTAAGGTTGTACACAGATCGAGGTCTTCATTATAGAAAAAATAAGCGGGGTCAAACCCACCCACGCTTTGATAGACCGTTCGTTTCATAAACATCGCCGCCCCCGAAATAAACGACACGGCTCGATCCTTTTTCCCTAAGTACTGGAACCGTCCGAACATACTTCCATAATATTGAACGGAAAGGTCGTGGTTAAGCAGGCGAGGAGCAAGGATACCGAGCTTGTCGATACCTTGCGCTTTATCGTACAAGGCTTTAATGAGGTTATCGGTAAAGAGCGTGTCCGTATTAAGAAGGAATACATAGTCCCCGGTGGCCATCCCGACTCCTTGATTATTGGCGACCCCGAACCCGACATTGGTTTCATTTTGAATCCACGTGAGTCGTTGAAAGTCCCCAAGGCGCTGAGGCTCTGGACGATTTTGAGAGGCGTTATCGACGACGATAACCTCGAAAGAAATACCCGCGGTAAACGCGTAAAGACTTTTCAAGCAGTTCAATAATAAGTCTGGCGTATTATAATGAACCAAGACCACACTGACCTTCACAGAGTGGCTCCGGTTATTCGCTCCATGAACTGTTCGATCCGAATTTGTGTCCGCATGTCCACCGGACCCGGCGCATCTCCTTCAAGAACCAAAACAGGGACATCCAGCAGCTTTTGAATGAGTGAGGCCTCGATCTGCCGATGACAAAAGGACTGGATGTAATGGATCATGGCCACAATACCGCGTTCTTTGATCTGTTGGTTCATGACTGCGATGCGAGCAAACAATTCGTAAGGATAACGAAAGTGTAAATATTGCGAAACAAGAGTTGGCGAAGGTTCCATCATCGCAAAGTCCGACTCAACCTCATAATAGACGATACGGGCGGGGAAGCGCGTCTCGATCAGATCGCTTAGATCAGACAAAATCGAGGGCACACCACTGATACCGAGTCTAACCGTACCCGCATCGATGGGGGCTGTGCTCAGGAGCGTTATCCATCGATCGACGTCCGCCTCATAGGTCTCAAGGTTTTGATTAAAGTCGGTGCTGCTGACAAGCAGCTGTTGAAGCGCTTTCCCGCTCATCCCGACATGCTCGGTCTGAAGATGGTCAACGGTAAATAGTTTATGTCTCAACCCATCGAGCTTTTGTTTAACCCGGTCCACTTCAAGCTGCGTAACCTGTAGATGGTTCATGAGTTTGCTGAGCTGTAATTGCAGCATCTGAGGGTCTTTGTCTTGAGGATAAGAAAACCCTAAAATTTTCATGTCTGGATAATGATATCGGAACTGAGACATCAGCGCATGATTATTGCTGCAATCCCCTTCGGTCACCGCGATGACCGTATCGGGACGAATGGCATCGACAACCCCCATGATCCCTTTGATCCAACTGCAAGTGGCTCTGGGGATACCCAAAGCTTCGGCTCGGTGAATATAGTCGGCACTGTTTCCTGTAATGAAAAGATTATTCAGGTCCACCGGAACAGCACCCGCAGCCCAGATCACTTCTTGAGGAATAGTGGTCGTAAACGCGACCGTCTTACGCACCGTCGTCACAGATATTGCTTCATCGCATTATACTTACTATAAACACGATAGACATAGTTAGCGGTTCCAGGTTTGAACGGGTTGCCTTTGTTTCGTTTGATGGCGTTTATCCCTTCAAAATAGGAGGCAAGTGCATAATTCATGTCGCCTCCCCACGCGTTGACCAACTCGCGCATCATTTTGGATGAAGCCCGAATATTTTGAGCGATATCGAACGGATCGCTTACCCCATAGATCTGAAGATTCACCGGCATCAACTGCCCTAACCCTTTGGCGCCCGACGAGGAAACGGCTTGTCGATTAAATTCAGATTCGACGGCAAGAAGACCAGCAAAAAGAAGGGGGTCGATTTTTTGTTCTGCACAATTTTGAACGATATTTTCGGCGATGGTCAGCACATCCGCTAGATAGACATTCTTATAATTATCCATCATATAACTAATGATGACTTGGTAGGCATTAAGGTCGGCCTGACTATTCTCGGTCGCGATCTGCATATTATCGGGATTACCGAGCTGCATAAAATCAGCGGTTATGGTCGACTCCCCACCGATAGGTGGCGTGCTTTTGAGGATATCATAGACATTCTTCTGTTGTCCTGGCGTCGAGAACATCGACAACATAACAACAAAAGCGACAAAGACAGACGACCAATTCACTCGTGACGCTCCTTTAGGAGGGCTAATCGATCGGATGACGAAGCGCTTCAATGATTGAAACCGTTTCATCATATACGACCGATGTGCTAACACCCCGTTTTTCACCCAAACGGAAGTTAAACTCGATCCACCCCTCGGACAATTTATTCCCAATAACGATTCTTAACGGTGCCCCAACCAGATCAGCGTCGTTAAACTTGACACCGATCCGTTCATTCCTATCATCAAATAACACATCGATCCCTGCGGACAGGAGCTTGTTGTATAGATCGTCAGCGGCCGCTTTTTGAGCGGGGTCTTCCGCTTTGGCAGTAATGATAATCACCTCAAAGGGGGCGAGTTGGATTGGCCAGATCGGGCCTCGATCGTCGTGAGACTGCTCGATAGCGGACATCGCTGTACGTCCGACCCCAATACCATAGCAGCCCATGATAAACGGCTGCGTTTTCCCTTGTTCATCTAAAAATATAGCCTGCATACTTTCAGAATACTTAGTACCCAACTTAAAGATATGTCCGACTTCGATACCGCGTTCTTGAATCAGTTTCCCTGAGCAACACTCAGGACAAGCATCCCCTGCTTTGACCGTTTTCACATCTACTATCGAGTTAACAGGGAAATCACGCCCTGCACAAACCCCCGTAAAATGGGTATCGGCTATACTTGCGCCCGTGACACCATTGACGATCGTCGCAACCGAGTCATCCACAAGAAGTTTTACACCCGTAGGTAGATTGATGGGGCCAAGGTACCCAACGGGTGCCTTAAGTGTGTCTTCGATATCACGGTCACTGGCCAAAGCCAAAACACGCGCGTCCAAAACATGGCCCAGTTTAACTTCACTCAGTTCGTAATCGCCGCGCAAACAAATCACCGCCACGGAAAAGGTTTCTCCTTCGAGGTCGGCATTCGGAATATAATTATAAACTAAGGTTTTGATTAGCAACGAGGGGGATGTATTCAGAAACGATGAAACCTCTTCAATGGACCGTTGGTTAGGCGTAGAAACCTGTGTTAAAGCATTAGGCTTTTCGTTGCTTGTCGTAGAAAGTTGGGTCGTTGCTTTTTCGATATTTGCGGCATAATTGCAGCAGTCGCAGTAAAGTATAGCATCTTCGCCACTATCGGCCGTTATCATGAATTCTTGAGACGCATTGCCACCAATCGCGCCCGAATCAGCGGACACAACACGGAGTTTTAGCCCACACCTTTTAAAGATTTGGGTATAGGCTTGATACATGCGCTGATAGGTTGTGTCCAAACATTCGGGCGAGGCATGAAAGCTATATGCGTCTTTCATGGTAAACTCTCGAGCGCGCATGAGTCCAAATCGAGGACGGATTTCATCACGAAATTTATTTTGGATCTGATAAAGATTTTGAGGAAGCTGTTTATAGCTTTTGATATTGTTGGTGACAAGGTCGACAATGACCTCCTCGTGAGTGGGGCCATAGCAATATTCACGCTCGCCTCGATCGGTGATCCGAAGCAATTCTTTGCCATACCGATACCAACGTCCACTTTTTTGCCATAATTCAGCGGGGATCATCGAAGGCATCAGGACTTCATGGGCACCGGCTTTGTTCATCTCCTCGCGAATGATCTGCTCAACTTTGCGAATGACACGTAGCCCTAATGGAAGTAGGTCATATATCCCCACCGCAACCTTTTTGATATAGCCCCCCTTGAGGGCAAATTTTTGACTGGGGATCTCGGCATCCGACGGAGTCTCACGAAAAGTAGGGATAAAATACTGTGAAAACCGCATCCCTACCCCTTTAACACATTCAGTTTGCCACCGGCTAAAATATAGGATATTTCTCGAGCAGAGAACTCGGTTCTTGCCTGAAAAGACGTATTCTTCGTGATATTTTGTATCGTAACAAGCGGTTTATGGATCTGATCCTGAATCGCCTCGAATAAAAGATTATCATCAAATTCGATTTGGTCATAGTCCTCATGATTCTCAAAAGTAAGGGGGATAATGCCAAAGTTGATGAGGTTCGCTCGATGGATACGCTCGATACTTTTAACCAAAATCACTTTCACCCCTAAATACATGGGGCATATTGCCGCGTGTTCTCGGCTAGACCCTTGGCCATAACTTAGCCCCCCCACGATAATATTGGGGATATGGTTTTCTTTATTCGCCATAGCGCGACTTGAAAAACGGGGATCAACATTTTTAAAAACGACCTCCGAATACTTGCCAATGTTTGAACGATATTTTAAGTACGGCCCAGCTGGCATAATGTGGTCTGTCGTGATCTTATCGGTAACCTTAAGGGTTACCACGCCCGTCAAGGTTTCAGGGAGCGGGGTGTTGATCGGCGGATCTCCGATATTGGGGCCTTTGACGATCGCAACCCTTTGCCGATCCTCTAGCGATAAAGGGGGGAGCAATAATGTCTTGGTATCGGCGAATGTTGTAGGCTGCACGAATTCGATACGTTGATTTCGAAAATATTCTCTTGGATCGGTAATAACCCCCGTCAACGCAGACGCAACAGCCGTCTCGGGACTAACCAGATAGACGTTCGCACTTTCGGTGCCGCTGCGACCATAAAAGTTGCGATTATTGGTCCGAAGACTCACGGCATGGGTACGAGGCGACTGCCCCATCCCGATACAAAAACCGCAAGCGGACTCATATATGCGTCCGCCAGCTTTGATGATTTTTGTTAATGAATGGTCCGCGGATATCATTTCAAGGACTTGCGCCGATCCAGGGGCAACCCCAAAGGAGACCTCCTCGTTGACGACCTTCTCATTTAGCAACGTTGCTACTGTCACTAGGTCTTTGTAGCTACTATTGGTGCAGCTCCCAATGAGGACTTGGTCTACTTTTAAACCGGCTAGCTCTTGAACCGTTTTGACATTGTCAGGAGAATGAGGCAACGCGATCATCGGTTCTAAATGTGACAGATCCACGACGAGGTTTTTGTCATAGGTCGCATCCGCGTCAGGGCCTAACTCGATCCAATCGGCTTCGCGTCCTTGAGCCTTCAAGAAAGCAAGCGTGATCTCGTCTGAGGGGAAGATCGAGGTGGTCACACCCAGCTCAGCCCCCATATTCGTGATGGTTGCCCGTTCAGGGACAGAGAGAGTCTTCACACCCGAACCGGTATACTCCACGATAAACCCGACATTGCCTTTGGTCGTAAGGGTTTGAAGAATGTTCAAAATAATATCTTTGGCGGTTACAAAGGGACGCAATTTGCCGATCAATTCGACTTGAAGGACTTTCGGCGTGGGCAAGTAGAATAACCCACCGGCCATGGCCACGGCCACATCAAGTCCACCCGCTCCAATAGCAATAGAACCCATTCCTCCCCCTGTTGGGGTGTGAGAGTCAGAGCCTAACAAGGTTTTTCCGGGTTTGGCGAATTGCTCCAAATGGACTTGATGACAGATCCCATTACCTGCTTTAGAGAAGTAGAGTCCATATTTCGAAGCGATCGTTTGCAGATAGGCATGGTCGTCCGCGTTCTCATACCCATCTTGAAGGGTATTATGGTCGACATAGCTTACAGAGAGTTCCGTCTTAATATCGGGCAGTCCAATGGCCTCAAACTCGAGATAAGCCATCGTCCCCGTCGCGTCTTGAGTCAGCGTTTGATCGATGCGTATACCGATCTCTTGACCACTGCCAAGGTCACCTTCGACAACATGTTGATTCAGGATCTTCTGAACTAAATTCACGGACACACCCCCGACAATGTATGGCGTCATTGTACCGAAAATGTGTGCAGGTGGCAAATTCGAATATGGTATGGCGGGTAAAGGCCGTTATTGTTTTCTATTTAATACGACAGCATATTTCATATATTTTATGCCCTTCATTGGAAAAACCCCAATCAGCTTATAGTGATTAAAATACTGCATATATTCAGGATTGGTTTGAGTAAAAGTGGACGTTAATACTATCCATTTGTATTTATTTGGTGGGATATTGCAAAAAGGTTTCAGCTTGTTGTCTACCCACCAATCATATTCTTCTAATGCCGTAAACTGCATATTTTTCATATTGAACCATAATAAGGCAGGGGCAAGAACTGTTTCATTCCCCCCCCCCTCCACAACTCTAGTGATTGCCGTTAGACCCTCTTCCCAATTATTATTTGTAACGAATATGACGCCAAGAAAGGAATGGACTATTGTTAAAGCAATGAATAGCCCCATAAAAAAAGATTTGCGTGCTGATTGAAATGAAAGAAAAATGATTAACGAAATCCATGGGAGAAAAATAACGGCATAAAAGGGGTGCTTATTGTTTACAAAAAATAGATTCAAGAAAATTAAGCCAATAATAATGACGAACTCTTTCTTGTACTTAACAACTCGCAGTGAAAACAAAGCATAAAACAGCAATATGGTTATAGAAATAGATTTAACGTTGAACATTTGATACAGCAGCCCTTTAAACTTCAATAGTAGGCTTGGGTGACTAGCTAAACCCTGAAAAAGAAAGACTTGTTGAAAGAATAAATCACGATTCATCCAAATAAATACAAGGTAAATCATCATAGGGATAAAAACCCCTAGAATGAGGGACAACGATTCATAGATAAAATCCTGCGTACTTTTTCTCGTTGAGTATTTAATACCCTGAAACAAGAATAAACTGGGGATAATATATAACCCGGGCAAATGAGATAACGCAGACAATGACGCACTTAATCCAGCCATGAATAAAACGACGTATTTCGAGTTTTTCTTTAATGTCTCAGATCTTTTCCAAAAGAAAAAGGACATCAACGAAAATAGAACAACAGCCATTTCTGGTCTTATAATGATTGACGAATTTAACATCACAAGGGGTGAAACATAGACCAATAATGCCAGCAATGTCCGTGATGATCTGCCCTCATTTTTTGGGAGATAAATATGAAATAACTGAATAAGCATGAAAAAACTAGCAAAAAATAATGCCATGGACACGAAACGACCTACAACCAACGGCGAAAATCCGGGCAATAATTTATAGGCCGAGATCAGAAATATCTGATAAACAGGAAGGTTTATAAACGATATTTTATCAAATCCACACACATCTTTTAGAATAGTCGTTCCATAGACACCTTGATGAACCAGATTGTAAGGGGCATTCGCCATGAGACTTTCGTCCACCTTAGGGCCTGACCAATTTAGAAAACAGAAAGCATAAACAATAATTAAGAGGGGAAATAATAGATATAACTTATTGAAAGGCTGGCTCATCTAGAAAAACGTATTTTAAATATATCGACCAACATCTTCAATGAGTCAGTAAAAGGATTGACGGTGCTTTCTTTATCGTTTTTCCAAGCGATGGGAATCTCAATCACTTGAGCCCCGTATTTTTTTGCCAAAAACAAGACTTCAATGTCAAAACCAAAGCCCTCGATCGTTAGTTGTGGAAATACTTTTTTAGCAATTTCACGCTTAAACCCTTTAAAACCACACTGAGTATCGTATATCCCTGGAAGAATCAATAAACGGACCAAGACATTAAACATCTTCCCCATCGTTTGACGCCAAATGGGCTGTGCGACCTGAATATCTGAAGCCAACAATCCTCTTGAACCGATGGACACGTCAGCCCCATGATCTAGAGCCGTTAACAATTTATCAATTTCTGAAATTGGAGTGGATAAATCGGCGTCACTAAAAAAAATATATTCACCTGTTGCGGCTAGCACCCCTTGTTTAACGCTAAACCCCTTCCCTTTGTTTTGAAGGTTTCTAATGACTTTAATACGGCTTGGCAAATATTGAGCAATGGGAATATCACTTGCATCATCAACAACAATGATCTCATATAAATAGTCAATTTTTGAGAAATAATCAATTATTTTTGTAATAGACGATGGTAATCTTTTTTCTTCATTATAGGCAGGGATAATTAAAGATAACTTCGTCATTTATAAGCCTCAATCGTATCACGAACATTTAAATGGGGGCAACAAATCGTCAATTTTGTATAGACCTCAAAGGTTTCATTAACTAATCGTGGAATAGTGAACTTTTCCTTAATAATACGGATGGAGCTACTCATGTCACTAGGGTTTATGGGATATTGACCCCTTAACAAACTCACAATGGCCACGGCTAATGCATCGCTATTATTTGGCGGAACGATCAACCCATTATTTTGTGTAATATCCATAATATCACGATTCCCATCGACATCCGTTGTGACAATGGGTACAGACAATAACATCGCCTCGAGTAACCCGACAGGCATTCCCTCCCATAAAGAAGGAAAAACAAAAACATCGAAACACGCCAACACCTCCAGAACATTCGGTAGATGCCCACAAAATATTACTTTTTCGGCTATACCTAATGTTTGAGCGACCGATTCCAGTTGAATCCTTTCAGGCCCATCTCCTACAATAATAAACATCGAAAGCGGACATTGTTTGAGTATAGCGGGGATGGCATACAAAAAATTATCGAGTCCTTTTTGATAATGAAGCCGTCCAACACTTCCAATAATATTTATCGTTTCAGTGGGGATATTTAAACGTTTACGAATACTTGGAGTGTTTTTTTCAATGCGAGTTACTTCGGAAATATTTAACCCACAAAGGATACATCTTGATCTTAGACTACTTGCATTATTTGTTTGGATAAGGTTCCTTAGATCCGTAGGCGAAACAGCGATGACAAAATCCGTAAAACCCTGAAGTAACCGTTCTAAAAGAAGAAATAAATGTCGTTTAAAACTATTCGAATAATAGAAATAATGGAATCCATGCACTGTAAGAATCGTTTTGATTCGCCTAGAGGCAAGTTTTGCCGATATCCTTCCGACCAAGCCAGCCCGATATCCATGACAGTGAACGATATCAGGGTTAATCTCTCGTAGACACCCGACCATTTTTATTAATACTTTCAACGTGGGTTTTCGATCAATAGGAAGGACGATGACCGTCAACGCAGGAAGGGCTTTTATTCTTTCGAGAAAAGCCCCTCCATCATCTGGAATAAATACATAATACCGACAAGGCACCGTTGTGTTCTGAATGAGATCATAAACATGATTTGACGCCCCCCCCAAACACGAGGAAAGCACATGAACAACAACCAATGATCGATCAGTCATCAAGCGCGGTCTTTAAATGGTGTATCCTGCCGACTGCGCATCTTTGTAAAACATCTGAACCGTTTCCAATGAGAATTGGGTCAGATCTTTCCCCACGCCGGACAGTTTCTTCAATATGTCGTTTGTAGCGGTAATAATATGACACCCAACCTCATCGGCTTGCATGACATTTAACAACTCGCGTGGACTCGCCCAGATCAACTCGATGGTCGGTGTTGGTTTTAAATATTCAACGATCTCTTTCATGATGGGCATGGGATCCCGACCGGTATCCGCAATTCGTCCAGCAAAAACCGAGACGTAGGAGGCAACCCCCTTCTTCAAGGCAGGCACCACTTCTTTTACTTGGTCAAACGTCATCATGGCAGTGACGTTCAATTTCACACCGGCCTTCGCCAACGACTCGATCAAAGGAAGCGCGGACACGCCTTTTGAGTTGGTTATAGGGATCTTTACATAAACATTATCGCCCCATTTTGCGATGAGCTTTGCTTGGCGTTCCATTTCCTTGAACTCATCGGCGAATACTTCAAAGGAGATCGGCTTATCTTTAATTTCTGAAAGGATATCTTTGGCAAACGCTTCATAATCTTTAATACCCGCTTTATTCATTAAAGTGGGATTGGTTGTAAGACCTGATATCATAGGGTTCTTGGCCATTTCAAGCATCCCTGCTCTTTCCGCGCCATCAGCAAACAATTTTACCTTCAAGTTCATAAAAAACTCCTTTTGATTATTTGGTCGATTCCCACTTCGTTGCATTGACCTGAAGTTTAGGGTGAGAAACCAGTAAATGCCATATTAACGCCTGAAAACCTTCCGTTATGGGCGTAATATGGTCGGCATTAACGGTCGGAACAACCACAACGGCATCGCCCTTCAATTTTGTATAGCCGCCATCTTTCCCCACGATCCCAACCACCTTCGAATGCTGTTGTTTTGCGTACTTCACAGCCAAAACTAAGTTGGTGCTGATACATTTTTCTTCATTCCCACCGCCAACCGAAAAAACAAGCAACGCATCTTTATCGGATAAGTGACTGACCTTTAGCCAATTGACCAAAGTAACATCCCAGCCCTCATCATTTACTCGTGCGGTTAATTCTGAGACATTGTCATACGGTGCATAACTCTCGATATTACAAAGTTTCCGAAAATCACAAACAGCATGAGAAGCATGCCCGGCTCCACCCCCCGATCCAACAATAAATAAACGTCCCTGTTGGTCACGAACTTGGCTAAGGATCTGTACGATATTCTCAACATCTTGTTGATCTATCGATCCAAGTGCTGTCTGACATTCTTGAATAAACGACTCCGAAAAACTCATATAACCCTCCCCGTTAATATATTAAACCGATTGAATCGAGCAGCATTATATCACCGAAAACACATCCGATAGTCTGTAAACTTCAAAATCAGCGTTAGGCTTCTTTATCTGATTATAGCTAGTATTTAAGAAAACCGTTCGCACCCCTGCGGCATGCCCTGCCTCTACATCCTTCCAACTGTCACCAATGAACAGAACATCGTGGGACAAAAGGGCATGCTGTTTAAGGATGTCGAGCAATAGTCCAGGTTTGGGTTTTCTGCAAAGACAATGATCGTTATTGTCATGCAAACAATATTGAATATCGGTGAACTCAAACTGACTCGTCATCTTATCCGTCATATCTTGAAGCACTTCGATGCTTAATAAACCTCGAGACACATCCGGTTGATTGGAAATAACGAACAAGGGTAAATGCTTCGTTTTCAGCTTTGAATAGAAGTCAACAAATTCATCTCGAATATTAAATTCAGACAGGGTTCTCGGCGAGCTGATCTCCCCCGACCGGAGAACAACATCATTGATAATCCCATCTCTGTCTAAAAATATGGCCGATGTCATTGAGATAAGCGGATATTCTGCCGGGTTTCTTCTAATCCGTCGAAAGAACCCACTTCATAAAATCGGTCGAATACTTCGTATCCCATCATCTCACCATGGGCAACCAATCGTTGATATAACTGAGCTAAGTCAAAAGGCCCATCGGTAAAAGAGTCAAATGATCGTTTATGGATCAATCCAAGCCCATAATCAATATAGGACATGTCGGCGGTTTTATTCTTTTTGTCATAGGTTAATATACGATTATTCTTATAGACGATATTGCTCGTATCCCATTTATCTTTATTATTGTAAATCGTCATCAAGGCTTGATCGTTTTGTTCTCGAAAGCATTGATAAATATGACGATAATCAAGGTTCAAGAATGAGTCGCCATACAAAATAAAAAAAGGATCCGATAAAAGGGGTAAAGCCTTTTTTAACGCGCCCCCTGTACCGAGCTGTTTGTCGCCATCATACGAAAACACAATGTCGAGTCCATAATCCGGTGCAAGCCGAAAATAGTCTTCAATTTGTTCCCCATGTTTACCCACGCAAAGAATGACTCGTCTCAGGCCATTCTCTTTTAATCGCTTTAATTGATAATGAATAAAGGGTTTATCATCGATCATCAGCATAAGTTTGGGTGTGTCATGGGTCATCGGGTAAAGCCGAGTTGCCAATCCACCCGCCAAAAGAGCTATATCAGGAATAGCCAACTCATCCATAATAAATGATCTTGGCGCCTTCATGTTCGAAAGAAAACCACATCGGTTCAAGGCCTAATTTTTTCATGCCCGCGACTAATTTGGCTTTCTCTCGAGGACAATAGACGAGCAAAAACCCGCCGCCCCCTGCCCCCACGACTTTCCCGCCTAACGCCCCATGCTTTCGGGCAGTTTCGTAAGCCTCATCGATCTTGGGATCAGATACTTTGTCCGACAACCCTTTTTTGGTCAACCAATGTTCATGCAAAATTTCACCAAATGAATCTATATCACCTTTTTCAAATAGAGACTTGGTCTCAAGACCGATCGCTTTGATCTTATGTAACCGATCCAATGTTTGTTGGTCACCGTCTTTACTCTTCTGGTTTTGACTGGTAAGAACGGCGCTAGCGGAACGCTCGGAATTCAAATAGAATAAGAATAAATTGCTTTGCAACTCAGCCATGACCTCTTCGCGCATATTCACCGGTTCTACTATGACAGAGCCATCTTTTTTGAACCAATAAGCGTTGAACCCACCGAAAGCAGAGGCATATTGATCTTGTTTTCCGATAGGCTCCTTTAAACGATTGATCTCGATATCGCAAGCTGCCTCGGCCAGTTTTTCAAGTGAAATATAATCTTTCTTATAAGCATGAAGGCCATTCAATAATGACACGGTAAATGTCGAGGATGTTCCTAGTCCCGAATTAGCCGGCACATCCGCGATGGATACGATCTCGATTTGTTTGGTTATGTTGAGTGACTTTAAAGCTTCTTTAATGATCCGATGCTCAATTTCATCGACATGCTCAACGATCTCCGTCTTGGAATAAGATAATCGGATAGACGGATTAAACCGTTTATTAATGGACACAAAGACATATTTATTGATCGCCGCAGCCATCAAAAATCCTTCATGTTTTTCATAATACGAGGCGAGATCGGTTCCTCCTCCGCCCATTGATAACCGAACTGGCGTACGCGAGATGATCATTTGTTCACCATTGATATGACCGATTTTTCGATAGCTTCAGCGGTTGTAAATTCATTCGTCCAACCTAAGCTTCTGATCTTTTCAGACTTCAATCGAATGACGGGCACATCTCCTTTCCATCCTCTGTCTCCACCTGTGTAAAGTAATTTTACATCGCTTAAATTCATAATCGAAGCAACAATTTTAGCGATATCCGTGACGGTAATTGAATCCATCGTGGCCACATTATAATACGAAAATCCGGCCAAAGCCTTCTTTTCTAACAAGCGAATCGCTTGGATAACATCCGACACAAAAATATACGATTTATCTTGCGTTCCATCGCCAAGTATTGTTAATTCTTGAGGATTCTGCCTTAATTTATTTATAAAATCATAGCCGACTCCATGGGTTTGATTGGGCCCTACAACATTGGCGAATCGAAAGGCACTTGCTTTGATCCCGAACATATAACAGTAGGAATGG
This sequence comes from uncultured Candidatus Marinamargulisbacteria bacterium, assembly GCA_903910705.1. Classification (GTDB taxonomy): domain Bacteria; phylum Margulisbacteria; class Riflemargulisbacteria; order GWF2-35-9; family GWF2-35-9; genus CAIWAN01. The sequence continues at coordinate 24,170 of CAIWAN010000036.1, forward strand.
ATCAAGGCTTCACAGGCGAGTTTGCTCGCACCATATGTCGAAATGGGCAACATGGGGTGATGATCCTCATGCACCATAAGCTGACCTGTATCCCCATAGACACCGCTTCCTGACGCATAAATAAGTTGTTTCACTTGATTGACTCGCATGGCCTCTAAAACGTTATTTGTTAAGTAGGTCCCTTCCCAGAAATCGATATCGGGTTGAGTAATGGCCTTGGATATATCAGGATTTGAGGCAAAATGGTAAACAATATCCGCTTCCTTCATGGATTCACTCATGAGGGGCAGATCTTTGACATCACCGGTAATAATGGACAATCGTTTATCGGTCAGGACCTCCTCTAAATGCCATCTTTGACCTGACGAGAAATTATCATAAACACGAACGAGTGCGTCAGCTTCTTCTTTTAGAAGGGTTCTCACCAAGTGACTCCCGATAAACCCAGCCCCACCAACGATAAAGTAGGTTTTCATGTATTTCACCTATAAATAAGCGTGAAGAAGGACATACTTTCCTTCAACATTCTCAATTCCTTTCATAATAATTTTATAATCAGGATGTATTCCTTTTAGAAAATCGATCAACTCATTCGCGATATTTTGTTCATGATACGTCGCACAGACTACCGTCGGACGATACGTCTTTATTGACTGTTTAGCGCCCTGCAGGACTTTAAGTTCATATCCCTCAACGTCTAACTTAAGATAAGTCACAGGAATATCTTTTTCAAAAAATAAAGCATCAATGGTCGCAACAGGGATCTCTTGCTGATAATGATCTGTTTTATTAGAAGAAAAATAGAGAGAATGATCCGTTTCACTACAATAAACCTTCCCCGTCTCATTTGATAAAACCGCAGGAATGATCGTGACGTTCGCATCATTTTGGAATGTTTTCATCATGCTTTTAATAAAGAGTGGCATCGGCTCGATCGCATATACATGTTTGCATCGCTGGGATGTTAAATAACCGAATATGCCTTCGGCTGCACCACAATCTACGACAATATCATCTTTAGATACGGTGGTTTCGGGAATTTCGTAATAATGCCAACTATCCTTAAACATCAACTCAGCAACAAATTGGAAAAGAAGTCGCAACGGCAATGCTTGAGGAAAGTAAAACGGACGAACCATGTTTTTAAAATGGATTTCTCTGTATTCTCCTTCTTCATTAATGTTAGCAATAAGTTTTTGGGCTTTGACCGAGCAAGTAGGCTCAAGAACCTTCTTAAGGATCTCAAAGAAACTAATATCATGGTGATGTTTTGTCCATTGAAGGAACAACCCTAAGCGTCTATTCATTGTGCCACATCTCCAATATTTCTATTCCTTCGATATCTTAGATAATAAGGGATATATCTTATCATATATTTAAGTAAATCAAATTTTGAGAGTTCAAAAGAAAAGTATAATATTAACTTTTTCAGAATACTAAGTTTTTTTGATTTCAAACAAGCGATAAGCCATTTTTCAACTATAGTTTGTTCCATTGAATGATGGTTGAAATATGGCGATTGCTCATTAGATTTAATCAGTCGAATTAGCCAGTCTTTTAGGTCTATTATCGTGTTGTGATCAGGGATCATTTTATTTATGGAAAAATAATAATGCAGATATAAGTCATTATCATTCGGGAAAATAGCTATGACCGATAGCAATTTTCTGTAAACCGCATAACAATCATTGCGACTCCGATCATTGCCATATTGCAGCGTACGATTAAACCCATGTACCCGACACTTAACTAAAATATCAGGCAAACTCCAAACCTTCATACCCGACAGTATCATTCTTGACCATAAATCGTAGTCTTCATTACTATCTGAAATATATTGATCTAAGGGTATAGCGGATTTTCTTAACATGATAGATGAGTGAACAAAATAATTCCCAAATATCATCGATGTATTTATGCTTTCTGGACGAAGGCCATATCGCCATGCTTTTCCAATATATTGACTCTTTTCGTTAATATATTCAGCACGAGCTCCTAATAATCCAAATGAAGGATTTGCTTTAAGAAATGAGTACTGCTTGAATAAACGATTACTGACAGAAACATCATCAGCGTCTAAAATCGCGATAAACTCACCCTTGGCCTCATGTAAACATAGATTCTTTGAAGCGATGAATCCGATCCGATGTTTATTATGGATAAGTTTAATACGATTATCATGATAACTATCAATTATTTCGAAGGTTTTATCTTGAGATGGATCTAATACAATAATAAATTCAAAATCTGTAAAAGTCTGATGCAAGATACTATCCATAGCTTCCCTAATATATTTTTCTCCATTAAAAACGGTCATACAGACAGAAACTTTGGGATCGCTCATTACTATCATTTTGTTGGAATGCCCCCAAGGTTTTCATTTACAAGTTTCCGAGTCAATCTATTAGCGCCTTGTTCATTTAAATGTAATATATCAGCAAAATCATTATCCTCAAATTGAATTAAAGCAGGATTCTGCCAATCTAATAAACTGATATTTGGATAATATTTTATTTGTGCCTCAAGATTATTTTTAAATTGATTATAATTGGAAAAATATTGAGTCTTCTCCATCCTGTTGTACCATGCAGGCGGAATCGGCATAATAACAATAATAAATTTGTCATTTGTTTTCCCGAATTCTGAAAATATCTTTTTAAAAATACTATTCTTTACCCCCATTAGTTGAGGGCTTTCAAGATAACTATCGAAAAGGGTCGGTCTACCATTCTTCATATGTAATTTGACGATTTCACTCATTGGAACAGATGATCGTAGTGGAGAAAACCCATTATACTTGTCACTGTTCATATCAAAGGTTCTTATTTTACTTAATGCTGACTTCTTATATAACACTTCAAGTAAACAATAGAACAAAATATTGGGATAGTTAAATTTGTATACAGACAATCTCTCAAATAGATTCATTTGAAGACAGTTTAACTTTGGATCTAAGACGTCGTATGACTTATCATTTATGTGATACAGATCAATATTTAGAATAAAAATCCTCTTTGTATTTAGCAATTTATATGATTTTAAGGCTCTGTAAAATGAGATCAATGTGAGTCTTGGTGCTGCCAGATTTACAGAACTCTCGCCAGTTATTTTTTTTATTATTTCTGGATTAACTCCAGTCCCCATCTTTGAATCCCCCAAAATAACGATCTTAGACTTTTTTAATTCATATTTATAAAGTACTAGTTTTGATTCAAGGGTGCGATCAATTAATATTTTCGAATATCGATTAAAAAGATATTCAGAAAATACTTCGATAGATATTAGCACGACCAAAAGAACTATTATTATCGTAATCGTTTTATAAATAAATTTTTTAATTTCAGGCATTGTTAAAACTGGAAGTATATAAAATTTGACTGTGCGTTGGCATGAAAAAAAACAATTGATAATATAATGAAACTATATATGCTTATTCTAAATGGACTATTAAATGATGAAACGATACGAGTAATTGAGAATTTTCTCTGGACAAATTCTACGATGATTAGGATTGAAATAGAAATAATAGCGATCAAAAATTCTATCTTCGTACCGATAGGCATAAATATTTGATTGTTAATAAACGAGATATCACGACATAAAAGTCTGGTGAAAAATTCACCAAAGCCATTGAATAGATGTTGAACAATGTAAATGGCATTTTGGATAGAGGCGGCACGGAAAAAGATAAAGGTAAAGCAAATGAACGCAAATGTCATCACTACTCTAATATATTTATATATTGCAGAGGCCTTCATCATTTTCTTTCTTGTTTTCTCCGTTATA
>CAIWAN010000037.1 GCA_903910705.1 uncultured Candidatus Marinamargulisbacteria bacterium
AAATGAGGCCTCTTGCCTCAGGCTCGTTACGGCTATACTCGTTGAAATCGACGAGGACTGGTCGTCAGGAAGGAGGTTCTTTCAGGCAGCATGAACACTATGGATTCTAATTTTACAGAAAAGAAGTTGCATAACCTTTATATGGACTTCCCTTCTCAATTTCTACACGGGACTTTTCTTGCTGAAGGCAAAACCAGATTCTTATGCAGCGTCCTGATGGATGGCGTTAAACACGAATGCTATGTGCCAAGCTCAGCCAAGCTAAGCAAATACATGAAGCTGGACTCTAAACCTGTTCTGCTTACCCTGAACAAGGGAACAAAGAATAGGACTGAGTACAGCCTCTTCGCAGTTCAGCATAAAAACCAGTACGTCATATTAAATCTGAGGGTGGCAAATATTCTTGTCGGGCAGATGTTGCTGACAAAGAGAGCCTTCCGGGTTAGACCGCTTGCCATCAAAAAAGAGGTTTATATCAACGGCTACAAAACAGATTTTCTTTTAGATACGCCCGTTCCAACGATAGTTGAAGTAAAAAGTGTACTGTCCTTACAAAAAGAGTGTTGTTTCCCCGATAAAAATTCGAACCGTACCTTCCAGCAACTTGAACAGCTCGAGTTTTTACTAAAGCAAGGGTTAAACGCTCAATACTATTTTGTTTCTTTAAGTCCTTTTGTAAGAACGATTGTACTTGAAGCAGCCTTTAGCACGTTGCTTAGAAGACTTACGCATGAAGGACTTCAGGTCTTTAGTTATAGAGCCGTCTTCTCAGAAAACGACGTTAAACTAAAACCCATCCAACTATCCTTTAACTAAGATAGATTGTCGTTCAAGCCCAGCTCTTTAAGTCCCGCTCGTGCCTCTTCGAGTTTTTGTGCGCTCATGGCTTCATCGCCAGTATGTTCAACTGTAACCCTGATTTTTATCTGTCCTGCCCCCATAAGTTTCGCAAGGAACTTGGTATAAAAATGCATCCACTTTGCATGTCCGATTTCTCCGCTCCAAGTCATGGTTTTCTGGCCGGTTGATTGCGGAGTCGATGGCTCGGAGATCAGCGCCTTGATGGTTCGCACCATAACCGTGGCTGTGGCACGCTTGTCTGCAACGACTGCTTCCACAAGGTACTGTCCGTCTTCGTTGGGTGCGCAATAAATGCCTTGATCGGTAATAGTCCCCGCTGCCGATTCCCATGTAGCGACTTCAAGGGCAACTTCCTGTCCATATTGGTCTAGACCTTTTACTGAGAATTGCTGATTCTGACCAGGCTGGACATTGATGTGGCTTGGTTTTATCTCCAAGAAGGTCAGCACTGGTGGCTCCTTCATCTTTTGAGCTGTCTCAGCGGTGATTATAAACATGTCTTCGGAAAACTCAATTTCATTTGTCGACAATGTTTTCTCAAAATAAAAAGGTTCGTATTTCCCGTTCTCTCTTTTTCCTACATAAGCTAGTTGCCCACTGAAAACCCCCTGGCTAATAGTATCTTTCAGTGTATTCGTGTTCAAAAGTCGTGGGAACAAAGGCGAAGCAAAAAAAGCATCCCGAAGCGACTTAGTGCTCCATTCTGTTAACGCTGGCGGCCAATTCCTTGTAATCGAGCGTAGACTGACAGTATCCGTAATCTCTTCGATGCGCTTTAGCTCTTGGATTATATAGGATGTAAGGCTTGCCGCTGAGCTCGAATGGGTTAAGCCAAGATCTATGACCTTTATCTGATTTTCTCGACCAAGGAAGGCGATATTTTTGTAGGTTCTCCAGATGGTTTCCAGCAAGTCCCGCTTAGCCTTTTTAATATTCTCAGGCAACAAACGTTGCTCTGCTTCATCGAGTGAACCTGAATCGTTTTCATCAATGTCTTCCCAGGCTAGTAGTTTGCGCGCATCTTCCTGCAACGCCGATGTGTTGTCTGCGACCATCCAGAACAACGCTGTTTTAAAACAGCGACTGGAGGTGCCATATTCTTTAGTATTAGCATCAATAAAAGACAGAGTCTTCTCATCCCCAACCATTCTGTCTGGGGGCAGAACAACCAAAGTTACAGCCGGTCTGTCCGCGATCTGGATGCTTTTATCTGGAAAAAACACTCTCTCCACATTATCCATAGCAGTGAAAACTTTTTGGATCTGTTCTTTTATCAACTCAGCTATCCGCTCAGGAGATATATTTGAACGGCGGTCTGCCAGCATCCGATTAAGGTTTGGAGTCACACTGAAGCGATAATGATTCTTATCCATCCGCAGGTAGTAGCATTGCTGGGTCAACTCTTCAAGAACGCTCTCAATATTTGCAATATCTATTTCCGGCTCACCCACTGCCAGGCGTATTTCAGGGACGGTTGCATCTTTCTGTTGCTGTCCGCCACTGGATTCAAAGAATATGGCAGTCGCTATTTTTTGGTGTAGCCGAGTTTTCTTGATAGAGTCGACTGCCAGCTTATCGAGCCGGTGTGCAAATGAGTCGTTCCCCGCCACATCCGCTATAATCGCACTTTCAAGACGGTCCTCTCCCAACTGTTCAAAGGCAGCACGCCTAAACAAAGAGTCTTGCAAAGGAGCAGAACCTAGGCCGATAAGGCTATCAGCCTGTGCGCCTTTAAAACCCTGCTGGTAGGCTTGCGAGACCCATTGAGCCAAGAGTCTAAGAACTCCGCGTGTCTGCTGAAATCGAGGCAAAGATGCCCATTTCCGTTGAAAAACTGACAAGACTATTGGATGAAAAGGATACGCGGCTGAAAATTCTTGGCGAGCGTTATCAACTTGAAACCAAGTTGGTAACAACTGGCGGTTTTCCTGAACCCAATCCGCGTATAGGTTACAGGCATCGATTGCGTCTTTCGATAAAAGGATTCTCCCATCGTGACGAACAGCTTGAGGATCCCATTCAAAGAGTCGTCGACGGATAATTTCGGGAATGTCATGGTTTGCAGATATTACGATAGCTTTACCCAAGCGATTGAGCATATGTTTAAGCCGATTGTAGTCCGCTTCATCTTCCTGTGTCATTTCGATGACTTCGGATTTAGGAATGGAGACAACTAGAACAAGATTCTTCTCGCCTCGGATCGCTTCGGATAGATTCTGTAAAAAATTATAAAATTGATTATGTAGTTGATCTCTTCGGTTCCGGCTGACCCAGTTCATAACCTCGTCCATAAGTATTAAACAAGGTTTGTCTTTAGGAAGAAGTTTGCGTATGACATCTCCCCCCGGCGCCTCACCACGCTCATCATGCTGTCTTATCACCTCGAAGGCTGCCGCACCGCCTAATTGGAATGCAATCTCACCCCACGGCGTCTTGCGCAGAGGTGTGCCATCATCGCCACCTCGGCCTTGGAGAGAATCAAAGTCTGTTCCGACAAAAACGGCTGTTTCTCCTTTTGGAACTGACTTAATTTTGGCCTCACTAAGAAGCTTGCTAACCCCTGGCCATTTATTAGCAGCCTCACCCGAGTTGACTAAGTGGTATAGCAACGTCAGTGCATGGGTTTTACCTCCGCCAAACTGGGTGCTCATGTTAAAGACGGCCGAGGTTTCAGTGGTCTCACCCGAGAGCCTCCGTAGCACCTCACCTGCTAAAAGTGTCAGGTTCTGAGTAAGAAACGTCCGCTCCATAAAGCGTTTAGGGTTTTTATAATCTTCGTGAGCATTACCCTTGCGGACATGATCCAGATGAACAGCAAATTCTGAGGCATCCAGCGGCCGGCCTTCCCTTAAGTCCTCTCTCGGGGTTACTACCTTGTACCAGGGTTTAATTGTCATTTAGAAGCCCAGTCCTTTCTTTCGCGTGAGTACGCCATCTACCCAACGCTTTTCTTCAAGTTGTGGCGGATAAAGTGCTGATAGTGCCTGAGCCAGCTGCCAAAACTTTACATCTTGCCCAACACCTCCATCTACCAAGAAGCGCTTGAGTGCTTCACTTCGGCCAGAGGCAAAAAGAAGCATGGATTGGTGAATCTTATCGAGTTGTGTTTTTCCAACTGGCGGTATTCCACCAACTAGTATCTGGCTTTCTTCAAACACTTCCTCAAGTGCATCAAATAAGGAGAGTTGTTTCGCTTTTTCTTTTTTAGGAGCCTTAAGTTGAGTGTTCTCTTTTCCAAACAGGTATGCGGCGCGTTCGCCAACGGGCAAAAGCCTTGCTTTGTCGCCCTTGACCTCAATGAGGTTCTTTAACTGGTCAAGGTTTGCCCCTAACCCCTGAGCTATTTTTCGTGCAGTATCGTATTCCAGCATAAAGCCAGTGTTAATAGATATCTTCGAGAAGGATCCGTCCTCATCATCACCCGAGTCGTCGCTCTTTGAAGCAAGGTCAGAGTTGTCATCGTCAGCTGTCGATAAGGTCCAAAGCCACATTGCCGTTAAACGTGCATCCTCTTCAAGTCCTTCAGCATGAACACCAGAAAAGATCATGTTTAGTGCTTCTTTACTCACTGCGCCCCACACATGTTCAAGGTATTCCTTTAAGGTCACCACATCCCCTGAGGCTTTTTCAACCCGAGAATATTTAGAAAATATTTCTAAAGCAGGCCCGAGACAAGCAAAAATTGCATCTGCGCCAACAACACCTTCATCATGTAGTCTTGGCATCCATTCGCGTAGCCTCCCGGGCAGCTCAGCTAGCACATCGCGCCAGTCACCAATATCATTCATGCGCAAAGAACCATCCGGGTTTTCACGGGGACGACAAACAAGATGGACTGATGAGGCCAGTGCGGCTGAACCCATCGCTCGGAGACGACCTTCTCTCTCAGTATCTATTGGCCATGAACCGGTAACAATCCATCCAGCTTTAATTAATGCAGAGAGGAGACTTTCCCACCCGGAAGTGGTTTTATGTGCAAACACGACAACACTTATTCCTTCAGGCTTGCAACATCGTCGACCTTCCTCAAAAGCAAGAGTCATACCTTCTTCATAAAACCTAGAATCCTTGTGAGAATAACGGACTGAATCCCATCCTGCCATTTCACAAAGTTCCATGGTTTTATCGGTTGTTTCTTTACTAAAAAGTTGAGGCAGATCTTTATTAAGGTTTTTGTTGAACCATATTTGAAAGAAATCGGAAAGGTCAGCGTATGGGACGGCATTATAATATGGTGGGTCTGTTATGAACGCGTCTACGCTATCGTCAGGCAATCCAAGCTGTTGAGCAGGAAACTGTTGTGAAGAACCTGTTGTTTTTGAAGCAACTGCTTCATGCTCAATAAACTCACATACAAATCCCGTAGTTCTTTCCCAGCTCCCACTAACATCACCAAAACAAGGACCTTCAACCCAATCAAAAATCATCCCGAGTGCTTGCCGACCAAAAGTGTGCCCAATTTTTTCGCCACCACTTATCCATCCACATAGTGTTGTTCTAAAATCAAGATATTTGTTTATCGATATCGCAAGGCACACGCGTAATGCCTGCCTCAACATTGGGTCTTCTATTAACGAATCAAGTAATGACAATTTCTGCGATAAAATGTGCGCACTAACTAGTTGCCTTAGAGAAAACAACAAATCCCATCGAGTGATGCCATAAATGGGAACATTAAACACACCACTCATAAGCGGTAGCGGAACTGAGGGCAAAATATCCTCTCGCTTAAATGATTTATCAATCATTTCCAGTGCTCTGATATCTTGTAATGAGGGTAACCGATAGTTCTTCTTCCCGCCACGTAGAATTACTACACAAAACAAACGACTGGAATCAGCACCGCCATTTTGTTCTTTCAATTGTCTCCTAACTGACGCAACTGGTGTAGTATACCCACAACATGGACAGATAGCATTGCCTCTCTTTACCGTACCTTCTGACACTTCTGTTCCTTTTGCATTATGAATAATTTCAAAATCAATATGCTTATCCCGAGCTATAAGTTTTACTGCTATTGACCCTTCGGTTCTTTTCGCTAACCACAACGAGCGAATTAGTGGTATCTCCGCGCCACAGGTTGGACCTTCACAATTGACAGTCCTAGCCCATAAATATGCAATCGGAGTAGCTCCGTCTGGGTCTTTTGGGTAATAATCTTTTAAATCCTTTTCAGCTTCAGTCTTTATCCATTCGGCCCACTTTTTCACTTCATCAGCTAAACGCTGTCCGTATTTTGGAATGTATTCCAAAATAACCTTATTAAGAAGGACCGGAACTGGGTTCAAATCGCTTGCGAAGGCGTCTGCCCCAACTCGCAGAGATTCAATAGGGATTGAACCTCCACCTGAGAATGAATCCAACACGAGCGGTCTAGTACCAGAAACACCGCCCAAGGCTTCATGCGCACTCTGTGTGAGAGTGTGACTTGATTCCAAATACGCTTTGACAGTAGAATTATCCCAATTTGCAAAGTCGGCGATAAAATCTAGTAACATGTGGCGCAATTGGATATTGTCATTAAGTTTCGATAAATCCTTCTGTAGGACTACAAAGCGTTTATAGCTCTCTTGGCCTAGCAGCCCCAAATTATCAGTCACCCAAAGTTTCATCTGTTCACGAGCTACCTTACGGAAGGCTTCAGGGCATAGCGGATCAGCCGGGTCAGGCCAGAGAGAGGCACATAAAACAGCCCGACACGCTGCAAGTGGGCGCCTGGCCCACCAGATATGCAGGGTAGAAATATGCCCGTGGCGAATGCTTTTCTCGCGCCGTGAATGTGCAGAGATACGTTTGATCGGCAAGTCAACTTCAATAAGACGTTTGGGGTATTGGATTCGTTTTGTTTCTGTCATTTATTCCTCTTTCATCAAATAGCCATCAAATAAGATAGGCCACTTAAAGACGCTACAATCCATTTTTATGCCCTTGTACAAAGTAATTAGGGCCCTAAATCAAATAACCATCAAATAGCCATCAAATAAGAATTCATGCCCAGTTTGGCCAATACTTGGCATGCCTTCTTGACTTACTATCTGTATCAACTGGCTTAATCTTGTGAGCAGCCTCAGCCTCGTTGATAATTCGGGAAATAATTGCACTATTTTTGGGGTCTATGCCATAACGCTCCCTTAATGAGGCATTGGTTACATACTCCCTCTCGACATACTTCAAACATGCATGAAGATAGGTTGCCATGATGCGTTCCTCGCGATCCAAAGCCTTAAACTCTTTGTAGGAAAATAAGGTTGCTCGAACGTTCTGTTGAATCAACTCGAAGATAGGTGCAGGCAACTTGTTCCGCTCAATCTCAAAGACCACCTTATCAATCCCACTACCTCTTTCTTCACAAATACCTAGTCTGCGTAATAGCGCGGCCAATTTTTCGTTCCTAGAACGGGGTGGGCTATCCAAGAAACGCTCTGTTCCTATCAAAGGAACGCCCGGATTAGTAATTTCCATACGGTTGTCAAAAATTTCAACCATCGGGCCAGTTCCAGTGATATCAAAGTCTTGGTGAATTAAAGCATTTGCTACTAATTCTCGAATAGCCAAATCAGGATAAGGGGTCAAATTCTCTCTTAAGACCTGTATGTTTTCTGTTTTAGGCAAAATACGATTAATAACCTCAATCATTTCGCTGAACCCCACTGCATATCCTTTTAAAAGTGGCTCCTCCCTGAGCGTCTGATACCTGCTTATCCCCTGATATTGAATTATTCTTAAGGCTTTGCGTCCCAAGCGGGGAAACTGTTCTAAATTATGTGCAAATAATAACGCTCCCAAATTGGAGATGCTCCACAGTCCGGTAGGTAATTTGATAATTAGTCGTTCTTCTTCGAATCTTGTAAGTATGTCTTTTTTTTCTGGCAAGGGCAGTTTAAAGAGTTGGTAATAACCAGGATAATCCAATAACTGCAAGATTTCTTCTCCTGAAACGGGGTTTAAAGCCGGGCGTTCTTCCCATGGTGTTTCCTCAAAGAGCCGCCATAATTCCCGTTCAAGTTCCGGATGCTCTTTCAATCTTTTTTTATAAGTGCCAACGCGAATATACTCAGCCCCGTGAAATTGGATGGGTTGTTTCATCGCGGCATCAATTACAAGTAGTACGAGGGGAACCCCCTTGTAAGTGACCTGATTAAAACTGAAATGAACCTGAGGATTAAGAAGCCTCGTTAACCAATTAAGGAGTTCCTCGTTCCCTACCTTGGTCTGAAAGGGATTAAAGGTTGTTCCAACGGCTTCATGTGTATCATCCGTTATTCCCCAAAGCAAATACCCACTTGGCTTTCGGTAGAGGGCGGCACTATTTGATAAAGCAGATATGTATTCACCTATATCCTCAGGTGCTTCATTGTTTTGCTTAAACTCAACCCATTCTGTCTCCCGAGATTGAAGAAGCAACTCGTGAGAAAGGCTCTGTAATTCGGCTTCTGAATACTGCGTCATTGTTTGCCTTCCTCAAGGATTTTTTCCGCACCGACGTGATAATGTTCAATCTTAACCAGAGGCTCCCAATCCAAACGGGTAGCAGGATCCTGGATGATATGAACCCGAGGGTTTTGATTACAATTATACACAACATAGAGCCAGTAATCCTTCTTCAGTCGCTCAGCAGTTTTGTACTCGTTATAGGTAAGAGCTACTTCGCCAACTCCAGCCCTGCCTTTGACCTCGATAAAGCGAATATCTATGGCTGTTTTTGGATCTTGTGGATTTGGTTTGCGAGAAATAAGATCAAAGCCACGATTTTCACTCTCTACGCTCAACACTTCTCGACCCTGTGCTTTTTCATGCTTAATTACGACTTCAACCGCAATCTTTTCTATCAAATCACTTTTTTGCATCGCAAGCATTTCTGTGGTGTTTTGATCTGGGTGTGGAAGAACCCAGGCGCTGCCCAAATGCCGAATATCTGAAATAGCAAAGTTAGTCTCCATGGCAAGGTCCCGCAACCTATTATCTAACCGATTTGATAACTCATCTAATCGTTCTTCTGAGTTTCGTAAGGCCTGCTGCGTGCCTGTTGAGAGGTCGCCTTTTTCTTGTCTTTCAAGCACCTCAGCATAACGAATATTTTCACGTTTGATGAGTTCATTCAAACTCAGTTCAAGGTGTGCCTTAATAATGCCAACCTCTTTTTCTCTCTCCTTAGAGACCTCAAAAAGAAGAGGGTTTAACGCTTTTTCAATTAAAAACACTTCCTGCTCAGTCTGAGTGACACGTTTCTGAAGTTCAGGCATTTTTAAAGGTGGTACAGCCGGGATCAAATCAAGGAATAAGGTTGGTTGCCGAAGTGTCATCGTACCATCTAGTTGGGTTTCAACCACAAAAAGTCTTCGATGGAGCACATTATTTCGCCCATCAACGATAGTAGCAGTATATACTTCTAACGAGGCTGCAAGTTTTCGATAGACATCGTAGAAAACAGCACCACTTATAACATCGCCCTTCGTTGTTTCGAGTATCTGTGAACGAACAACCTCAAATAGCGGATGTCCTGGCGTCACCCATTCCAGCGTGGCATCTTTTTTCAGATATTCTTTGTCGAAGACAACCTTACTATACTCTCGTCCAAGCTTGCCATACTTTTGCTCTAAGGTATTCCCAAGATTTATTAGGGTACGATTAAGGGTCCCAACGCGGTAAATGTGCGCGTTATCAGAAATCTGTTTTGGACTGATGCTTACATAATCAGCGGACTGAATGAAAAAATCTTCGATCACTTCAGGGACCAACTTGCGCTCTTTTGCTTCAGCGGCTTTACTTAGGATAACGGATAAATTGAGTTCACGTTTGGCTAAGCCTTCAAGTGTGGACTTTGTGATACTTCTAAAACGCTCAATATCCACTTCTTTAACGATGCGGTCTGTGATGACCTTTTCAGTAGCATTCCTTGCATACATGTCCCGTAGCATTTTCTCTAATAGGTTCGCTGAAAAAACTTCACCCATAACGTTGAAAACCGAGCCGGTCTTATTAGGATCCAAATCAATTTCAATCTCCTTGATCCGACTCAGCAATTTATCCATAACGCGGCCTTCACGGGTATTAGTGGAGACGAAGTTAATAATTAAACAATCCTTCTCTTGTCCATAACGGTGGATGCGGCCCATTCGCTGCTCAAGCCGCATGGGGTTCCAAGGAATATCGTAATTTATCATAAACCAGCAAAATTGAAGATTGATGCCTTCACCTGCTGCTTCAGTGGCTACCAAAACTTGGCAGGTTTCACGGAACTCTCGTTCTGCATAAATACGTGTACCGGGGGTATCGCGGTCACCAATCTTCATGCCGCCGCAAATCTGGGTTACGGACAAGTTCCACTCTTGGAGTTTTTTAACAAGATAATCTAAAGTATCTTTGTGCTCTGTGAAAATAAGCAATTTCATCTTCGGATCTTTAAATAGGCCTTCCTTGGTCATTACATCCTTGAGTTTTGTAAGTTTGGTCTCAATTTCTTTTGCTTCAAGATGTAAGGCATCTTTAATAAGTTTTTCCAGACGGATTATCTCTTCACGCAACATTGCAGGATCAACGGAGGCAACAGCTTCTTCAAGCTTAGCCATAATATCTTGTTGTTCTTCATCAGGAAGATCTTCAAAATCATCAGGGATCTTCTTGAGCATCTGTTCTTTTCGATATGCTTCAGGGTCATCCAGTATGTGTTGCCGCTTATCCCTCATACGCTCAAGACTGCGGCGTGCAGCATAGATACTTGAGGCAAAACGTCGTTGTAGCATAGCCATCGTAAACCCTATTACTCGTCCTTGAACCGTATCTGCTTCGGCTGCTTTTATCGATTGATCCTCAACATATTGAGTCAACTCATCATAGAACTCATACTCATCGTCATTTAGTTTGAACCCCGCCGTATTTACATTGCGTTTGGTGAAGAGTTGTTTCACCTCGCCGGTCACTGGATCCGGAAAAGAAACAAGCGCCTCTTTCACGCGGCGCAGGTAGTAGGGCGCATACTTCTGAAGCATCCCTTTATTCAGGCTTGCGATATCTCCATAGACATCTGCATCGAGTAACTCGAGGAATAACCGAAAGTTCTCAGGGTCACCTTTGTGGGGAGTTGCCGTCATTAACAGATAATGATCTGTCATTTTGGAAAGTTCCTTGCCTAACTTATAGGCCATGGTCGTGCGGTCACTGCTATAGGCACTCATTCGATGTGCCTCATCTACAATAATTAGATCCCAGCGACTTCTGAGAAGACTTTGATTCGCATCCTCAATGACAGATACCCATGATACAGAGGTTACGACCTGGTCTTCTTCCTGCCAGGGGTTGCTACCGTAATTCGCACGGAGAACATCACCTCGAATAACCTTGAAATCCTCACGAAATTTATCCTTCATTTCTCTCTGCCATTGGAAGGTCAAGTTGGCGGGGGCAACAATCAAAATACGCTTAATAAGACCGCGTATCTTCAGCTCTTTAATAAGAAGCCCCGCCATGATGGTTTTTCCAGCACCAGGGTCATCAGCAAGGAGAAAGCGAATGCGGGGAAGTTTTAAAAAATAGTCATAGACCGCTTCTAACTGGTGAGGCAACGGGTCTATCCTAGCGATTGAAAGGCTGAAATATGGGTCATATTCATACGCGAGGCCAAGCCTAAGAGCTTCAATATTCAGTCGGAATTTTTTGGCGTTCCCTGAGTACGTTATCTGGTCGTTCAACGTAGTTAACATATCAATCTGCTCGTCGGTTAAAATGGGGTCGTACGTCATCGAAGTATTCAGACCCTTGGCATATAACTTAACGGCATTACCAAAAGGGACGGAAAGAATAACCTCAACGGGCTCGTTGAAAATTGGACCAGTAAGTTTAAGGCCTTGTTTTAGCTCGGTTTTCTTCATTATTTTTGATTATATCAAGTATTGTTGATATGAGACAGCGGGTAGCTCCTATAAAGGAATATCCGGATTTGTTTTAGGGTTTCATTACGATTCACGCTGGTGAAGTCGCTTACCATAAATAACCTTTCTATGATAACGAATCTTGCATCTCCTCAAATAGATTAAATTATTCTTTGACATCCCCTCTTTTTCCTGGTGTGCCTTTTCCATCAAAACCGTTTCAGGCAAGGCTGAAATAAGAGGAGGCATGTTATGGAAAAGCAAAGCAGTTCAGTATGTGTGGCTGAGGCATCCCCTCCGGCGCGGGGGCTGGGGGGGCGCGCCGAGGGGATGCGCATTGTGGGGGT
>CAIWAN010000038.1 GCA_903910705.1 uncultured Candidatus Marinamargulisbacteria bacterium
ACTCGTCACAACGGTTGATCGAGCACTCGATTATTGCCGCTCCTATTCCCTATGGCCGGTCACGTTTGGCTTAGCGTGTTGTGCGATCGAGATGATGGCCACGGGCGGTGCTCGTTATGACATTTCTCGCTTCGGCTATGAAGTCTTTCGTCCGTCCCCTCGTCAAGCGGATCTAATGATCATCGCCGGAACGGTTACCCATAAGATGGCTCCCCTCGTTAAACGATTATACGATCAGATGCCCTCGCCTAAATACGTGATCGCGATGGGTAGCTGCGCTATGACCGGTGGTCCTTTTGTCGATTCCTATAGTGTTCTGGGTGGTGTCGACAAAATTATTCCCGTTGATGTCTATATTCCAGGATGTCCACCTCGTCCGGAAGCCTTGATCGAAGGATTGCTGAAAATAAAAAACATGCTTCAACTCTCAACAAAGGATCGAGCAAACCTTAAATGAACATCGCAGCATTATTCAACGAGCTACAACCCATCTATAAAGACAAGCTTCTTTTGTCCACGGACACAACAGCACTGATCATTACTCAGGATCAACTCATTTCCCTTCTTTCGACCTTAAGAACACGCCATGGATTTAACCTATTGGCCTTGCTAACCGCTGTCGATTATCCCGACCATTACCAGATGGTCTATCATTTAATGTCCACAAAGTCCGCGGACATGGTAACGGTTCAAGTCAATGTATCCAAGTCTTCATCGAGAGTCCCTTCTATTGTATCCATATGGTCAGCCGCTAATGTCCAAGAGAGAGAAGTCTACGATATGTTTGGCATCACCTTTGACGGACATCCTTACCTAAAGCGCATTCTTAATCCTGACGATTTTACAGAATTTCCCTTACGCAAATCCTTTGTCCTTCAGTCCGTTAACCGGCAGAGTCTCTCATGACAACAGATCGACTCATTACCCAAGAATTCTCGCTCAATCTGGGCCCTCAACACCCAAGCACCCATGGTGTATACCGTGTCATCTTGACCCTTGATGGCGAGAAAATTGTCCACGCTGAAAATGTAATCGGATACCTCCATCGGGGCATCGAGAAACTAGCCGAAACCCTAACTTATCCTCAGTTCGCTCCCTATACAGATCGGCTCGACTACCTTGCAGGCGTTCTAAACAATATCGCCTATACCCAAACGATCGAAAAGCACATGCAGATTGTTGTCCCCGAACGGGCGCAATACCTTCGTGTCCTATTTGGTGAGCTCTCACGTATTGCCAGCCATCTTGTTTGCGTGTCCAGTATGGCACTAGACTTAAACTCATTTACCGGATGGATGTACGCCTTCGCGGACAGAGAAAAAATACTCGATCTTTTCGAGATGACATTTGGCGGACGTTTAACCACCAATTACGCTCGGATCGGCGGGGTTTCCAAAGACATCCCCGACACCTTTATGTCCGCGATCCGGTCGTTCCTCGACAGTTTTTACGGCCGACTTAAAGACTTCAATGACCTCGTTTCCTTTAATCAGATTTTTATCGACCGCACAAAAGGTGTCGGCATCATTTCTGCCGATCAAGCAATCGATTACGGACTTACGGGGGCTAATCTCCGTGCCAGTGGTGTCCACTTTGATCTTCGCAAAAAGTCACCTTATGGACTTTATGATCGTTTCGACTTTGATATTCCGGTCCTCCAAACAGGTGACTGCTATGATCGCTACTATATCCGTATCCTTGAGATCATTCAGAGCCTTCGCATCATTGAACAAGTTCTTCAATCGATCCCTGAAGGAACCCTTATGGGTGATGTCCCTCGCGTCATCAAACCCTTGGCCGGTGAGACCTTTCATCAGATTGAAGGAGCCAAAGGGCTTCTGGGGTTCCATCTGGTCAGTGATGGCAGCAAATCCCCCTATCGGCTTCATATTCACGCCCCGTCCTTTGTTAACATTGGCATTATTCCCGAGATCGCAAAGGGCATGCTGATCCAAGATTTTATTGCCTTGCTGGCATCACTTGATTTTGTCCTTGGAGAAGTGGACCGCTAAAATGACTCAATTTCTCTTCAACTTCCTTGCATTGCTTCACATCACCGGAATAATCGCGGACGTCATCGTGATCCTTTGCTATTTTGTCTTTATTCTTTTGTTTATCATCATCAACGTCATGTTCATTGTTTGGTTGGAGCGAAGAATGAGTGCCTTTTTTCAGGAACGTTTAGGTCCCAATCGAGTCGGTCCGTTTGGACTTCTTCAAAGTGTCGTTGACGCGGTCAAGCTTCTGGGCAAAGAGGTTATACGTCCCACTGCAACCGACAAATGGGTCTTTCTTTTGGCCCCTGCGATATGCTTTGTCCCTGCCCTATTACTTTACCCCATCCTTCCTTTTGGAAAAGGCTTGGTGCTGGTCAACCTAAATATCGGCTTGCTATATTTTGTGGCCATTTCATCAACCACAACGATCTCCATCATTATGGCCGGTTGGGGCTCAAACAATAAATATTCTCTTCTCGGTGGCATGCGAACCGTAGCTCAGATGATCAGCTATGAGATCCCGCTTATCTTCTCAATGATCGGTATTATCATGCTCGTCGGGTCACTGAACCTTGTCGATATCGTGAATGCTCAGGCAAGACTCTGGTTTATTCATGTTCAACCCCTCGCCTTTATGATCTTCCTCATTGCAAGTATCGCCGAACTTAACCGAGCTCCCTTTGATCTACCGGAGGCTGAACAAGAACTGGTCGCCGGCTATCACACCGAATACTCGGGCATGCAATTTGCGTTCTTCTATTTAGCCGAATATGCCAATTTATTTAGTCTCTCGATCTTGGGCGTCACGCTCTTTTTAGGCGGTTACCAAGGCCCGTTTTTCCCCTCATGGATATGGTTTATCGGCAAAGTCTATGCGATGATCATGGTCTATATGTGGATACGATGGACATTGCCCCGTATTCGGATGGACAAAATGATGAAACTCAACTGGAAATTTCTGATCCCGTTATCACTTTTCAACATTCTAGCGACCGGTTTTATGATCAAAGCGTGGCCCACGATACAACAATGGATGAGGTAGACTAAATGTGGCTCATTAAAGGACTCTTTATCACCGCTAAACGCTTTTTCAGTCGAAAAATTACACAGCGCTACCCCGAGGTCTACCCTGATCTACCCAAAGCGACCCGTGGCGACTTTCAGTTCTCTATAGATAAATGCACCGCCTGCACCCTTTGCGCCTTAGCCTGTCCCAACAAAGTCATCCAGATCACCACAGACAAAACGGCTGAGGGAAAACGCCGGATCGATCAATATCGAATGAGTGTAGGCTATTGTCTCTATTGTGGCTTATGCGTTGAGGCGTGCCCGACATCAGCGATCGAGATGAAGCCATCCTTCACCCCCGCTTATTATAAGAAAAACACCTCGCTTCTTTGTTGGACATACAAGGAGCCCACAGTATGATCATCTTATTTTATCTCTTTTCGGCTATCCTGCTAGCATTTGCACTGGGCACGGTCATCTCTACCAATCTGATCCATAGCGCACTACTCATGATGGGGTCCTTTTTCGCTGTGGCAGGGTTGTATCTCCTTCTTCAAGCCGATTATCTGGCCATGGTTCAAATCCTCGTCTATGTTGGCGCCATCGCTATTCTACTGGTCTTTGGTGTTATGCTTACCCGAAAAGGTTCCATCGAAGAAAGCAATCTACCCAATCGTTATAAAACGATCGGACTGGTAACAGCGCTTGGACTATTCGGGCTTCTCGCCCGGTCGATCACTTACACCCGTTTTCCTTCGCCTCCGCTTGAAAGTCCACCACAAAATATCATCGCCATCGCTCAAGCCTTTCTTTTACAATATATTGTTGCGTTCGAAGCCCTTGGCATTTTGCTCCTGATCGCCATTCTGGGTGCGATCCTCATCGGAAAGGAACCCAAATGATCGGACTCTCGCATTATCTTTTGGTTGCGGCCGCGCTATTTTGTATTGGTGTATACAGTGTGATCACAAAAAAGAATGCCATCGCAGTATTAATGGGCATCGAGTTTATGTTAAATGCCATCAATATCAACTTAGTTGCCTTTAATCACTTCATGGCGCCGAGTCAGGTCATCGGTCAAGTCTTTGCGATCTTTATCATTGGTGTAGCCGCCGCAGAGGTCTCACTGGGCCTTGCGATCATCTTGTCACTGTATCGGCAACGCCATTTAGTGGCGATTGATGAAATGGACATCTTAAAATGGTAATGGATCAATTCACATGGCTTATTCCCACGCTACCCTTGATCGCCTTCTTGATCATTGTTGGCATAACCTATCGGTTCAAGCTACTAAGCGCCATTGTCGCGACAAGCTTCTCTTTAGGCTCTCTTTTTCTGGCTATCTCGATCTTGATCCAAAAGATCCAATCCCCCAAAACAACGGAAACCTTTATCAACTGGCTAACGCTTACCGCCAATCAGCAAACCGTTCTAACCCTACAGATGGGCTATTTAATGGATCCCCTCGCGGCAGTTATGTGTTTAATCGTCACCCTTATCGCCACCTTGGTTCTGCTCTACTCCATCGGCTATATGAAAGGGGATGATGGATTCTCTCGCTATTTCGCTTATATCTCTTTATTCACCTTCTCGATGCTTGGCCTCGTCATCTCCAATAATTACTTTCAAACGTTTGTGTTCTGGGAACTCGTTGGATTATGCTCCTACCTACTCATCGGGTTTTGGTTTTTCAAACCCGCGGCTGCAGATGCGAGCAAAAAAGCCTTTATCACCAATCGATGGGCTGACTTTGGATTCTTGGTCGGGATCATTGGGCTATTCACCCATTTTGGCACCTTCAATTTTGCCGAACTCTCGACGGTCATCAGTCTGCATCAAAACACCCTTGTATTATTGATCTTAGGCCTTCTTGTTTTTCTGGGTCCGATGGGCAAGTCAGCCATGTTTCCTTTTCATGTTTGGCTTCCGGACGCGATGGAAGGCCCAACCCCCATTAGTGCGCTCATTCATGCAGCCACCATGGTCGCAGCCGGTATCTATCTCGTGGCAAGGGGATACATTCTTTTTGCCAGTGTAGACTCGGTTATGATCGTCATTGCCTATATCGGCGGATTTACCGCCTTATTTGCCGCGACGATCGCGCTTGTTCAACGAGACATCAAACGCATTTTGGCCTT
Source organism: uncultured Candidatus Marinamargulisbacteria bacterium (assembly GCA_903910705.1). Taxonomy (GTDB): domain Bacteria; phylum Margulisbacteria; class Riflemargulisbacteria; order GWF2-35-9; family GWF2-35-9; genus CAIWAN01. The sequence goes on from CAIWAN010000038.1 coordinate 5,144, forward strand.
CTCTACGCTTAGTCAATTAGGCTATATGATGATGGCACTCGGCGTTGGCAGTATGACGTCAGGTATGTTTCATCTCACAACACACGCCTTCTTTAAAGCGCTTCTCTTTCTTGGAGCGGGCAGCATCATCCATGCCGTTCACGATCAAGACATCTTTAATATGGGCGGGTTAGTCAAAAAGATGCCGATCACCGTGTGGACATTCGTCATAGGCTCGTTGGCTCTTTCAGGCATTTTCCCCCTCGCGGGTTTTTGGAGCAAAGATGAAATCTTGACGGTTACCCTTCAACATCATTTTATGGGGTTATTTATTTTAGGCACCCTCGTTGCTTTCTTAACGGCCTTTTATATGTTCCGTCTCATCTTTATCGCACTCTTTGGAGACAATCGATCTGGCCATCATGCACATGAATCCTCTTGGACAATGACGCTTCCTTTATTGATATTGGCGATTCTTTCGATCATTGCAGGCCTCGTCAACACACCTTGGTTCTATCAATGGACTGGCATGAGTTTTAGCACCTTTCTTTTCTTTAAAGAGCCAGAGGTTCCCGTCATCCATTGGTCTATTGCCGTTTTATCGAGTCTCGCCGCAATGAGTGGGATCTTGTTCGCATGGATCATTTATTCCAAACAGCAGATTTCTGCCGACAAATTAGCTCAACGATTCAAAGGAGCACACACCCTACTGCTGAAGAAATATTATATTGATGAGATATATGGATGGCTCTTTAATAAAGGCTTGCTGGGTCTAGGTAAAGTGTTTAACTTTATCGATCATATCCTTATCGATGGATTATTTGACGGTACGGCCACACTAATTCGTTCATCAGGGGTTCAATTACGCTTATTTCAAACCGGACGATTACAGCAATATGCTTTAGTTCTATTTATTGCCATCGCAGCCATGACCATCTGGGGGGTTCGTTAAATGCACCTATATTCACTCATTCTTATCCCCTTAATAGGAGCCCTTACCCTTATCCTCATCCCTTCAAAGCATCAATCACTCATAAAGTGGACATCAGCTATAGTTGGGCTATTGGGATTGGCCCTTTCGATTCACCTCTACTTCGTCTTTGATAAGAGTGTTTCGGGCATGCAATTTGTCGAGAGCATCCCATGGATACCGTCTTTTTGGATTAATTTTCGTTTAGGCGTAGATGGACTCAGTTTGAGCATGGTTCTACTGACGTCGATTATTTGGTTCACAGGGATCCTCGTCAGTTGGAATTTTCAAGAACGCGTTAAAGAATTCTTTATCTATATGTTTATTCTGGTCGCGGGTGTATTTGGCGTTTTTCTTTCTCTCGACTTTTTGGTTATGTTCATTTTCCTTGAAATTGCGGTCATCCCCAAATTTGTTTTGATCCATGTCTGGGGTAGCGGGAAAAAAGAATACAGTGCGATCAAATATACCCTCTACCTGCTCACAGGCAGCGCTTTTGCCTTAATTGCAATGATGATGATCTATCTTCAAACCACCACCCTAGATCTTACCCATTTAGCAACCTTGACCTATTCGGCTCCTTTTCAAAAGGTCATCTTTCTTCTATTGCTTATCGGTTTTGGTGTCATCATTCCTCTGTGGCCGCTTCATCGATGGACACCCGATGGACATTCAAGTGCACCAACCGCCATAAGCATGCTCCTTGCAGGCGTCATTATGAAGCTGGGTGGGTACGCATTGATCCGGATCGGGATCGGTTTGTTCCCGCTCGGAGCCGCCTTCTGGGCCCCGTTGATCGCCACCATCGCCGTGGTCAATTGTATCTATATCGCGTTCGTGGCCATGGTACAGAAAGACCTTAAGTATGTTGTGGCCAATTCCTCGATCAGTCACATGGGCTATGTCCTGATGGGGCTAGCGGCCATGAATACGGTTTCATTAACGGGGGCAGCGGCTCAAATGTTCGCTCATGGGATCATGGCCGCCCTATTTTTTGCTTTAGTAGGGCTCATTTATCAACGGACACATACCCGAATGATCGCCGATCTCGGTGGACTTGCCCATCAAATGCCACGGGCAGCAACCCTATTCCTTATGACCGGACTTGCCTCTCTTGGACTACCAGGCTTTTATAACTTTGTGTCCGAATTTCTGATCTTTGTAGGTGCATTCAGGACGTTCCCTGTTCTTGCTACAATCGCCATCCTTGCGGTGGTGATCACGGCCATTTATGTCCTCCGCGTCACTCAACAGATATTCTTTGGTCCCCGAAACCCTCGTTGGGATGGCCTTAAAGACATAAGTGGTTTAGAAATGATCCCTCTCGTTATTCTTGTCGTCGTTATGCTTGGATTTGGACTCATCCCTGCCCCGATGACCAACCTTATCAATCAAGGGATCGATCCGATTGTCCAACATGAAGTGATGAAAGGACAACTATGAACATCTCGGCAGTATCTTTAGAACTCGCGTCGCTTAGCCTTGGTTTATTGACCATCATTTTGGGGCTCATCTTCCCCTCTTTTCGATCAAAAAACACAGGGGGTTATCTTGCCATTATGGGGCTAATTTCGATGCTGATTGGCAGCCTATATTTACCCGCATCCAATACACAAACGTTTATCAACACGTTCTATGTCCAAGATAGTCTTGCGCTTTTCTTTAAACAATTGTTTATCGTAGTGGCCATTTTTGTAAACGCGATGTCCTTGCGCTATTTAAAACCGTACACCAAAAATAGAGGAGATTATTTCGCCCTGACCTTCTTTGCACTTACAGGGATGATGATCATGGCTTCTGCTGCTGAATTTATCACCCTATACATCGGACTTGAGCTGATGACCTTCACGTTTGTGCTTCTAACCACCTATAAAAAACAAGACTTAAAGTCAGGAGAAGCGGGGCTTAAGTATCTATTACTCAGCGCGATATCGTCAGGTGTTTTATTATACGGACTTAGCTTGATCTATGGCCTCACGGGAAAGCTCGATTTTTCAGCTATCTCAACTGTATTTTCAATTGGCTCTGTTTCACCCTTACTGGTCTGGGCCATTATTATGGTTCTATCAGGCCTCGGATTTAAGATCGCATTGGTTCCATTCCACATGTGGACACCAGACGTCTACGAAGGCGCCCCGACGCCCATAACGGCTTTCTTGGCCGTTGGTTCAAAAGCAGCTGGGTTCGTTGCGTTTATTCGCGTATTCTTCCATGTCTTCGCGCCGTTTACCTCAATTTTCATGCCCTTGCTCATTACCTTGACGGTATTGACCCTGCTGATCGGCAACTTGATCGCACTGGCCCAAACTCATTTGAAGCGTTTCTTGGCCTATTCAAGTATTGCTCATGTGGGTTATATCCTACTCGGTGTCATCGCCTACTCCAAACTTGGACTGAGCGCCATCTTGTTTTACTTGATGCTTTATCTCTTTGCTAATATCGGGGCTTTTGCAGGGGTCACGGCGCTAGTCATCAACACCGGACATGATCGTATCTCCGATCTGGCTGGTCTATGGAAATGCTCACCCTTTTTAAGTGTTATTTTTCTGATCAGTTTATTGTCGCTAGCTGGCATTCCTCCCACGGCAGGGTTTATCGGAAAGTTCTACTTATTTACCGAAGCGATTCATCAAGGATATCTCTGGTTGGCAGCGTTAGCGCTTGGCTTAAGCCTTGTTGCGGTCTATTACTACCTGATGGTAATCCGAACCCTGCTAAGCGGAACAAGCGAAGAAACCCAGCCTTTCATCATTCCCTTTTCCTTAAGGCTTGTCATGATCGTATCGGCTGCAATGACCATTGGTATCGGAATTTGGCCCGGTCCATTTACTGACTTGGCCCTGAATATTGCCCAAAGCTTTTATTGAAGGTTAAGAAGCTAACACAATCTCTTTAGAGGGTTTCTTAAATAAATAAGGAGGCAGAAATTCTTTGGAAATAGTTTCAGACTGAGAATGATTCGAATATGTTGCCCAATCTGGCACATATTCCTCGGCCTGATTACCCCAAGTAACCCAATTTTCTCTCTGGCCTCTAGCAAAAAGTTCAATATAGGGCCCCCAACTGCAGGATTCTATAATATTATACTGTTCATCAGGCTTTCGACTATGCTCACGTTTCATAGAAGATATGATATTTTCTTGACTCCGACCAGGTTGTAGCGTCCGAACATTTTTCCCACGCACTCCAAAAAGCAAGATTTCAGTGACATTTCTAAAATAAAAACCAACACCTCTTCGGTCAGGGCCACCATCTTTTCTAACCTTATACCAAACAAGATTGGATTTATATGAGAATCCCCAACTTTTCATAACCTCTAAGCCTTCAGCTAAAAGAGCATTTGGTACCCATAAATAAAGATGAGCTGTATCATGAGCAATGTTAGAAACGGCTAGGTCTTTAATTTCATCCAACTTCATTGTAGGGTATCGGCTTAATCGCTTATGTTCAGGGGCCATTTTGCCCGTCCTATTTTGAAATTGCCAAGGCGGATCCGCTAAAATAGTTGAGAACTTATTTTCACCAACAAAATTTAATAAATCAATTGATGCATCAGACATCATTCCCTCTCTTTCCAATCTGAGACTACTTCAGGTCGAATTCCAAAAACAAGAACAGGGCAACCACCATGCCTTCCTGCATTTAATCGATACAACAATTTTCCCATCCAAGTTGTACTCGCTCCATATTTTTGTTTACAAAATTTGGGGGTCCCATTTTTATCCAAATCAGGCGTACCATCTTTCTTTAGCAACACCAAGGAATCAAAAAGAGGATTCAGTTTTTCACTTCTAGTAATTAATACAGCTACACTAATAACGCCACATTCATGAAACATTCGAAAAGCATATAAGTCACGATCAAAGGTTTGATCTTTGCTATTCCACTCAAGATCTAGAGCCACGCGACCTTTTACATAATCAATTTTATGTCCATCTATGTAATTCTCAAGAATAATAGGAATCTTTTCATATAAATTAAATTTTTCAGGCTGGTCAGCATCCTTGATTTCATTAACTTGTTCAGTTATTCGAACAACTAAATCACCTTGAATTCTGGTTTCGAACCAATGTTTTGGTCGTAATTGTTTAGAAAACAACTTTGGAACAACAGACTCATTTCCACCGGGCATCGCAATATCGTTTTTTGTTATTCTAAACTTTAACAAAGCATCCTCTATCTCTTTTAAATCATCAGGAAAAGATGTTTTTAGAATAGCTGCGGCATGCCTGTAACTGTAAACGTCATACAATTTGAAAATATCTGGGGATATTTGAGATTTAATCTCTTCATCCAAATCAGAACCATGTCCCGGAACAATAGAGATATCTTCATTGCTATCATTAGTCTGCATAGTTATCATTATACTGAATTATTGATAATTAGTAAGGAACAAATTTTTAAATAATGATGAAATCTACGCTAATCGGAACTGGACGCCAAAGCCGCCTCTTGGGAATGTCCATTGAATGTTGTTGAAACTACAGGCAATACGGCACGCACCACATTCTAGGCAGCCTTCATAACCAACGGTGGTATGATCGTCCTTCCATTCATAGACACGAGCAGGGCAAAACGTCATGCAAGGCTTTGCTGTACAACCCCGACAAACCTCTTGGTCGATAATCACTAAGTGCGGAATCTCATCAACAATATAGCGATTTAAGAAAAGTTTATCTTCGATATTAACGGTAGGAATATTTTCGATGATCATTATTTCATGGCCTTTCCAAGGGTAAATAGATCCCAAAGTACTTTCAAGAAAGATCGTCCTTTAAAGTACGACTTCACGATCAACCATTGTTTATCACGTTTTGATTTTCCATCAACGGTTAAAATCTCCTTCATTGCACTGTTTACAGCAGGAAGGTGATGATTAAAATACGCGGGGTTACGTTCCATAATATGAACGGCATCTTTATATTTTGCTAGATCTTGATAAACAAAACTTTCTTTGAGGGATCGAGGATAAATAGACAATGTCTTTTCATCAAACTCGCCTAAACGACGGGCTTGAAGAATAGCCTCGGCCGCTAATCGACCGGAGGTCATCGCCAGATTCGAGCCTTCTCGATGGATACTATTGACGAGTTGGGCGGCATCACCAATAACGAGCACTCCATCCCCCGTCAATCGAGGAATGCTATGGTAGCCACCTTCAGGAATAAGGTGGGCATAATACTCTGCCGACTCGCCCCCTTCAATAAAGGGTTTTACCAGTGGGTTTTGCTTTAACATTTCCAGTAATTCGTAAGGCTTAATATTTGATTTGCTCAACTGGGACAACAGCGTTCCGCAACCAATAGAAACATGTTCTTTGTTGGTATAAATGAACGCGGTCCCCATCATGTTCTGGGTAGACTCTCCATAGATCTCTATCGTCGCACCGGTCTCGGGTCCCACATTAAATCGTTCTTCAATGACTTTCGCAGGGAGTTTGATCTCTTCCATAACAGCCAGTGCCACTTGGTCTGACGTCCACTCTTTATGAAAGCCTAAGTTTTTGGCCAATAACGAATTAACACCATCCGCTAAAACAACGACATCCGCATAAACATCACCATCGGGACGATTCGTACGAACCCCTACGACTTTATTCCCTTTAATAATACACTCCGTAACGAGGGTTTCATTTAAGATCAACACGCCTGCTTCTGTACATTTCTTAGCAAACCATTGATCAAACTTCGAACGAAAAACGGTAAAATTGTTATACGGAGGCGAATCCCAACTCATATCCTTGTAAGCCGATTGGGTCACCGAGTCTTTGCCCATTAACCAAAATCGTTGTTCGATGATCCGTCGCTCTAAGGGGGCTTCTTTCCAAAAATCGGGGATCATTTCTTCCATCATCTGACGGTAAAGCACGCCGCCCATGACATTCTTTGTCCCTGAATTAAGACCTCTCTCAAGAACCATCACCTCAACACCTGCCTTGGCAAGCGTATAAGCGGCTGAGAGGCCGGCAACCCCGCCCCCAACGATTATAACTTCTTGTCTTATACTCATTAAAAAGCCTCCTGAACAATGGAACAAACAGCCCCAGAGTCGTTTGTCTGACGAGACGCTAAGGCTGCTCGAAAGGCATCTATTAGTTTAGGGATAACCGCATAGGCATCCCCTACCATAGAATAGTTCGCCATCTTCATCATTTCACAATCAGGATTTGTATTGATCGCAACGATCGTTTCGGAATGCATCATCCCTACAATATGCTGGATAGCCCCTGAAATACCCACGGCAAAATATATCGTAGGGCCCACCGTTTGTCCGGTCTGTCCGACTTGTCGTTTGGCTTCTATACAGCCCGACTCGACCGCACCTCGACTCCCACCCACAACCCCACCCACAACATCAGCAAGATCTTGTAATAATTGAAACCCTGCGGCATCCTTGATCCCGCGTCCACCCGAAACAATGATCTTTGCTTCGGCTAAATTGATTTGATCAAGTTGATCATGAACCACTCTTAATATTTGTTTGGGAATGGAGGACTCGGGAATATCGATGAATTCACGGATCAGCATTCCATTTCTGCCAACCATGGGATCTAGCGCTTTCATCACCTTGGGCCGAACCGAAGCCATTTGGGGTCGATGTCGCTCGCAAAGGATAGTCGCCATAATATTGCCACCAAAGGCGGGGCGACTGGCTAAAAGGATCTTTTTATCTAAATCAATGTCAAGCTGAGTACAATCCGCGGTTAAACCTGTGCCAAGATCAGTTGCGACCGCACCAGCTAAGTCACGCCCCATGGTCGTTGCGCCCATCAGAAGGATCTCGGGGAAATATTTTCGAACTAAATAACAAACCGCCTGAAAATAGGCTTCCGTTCGATACTGATTAAATACACCATGATCGATCAAATACACCTTATCTGCACCTTGCTCAAATAGAGGCTGCGCAAGGAATTCAACTTGATCTCCAAGCAATACAACACCGACCTGAGTATTTAATTTTTTCGCCAATCGGGTTGCTTCGCCGATCAGCTCTAAGGTAACTGGGGCAATAACGGTCTGGGTCTGTTCAACAAAAACCCACACTTTATCACCACTTTGCTCCGTCTCAACAACGACAACGGGCTCCGATATTTCCAGTACTTGTTCTGACGGTTGCTCCAGTTGAACAGCATTCGGCGGGAGAGACATAGCCGCTACAGGACAAACGGAGACACACTTTCCACAGTCTGTACATTTTGATGGATCAACCACCGCATTCCCTTCAGGCCCTAAGGATAAGGCACCCTCGGGACAAGTTTGAACACAAGCTCCGCAACCGATACAAGAACGATTAATCATCACCGTCATGATATTTTCTCCAATAGAACATTCACTAATTGATTTGCCATATCATCGATAGACCCTGTCAATCGCTCTCCTCCAGTGCGTTCAGGGGGGGAGAAGATCTTACGAACCGTTGTGGGAGAGCCATTTAGCCCCATATTATTTACCTCTGCATGAATATCATTGACACCCCAAACAAGGGGTTGATATTGGGCAGCACGCATCATTTCGGGAAGGGATGAATATTGAAGTTCATTGATCTCTTTTTCTACCGTCACAACACAAGGAAGTTTGGCTTGGATGACTTCATAACCTTGATCGACCCGACGATGGACGATGATCGACCGTTCAACAAAATCAACACTCTCAACCTTCTGAATATAGGTTAATTGACCGATATTCAACCGACGAGCGATCCCTGGCCCGACCTGTGCGGTATCACCATCGATGGCTTGTTTTCCACAAAGGATCAAATCAATGGGCTCGCGAGCACGAAGCTCTGAAAGACCCTGAGACAGAATATAGCTTGTAGCCCAAGTATCTGAGCCCGCGAAAGCACGATCAGAAAGAAGAATCCCTGCATCGGCTCCTAACTCAAGGCTTTTTCTAATGATATCTTTTGCCTGAGGTGGCCCCATCGTCAGAACCGTCACCCTTCCTCCGTAAAGCCGTTTAATATTAACCGCCTCTTGTACCGCATGGGCATCATATGGATTTAGAATAGCGGGAGCGCTCGATCGGTCTAACGTATTGGTTTTGGGATCAATTTTTACCTGTGCAGCATCTGGAACTTGCTTAATACAAACAACAATATGCACGATTCCCCCCTTGCGTACTACTTACACCAGTCGAGCATATTATACCTAATTAACAGATGCGAGGCAATTGCGCACCGGATAACATAGAAAGAAATCGTGATCCACCGAACGCTGTCCTTAATATGACACGTCGTGGGTTTGTCTTTTGGATTTTACCAATAATAGAGGCCCCCTCACCTTCTGGAAAAGAATGAAGGATTGAAAGAATATTTTGAGCTACTTTTTCCGCAGCGATGATAACAATTCGTCCTTCATTAGCCACATAGAGAGGATCGATACCTAAGATCTCGCAAAGCCCTCTAACCGTTTCACGAACAGGCAACGAATCTTCTATCAATTCGATACCCAAGGAACGATTCTCTACCCATTCACAACATACAGTGGCCACACCACCGCGAGTAGCGTCTCTCATGAAACGGACATTCCCGGCATGCTCATTTAGGACAGCCGAAATCATTGTGGACAATGGCGCACAGTCGGAGGACAGCTGGTGCTCAAGATCCAAATCATGTCGAGCGGCCATGATCGTCATACCATGGTCACCCATTGGCCCTGACAATATAACAACATCCCCTTCAATAACTTGATCACCCTGAGAAACATGTCCGCTATCTTCTCGTTCGAGTCCAATGCCTGTTGTATTAATAAAACATCGATCGACTTTTCCTCGATCAACGACTTTGGTGTCACCCGCAATAATCGGGACGCCGATTCTCTTGGACAGTTCGGCCATTGTATCTACGATCAATTCTAAATCAGCAAGGGGGAATCCTTCTTCGAGAATAAATCCACACGTTAAGGCCTTTGGAATAGCACCCGATACAGCCAGATCGTTAATGGTACCACAAATCGCTAAAGTTCCGATATTACCCCCAGTAAAGAAAAGCGGATCGACGACAAAGGAATCGGTCGTAATACGGAGCTTTTGTCCATTAAGATTAAGGGGACTTGCATCTGTGGACATTGCTAAATCAGGGGCAAAACTAAAACGTTGACGAAACAACCCCTCAACCAATTCATGAGAAAAAGTCCCACCACTCCCATGATCAAGTTTAATAAATGGATAATTATGCGACATATAAATAATAGGCTGCACAAGCACCTTCGTTTGAAACCATACAAGCACCAACCGGATTTTCTTTGGTACAAATTTTGCCAAATAACGGACAATCAGGGGGACGTTTAAGCCCTTTCAATATATCTCCACATATACAACCACGGGGAATATTTAAGGGCTCAATGTCCGAGGCAATATTCAAGGCAGCATCATGTTGAATATATGACGAATTGAGCGAAAGTCCACTTTTGGGAATAACACCTAGGCCTCGCCAATAAGCATCCGTTGGTTGAAAGACCGTGGACATAATGCGTTGAGCCATTATATTTCCTTCTGTGCGAACAAAGCGACGATATTGATTTTCCACTCTAGGGTGTTTAGACTCCAATTGATAGACGGACATCAAGATGGACTGCAAAAGATCAATAGGCTCAAAACCGGACACAACAGCGGACACCCCATACTTTTCGGGGAATTCATCATAGATCCCTGTACCGGTAATTGTGGACACATGTCCAGGGCAGATATAACCGTTTACACCAATATCTTCATTAATAATGGCCCTCATTGCTGGGGGCATGACCTTGTGTGCGCTAAGAATAAAGTAATTCAATACGCCTTCATTATCTGCTTGAATGATGGACGCGGCAACCGTTGGAGCGGTTGTTTCGAAGCCGACCCCTAAAAACACAACCTTCTTTAGAGGGTTCTCTTTTGCGACTTCAACCGCATCGACAGGAGAAACAAGAACGCGGACATCAGCACCTTTGGCACGTTCTTTTTCAAGGGTAGAAGAAGACCCAGGGACACGAACCAGATCACCGAATGTCCCCACAATGATATCAGGTTGGCGAGAAAGAGCGATAGCGTGATCTATAAATCGTTGATCAGTCACACAAACGGGACATCCAGGTCCCGAAAGAAGCTCGATGGTTTTCGGTAATAACTGGGGTATCCCAAATCGATGAATGGCCATTGTATGTCCACCACATACTTCCATCAAACGAAGGGGGGTTATTGATGCTTTTTCGAGTTCGACTACAAGAGCCTTAACGATCGTTTTGTTGCGGAATTCATCAATCCATTTCATGGTTCATCATCTCTTGAAAAAGGGAAAGCGTTTCGAGTGCATCCTTTTCGCTTAATCGCTCGATCGCAAATCCAGAATGAAACAAAACATACTCGCCGACTTTTGTTTCGGGCAGTAGATCAAGACGAACCTTCATTGTTGAGCCGCCAAGTTCGCCTATGGCCTGACTCCCCTCGATAGACTCGATCCTAACCGGAATACTTAAACACATATGGACTCCTTATCCTTCATTCGGGCTGCAGCGATAGCTAACTGCCCTAATGATACGCCACCATCATTGATGGGGAACCGTTCTGAACATAATACCTCAAACCCCGATGACTTCAAATATTCGATCGATCGGGTTAACAGATATCGATTCTGGAACACGCCACCACTCAATACAATTTGATTTATACCGCTTCTTTCTCGAGAAACGACAGCCCAATCATGAATAATGGTGATGATTGTATCATGAAATCGTCGACTCATAAGCCCCCGAGAAATCCCTGCCTCGATATCGATTAGCATCTCAGCGATTAGGGGGTAAAAAGAAGGAATCGCCCCCTTCCCAAAGGGATAAGGAGCTAAAGGGCCATCGATCGAGTCAATGGCCTGCTCCATGATCATGGGAGCTTGCCCTTCATATTCTTGGACCGAACAATAACCGAGTAAAGCAGAAATGGCATCAAACCAACGCCCAGCACTACAACATTTCACATAGGGCACAGAGGAACGCCGTGCATTGATCACGGCGACCAACTTTTCAGGTGAGACATCAGAAAAAAGACGAATAACGTCAACGTCAGAAACCCCATGTTCGATCAATACATCTAAGGCAAGTCGCCAAGGCTCGTTCACCGCCCTATCTCCGCCTATAAGGGTTAGATAGGGTAAATGACCGATGCGATCATAGGTCAAAAGATCACTCTCGAACCATTCCCCACCCCACAGGGTTCCATCGTCGCCATACCCAACACCATCTAAAGCGATACCAATCACTTTTTGACGGACATCATACTCGGCCATTACAGCAGCGATATGGGCGTGATGGTGTTGAACGCCAATACATGGCAGACCACTCTTAAGCGCCCATCTTGTCGATTCATAGTCAGGATGAAGATCATGAACCATCAAGCGAGGCGAAAATCTAAAAAGCTGACAAAGGCGATCAAACACTTCTTCAAAAAAGGCCAATGCCGATGGCGATCTCAAATCACCGATATGAGGACTCATTAAGGCCAACTTCTCTCGCCCCAAACAAAACGTGCTTTTAAGTTCAGCTCCAACAGCCATAATACCCTCCACCACATCATTCATATATTGAGGGTCAGGAACATACCCTCTTGCGCGTCGTATCATATGGAGAGTTCGGTCAATAATCATCACCACGGAATCATCACATCGGTTATGAATAGCCCGATCGGAAACAATCACACCATCCAGTCGCTCACCCCATTGTGCTAAGGCCAAAGCATCGTCAATAATGAGGGGCTCTTGAGCAATATTGGCACTCGTCATGATCAGCGGAGGGATATCCGAATCTTGCATAAGCAGAACTTGAAGCGGCGTATAAGGAAGCATAGCTCCGATCTGACTTAAGCCTGGATTAACATTCGGAGCCAAAGATCGATAAGGTGGATTTACCAACAAAACGATAGGCGCCTCTGGACTCATCAGAACATCCAATTCGCCTGAAGCAAGAGATACATAAGACACAAGTTGATCACGATCTCGAAACATCACCGCAAACGGCTTTTGATCACGATGCTTCTCCATTCTTAATCGCTCAACAGCCCCTTCATTAAGCGCAGAACAAACCAAGTGAAACCCACCCAATCCTTTTACGGCAAGCACCCCACCCTTCTTTAAAACATCAACCGCTACCGAGACACAAGACATCCCCGAGAAATCACCAGCTAATGACTTGAAAATATAATGGGGGCCACATTCATGACACGCATTGGGCTCAGCATGAAATCGGCGATCGGAAAGCCGAATATATTCTTTTTGACATTGCGAACACTGAACGAACTTAGACATAGTCGTATGGACACGATCATAGGGTAATTGTTGAATGATCGAATAGCGCGGACCACAAAGGGTGCAATTAATAAAAGGATGCCCCGTTCGACGGCTCTCGCCTAAAAGCTCATTTTTACAATCATCACAAAGTCTCAAGTCAGGCGGAACAAGCGTAATCTGATCCCCACGATCCTGACTAAATCGGATCTGAAACCCAGTTGGTCGATCGGTACTATCAACCTCAACGGGAATAATGGAGAAGATTCTAGAACTGGAAGGGGCTTCAGAAGACAACCTAGCCAAAAAATGGTCTATTTTCGACTTTTCACCCTCAACTTGACCTACAACCCCATCCACTTGATTCCGAACCCATCCAGAGAGCCCCATATCATGACAAAGTTTTGAAATATAGGGACGGAACCCAACTCCTTGAACTCGACCCTGAATGTGAAAAGCGAAAAGTGTCTTATCCTGCAAAGGACTAGACGACGTCGGCGATCTTAAGAATCAACGCCTCAGAATCATCCCAACCTAAACAGGGATCGGTAATGGACTGACCATAGACATTGGCCGAAGCAGATTGGGCGCCTTCAACGATAAAACTTTCGATCATAAACCCTTTTACAAGTTGACTTAAGGCTTTCGATTGTTGACGACTTTGTAAAACCTCCAGCGCAATTCGGCTTTGCTCTTTGTATTGCTTCCCCGAATTGGCATGATTAGTATCGACAATGATCGCTGGGTTAACTAATCCCCGCTTAATATACATCTCAGCCAGAATGATCAAATCCTCATAGTGATAGTTAGGCAAAGACTGACCATGCTTATTCACGGCTCCCCGAAGAATAGCATGAGTCAACGGATTTCCCGTAGTCGCAACTTGCCAACCATTATATGAAAAAACATGTGGCAACTGTGCCGCTTTAACCGAGTTAAGCATGACCTCATAATCACCACTGGTTGGATTTTTCATGCCAACAGGAATATCGAGTCCGCTCACCGTCAGGCGATGCTTTTGATTTTCGACGGAACGAGCCCCAATCGCAACATAACTCAGAACATCTGCCAAATAAGGATAATTCTCAGGATACAACATTTCATCAGCTGCCGCTAAACCCGTTTCGCTTAACGAACGAATATGCATACGGCGGATGGCTTTGAGACCTTCAACCATATTAGGCTCTTCTCGGTGTCGAGGTTGATGAGCCATCCCCTTATACCCTTCACCCGTCGTACGGGGCTTATTGGTATAGATGCGCGGGATGAGAAGGAGTTTATCCCTTACTCGATCTTGAACAACAGCCAAACGATTCACATAATCCACGACTGCATCTTCGTCATGTGCAGAACAGGGCCCGATGATAAGAATAAACTTATCCGACTTCCCTGTAAAAACATCAGCGATCCTTTGATCCAAAGATTCTTTGACTTCAATCAACTGAGCTGATACAGGGATTTCCTCAAGTATTTCGTCAACACTTGGGATCGGATGAACGTACACAAAACTCATTTATAGCTCCTTACCCAAGAACAATCGCCTCAACAGGACAGGTATCCGCACAAATCCCACATTCAGTACAGGTCGAAGCATCTATAACGCGAGCATCTGCTGCCTCGGAAATGGCCTCAACAGGACACTCTGACTCACAAGCACCACAATTAATACAATCCTCTGTCACTTTATATGCCATAACATCCTCCTAATATATTGAATGATGAAACTATACCCAATAGAGCGACATTAATCAATGGCAAATTGCCCAATGGATTATGGATTATTTGTGATGGAAATTAAACTATCATAGTCTTCGGGAATAAGAAGGAATTTTCCTTCGACCGAAATCTCATCGGCAATAATTTGGGTTTGTATCAATAACACTCGGCCTTCTTTTCGCTTCATTTTTCCTAACAAGTATTTAAGAATTGAGGTAGAACGGTAATTGATCACAACAGGGACGCTAGGCATCACCCGAACACCTATATAATTAGCCATAGCGGTAATAAAACTCGTTCCAAAAACATTTCCGATCTCACTAAAAACGGACTCCGTCATTCCATTAACGCTTCCGATAGGAACCTGAAGCCCTTCCATTAAAATAGCCGCTAGTTCAAAAGCCGACTCCAAATTAAAGGTCAAAAGAAGATGTCCATCATAGGAGATCATATTTCCCTGTGGAAGATTCTCTCCGTGATAGCCCACATAAATCCCTGAAACAACCTTTTGACTCCCCCCGAAAATATAGGGGATACGTTTCACATCAAAAGTAGTCACCTCTGGCTCCATTACTTGAATATCTTTTTCAAGCATCAAAGAAAGATGTTGGGCAGCATTCTGCAAACATTTGAAAATTTCTGGCTTAATTCGCCTGATATCGTTCTCAGTAAGGCTGTTCATCCTTTTGATGATTATATATGCCCTGCTTGGGAATCACAATGAATCATTCATTTTTTTATACCCGAGCTGATAAAAATATTCATGCATCAACCATTTCTCAAATCTTGAAAGATTTAGCTTTTCTTGCTGATTGGGAGACTGCGTGACCTTATACCATTTAGGGATCATCGGAACCACTCGGAAAAGAAAGGAATTGAAAATATTTAACCCCAGAAAACTCTTCAATAAGGGGTGTTTAGCTAAAACCCCCGCAACAGATTGGCCCATTTTATAACGACGCTGCCACTCTTGCGTCTCACTCCAAACATGAAAATGATCATTAACAGCAAACTCGGCATAATGAAGCGTCATCTTTTGTTTATTTATTAGGCGAAAACCTAAATCAATATCCTCCCACCCATACCCAGTAAACGTCTCATCAAGCCCCCCTGCATCTAAATATACACGTTTAGGAAAGGATAAATTGCCGGTCAGACAGTAATAAAATCCTAGTTTTTGACCATCTCGAACTGAATGCGTAATATACGGGCGACGACGAAATGTTTCAGCGGGCAAGGATTCTTCCGAAAGAACCCACGTTTTACCTTGAACCAAAATAGGAACTGAAAACCGTTGATGCATCTCGACATGGGCAGCGATAAATCCGGGCGCTGCTATCATATCTGCATCCGTCATGATCACGAGTTCGCCCTTGGCCTCGGCAACACCCCGATTCCGAGCGGCAGACTTACCTCGATTCTCAACCGAAAAATAACGCAGCAAATACGGAGCGCTATACTGCTTTACGAATTCCGAGGTTCCATCGTTACTCTGACTATCGACAACGATAACTTCAAATCGATCACTCGGATACGTTTGAACACAAAAAGAATCTAATACAAGATTCAGTTTATCTTTTAGTTGAAACGTCCCCAAGACAACGGAGACATCAGGATTCATAGACATCTACTTATTATATCCCTTCATAACCATTCGGGCGAGATCTCGAGTTGTCGTCGTAGGGTGAATTCGAATAACAGGGACTCGGAAAGGATCGCGCCCCTTAAACACCCCCCGATCGGTCGTTCTGGCCGACGTATAACCCGATCGAATCGCAGCCGATATAACCCCTTGATCGTAAGCACCAGAGGGGTAAGCAAGGCTATTGACCGGTTGATAAATTAAGCGCTGAAGTTGTTTTTTACTCGTAGCAAGTTCAACAAGAAGTCGAGCCCTAGATAATCGTCGCAAGTCAGGATGGGTGACGGTGTGACTGCCGATCTCCATGCCCATTCGACTCATCTCAATAATCTGGGAACGAGTCAAGTGTTCTGGCGTTCCAATGGAAGCCGAATTAATATAGAACACCCCGACCATCCCACGTTGGTGAAGCAACGAAGCCGCCTCGTAATGACTTTTTCGACCATCATCGAACGTTAGCATAATAGACTTTTTCGAAAGGGGGATTCTGAGCAGTTGCCCCGAGGTAATGGTGATATATTCTTGTTTTTCTATCCAATCAAGATGTTGATTGAATTGATCAGGAGAACACGAAAGATCTCGACGCAAGGCCGTATCACTGATATTGGGCGTACGGATCTCATGATACATCAATACGGGAACGCCCGAGGCGAACGTACAAACGACGAACGCCCCAAGGATCACCCCGCGTAAAACAAGCATTATTTTAAAAATCGTTTAACAACTTCAAACCA
Source organism: uncultured Candidatus Marinamargulisbacteria bacterium (assembly GCA_903910705.1). GTDB lineage: Bacteria > Margulisbacteria > Riflemargulisbacteria > GWF2-35-9 > GWF2-35-9 > CAIWAN01. The sequence continues at coordinate 22,434 of CAIWAN010000038.1, forward strand.
AGAAACACTCAGCAACCCAACACCCAAAGCTAAAACGATATCATCCGCATGCAAGTTCTGCATGTGAAATAAGCCCTGGAAAGCAGGGATATAAACGATCAAACTCAGAAAGCTTAAGGCCCCCACGACGACATAAATAATGGTCGGATTTTTTGACCAACTTGAAAACATCGATTCACGACGAGAACGATTCGTCAAAATAAGCCCCAAATTTGAGACGATCAATGCAGCAAATGTTAAGGCTCGGACATCTTGCTCCGGTTGTCCAGACACAATAGCCCAACGATAGAGACCTAATATTAAGACCAATACCACCAACCCCTGCAACAAACTGATCCCTAGCATTCCCCATGAGATCATGGGTGTCTTGGGGTCTCGAGGCGGAATATCCATGATATCTTCTGGCTCAGGCTCTGACTCAAAAACGATCGAACATGCAGGATCAATAATCAATTCAAGGAAGACAATATGGGCAGGATACAGGATCAGCGGCCACCCCATGATCACAGGGATCAGCGATAATCCCGCGATCGGCACATGAACACTGATGATATAAACCATCGCTTTACGGATATTGCCATAAATTCGACGTCCCAATCGAATCGCGGACACGATCGAGGGGAAGTCGTCATTTACAAGAACAAGATCCGCAGCCTCTCGCGCTACATCGGCGCCACGCTCACCCATCGCTATACCAATATGAGCCGAGCGGAGCGCGGGGGCATCATTAACCCCATCACCCGTCATCGCCACAACGGCTCCACTATTTTTCAAAGCGTTTACCAGTCGAAGCTTTTGCTCCGGCATGATCCGCGCATAGACATACGTCGTCTTCACACGCTCACTGAGTTCAGTATCCGTTAGATTAAGTAGCTCCGTTCCCGTGATGATCTTGTCGTTAGGAATACCGATATCAGAAGCGATCACTTGTGCGGTTTCGGGATAGTCTCCCGTGATCATCATGACCTGTATCCCTGCCTTATGACACAGCGAAATGGCCTCTTTTACCCCCGCTCGAACGGGATCGACCCAACCAATCAAACCGACCCATTCAAAATCAAAGGCGTGTTGCTCACTGGGCAACGTTTTCTGTTGGAACCGAGCGCGGCAAACACCCAATATTCTTAAACCTTTTTTGGCCAAGTCTTTGACTTCAGCAAGAATAGACGCCGACCGTTCTGCCGAAAGATGACACAAGTCAATAATGGCCTCTGGGGCACCTTTAGCAGAAACAACATAGCCTTTTGTGTCTTTATTTTTATATACGTGAGAAATGGCGAGGAGTTCTCGTGAGATAGGATACTCTTCAAGAATATCCCAGTCCTCATGGAGATGCTCGGTACGTTGAAGATTTTTATATCCAAGCTCCCAAAGTGCTTTTTCCATCGGATCAAAGGGGTCGATCTTACTCGCAAGAATGCCATACTCGATAAGGGAATGGAATTCTTCAGGCAGGTCATCACCCCGATCAACGATAAACACAGAACCATTCACAGAAAGAGCATGGACACGCATACGATTTTCGGTGATCGTGCCTGTTTTATCAGAAGCGATAACCGTAGCCGCACCCAATGTTTCAAGAGCTGAAAGACGACGGGTCAGCACTTGATGACGAGAGACACGCCACGCGCCAATAGCCATAAACAAGGTTAGTACGACAGGGAACTCTTCGGGCAACATCGCCATGGCCAGCGTTAGACCAGCCAACACACCATGCAGCCAATCCCCTTTTGTGAGCCCATAAACGATGACAACAGCCACCGAAAGGATGAGTGCGAAAAGAAATATCCATCGAACCAAGTTTTGGATCTCGCGCTGCAAACGCGTTTGCTCAGGCGCAATACCAGACAGACTTTTACCAATGAGTCCAATTTGTGTCCGCGTTCCGGTCTGCAACACCTTTGCCACCGCCTCACCCTGAACCACCATGGACCCAGAATAGACATACGGCTGATCATGTCCACCCGGAGAAAGAGAGCCGGGATTATCCTGAACCTGTTTGCGAACAGGGACCGATTCACCGGTCAACAGCGATTCATCGATCGTCATATTGCGCGCCCAAACGAGTATGGCATCAGCAGGAACACGATCCCCTTCACGAAGAACGATCAAGTCATCAACAACCACCTCACGACCGGCTACGCGGACCTTGGCGCCATTTCGAATAACGAGCGCACGGGGACTGGCCAAGTCACGAAGGGCATCGAGCGCCCCTTCTGTCTTATGTTCTTGATAGATCGTAATTCCCATGATCACGAAGACAAACACAAGCAATAAACTGGCTTCGGCAATATCCCCTAAAAATAGATACAGTAATCCACAAACAAGCAAAAGCATAAACATGGGTTCTTGAACCACTTCAAAGAGAATATGCCAAATTTGACGTTTCTTTCCGGTGGGGAGTTCGTTAAGCCCATCCCTGTTTTGTCGCAAGACGACATCGGCTTCGGTTAACCCTTGCAATGTTCTGACTTCATGTTCTGCTATCATATAGGCTCCTTCGTTTCGATAATTCTAGACCACGTGATCCCTTTGTCTACTGAATAACAGAGATACGGCATATCATTATCACTTCTCGCACGTAATCGAATCCGCCCATCTTTTAGCTCGGTGAGCGTTGGGGATCGGAGCCCAAGCTCCGACAATAGAGGCCCCATGATCATTTGAGGCGAGAGATCCCAACTTTCACCCTCATCATCTGAATAATAAATAAGAATAAGGCCACAAGGGTTTAATCGTCCAGACGAACCATCAAAAAGCATACAGGGTAAGAGTAATCGCCCCTCTTGTAGTTGAACCAACCGATCTTTGTCGACAAGTCGATAACCATCATCAAGCATGATCGGAACAACGGCCCCATCAAGATGCCCCTCCTCATCCAGATATTGACCAAAATATCTACAATCGGTCAAACTCCGTTTAACCCCATAAATCATATATATTCGGTTGGATTGAAGGCGAGATAGTCCTGACAGCACAATTTCGCAATCAGAGAATTCAGGGACAAGTTCAATACCCTCCCCCTCATCAATAGACGAAAGAATACGATTAGATTCGCCGTAGACCTTTAGATGACGCCTATCGAATAACTCCACGGTTGACCCTTCGCGCATGGCGGGTATTGTAGCATGAGGGGAATACTCGTGGCTTTATTCGATCAACGTGTAGGCGCGTTCGTTGTGGTGAGAGATATCAAGGCCCATCGCTTCTTCTTTGCCAGAAACTCGAACACCCAGTACCTTATCGAGCACAAGGAAAATGACCAAGGTGACGATTAGCGAGTAAAGGAGTGTGACAGCAACCGCAAACAGTTGGATTTCTAATTGTTTCACATTCCCAAACAGGGCTCCTTTTACCAACGGATTAACCATTGGCGAAGCGAAAACCCCCACCATAATCGACCCCCAAATCCCGCCTACCCCATGGACCCCGAACGCATCCAGTGCATCGTCATAACCGAGGAGAGGCTTTATCACCACGACAAAGAAATAAGCGATCAGGCTAACCCCGATCCCTATCACGATCGCTCCACTAGCCGTCACATATCCTGACGCGGGCGTAACCGCTGCAAGCCCAGCCACCGCACCCGTTGCAACCCCCAAGACCGTAGGACGCTTCAACACGATCCAATCAAGAATCAACCATGTCACGGCAGCGGCACATCCCGCTAAATGAGTAGTCATCAACGCATTGGCTGCTAGCCCATTGGCCGCTAAAGCACTTCCTGCGTTAAACCCAAACCAACCAAACCACAAGAGGCCTGTACCTAAAGCCGTAAACGCAAGATTATGAGGATGCGTCGCTTTTAAATTGGTTCGACGACCGACCACAAGGGCCGCCACAAGAGCTGCTATACCCGCATTAACATGGACAACGATGCCCCCTGCAAAGTCGACTGCGCCCATCTTAAACAGCCATCCATCACTCGCCCAAAGCCAATGAGCGATCGGGGCATAGACAAATAGCGACCAGAGCACGGTAAACCATAAAAAAGCAGAGAATTTCATGCGCTCGGCAAACGCGCCGACGATCAAAGCCGGTGTGATGACGGCAAACATCATTTGGAACATCATAAACAACACATGGGGAATACGCGCTGTTGTCGCGTCAAAGGGGTACGGACTGGGATCAAGCCCGACCCCATTAAGGAACGCCCAATCGAACCCGCCAATAAACCCCTTCAAAACACCATGTCCTGGAGCGAATGTCAGACTATAGCCAACCGCAGCCCAAAGGAGGCTAACAACCACTAACGACACAAAACATTGCATCAATATACTGAGGAGATTCTTTCGTTTAACGAGGCCCCCATAAAAAAAGGCAAGACCCGGAATGGTCATCAACAAGACAAGCGCGGTCGCGACGATCACCCAAGCGGTATTTCCAGAATCAATCATCATTTAGCCGATGGCGATAGCGCCGCTTTCTTCGGTACGGATACGGATACAATCCGTTAATTCGTAGACGAATATTTTCCCATCACCCAACTCGCCGGTTTTAGCCCCTTTGATGATGGCTTTCAGCGTCGGTTCAAGGAAATTATCATTGATGGCGATCTCAAGACGGATCTTTCTAAGTAAATTGCCCGATTCTTTGACGCCTCTGTAAATCTCGGTAACACCCTTTTGACGCCCATGGCCAAGAACCTCACTCACGGTGATAAGGTTTACATCTGCCTCATAGAGGGCTTCTTTTACTTCTTCAAGCCGATGTGGCTGAATAATAGCGACGATCATTTTCATAAACCTATCCTCTTTTCATGAAAATTCATTAAGCGTTAAATAGTATTCAAACAATTACTGCGAACCGAGCCTATTTTACTCTACATTCCTGCAAAGTCAAATTATTTTCAGGATCACTCAACGCATAGAGATACAGAGACTGCAAATTTAACTTAACGATTAGAATAGGATTCTGAATAACTCCCTCTTGATTAAAGAGGGCTGGGGAGATTTCTGGTTTTAAACCAGTGGATCGAGCTTAACGAGCAAATCCGCATGTTCTTTAAGAAGAACAGAGCAGTCGCCACTGAGAATATTTAAATAGACGCGAACTCCTTCTCGTCGAGCAAACTTCATGGCGGGAACGAAATCGGTATCCCCTGTTACCAGAAGTATCTCATCAACAAGGTGCTTACTGGATAGCCACGCGATATCAAGCCCAACCTTAACATCCATTGTCTTTTGCTTAAAATCTTCTTTAATATCCGCCTCGGTAATGCGATAGCCTTCTTTCAATACTCGAGAAAGACGAGCTTCATTGATCTTCCAACCATTCAGCTGCAAGGTTCCCTGACGAAAGGCAATATTCTCTTTAACTTTTAACTTATCAAAGAAGTCCATATTATTTTTATATTGTTCCGTTTTTGAATAATCAACAGTAACGCCCGTAAACGGATGTCGACATTCGCCATCATAGGGAAGACAGTCATAATAAAATATTCGAAACAGTTCAGATTTAGCGAGCTTTTTAGACTTCATCAACCGATCGCAATGATCGATAACATCATCAGGCTGAGGGGACTTGCGATGATGGAGGTGGAAGTTCTTTTTGAAGTATCCCCCATCGATTAAAATGGCAACGCTATGATCCATGTCCATAGTATAGCACTAAATTAAGGCTGCAATAATGCCCTTAATATGTTTTCGAATGTGTCGAACTTCATTAGCTTCATTTTGGCCATGCTACTAAAATTGCTGAGAACAAACGTGGCTAAGTCTCTTGATAAGAGCGTTGCCTTGATCTCGGCAGTATCCTGAGCTTGTTGGATCAACACTTCAAGCCGATGCAACAAGGCTTCGACAACGGGGGCTCGACTCATCGTTTTCGGTAATGGCTGAGAAGCATAGACTTGCTTCATCATCTCCTTGTACTGAGCGAAGAATGTCTCCACCGATGAATAAATAATCTCCAACTTTTGATAGACGGAGCGTTCATCTCTTTTAGTCAAATCGTCAAATTGAATAAATTGCTGTTCCCAATAGTCTCGAATAAGCGCCTCGAGTAAGGTTTCCTTTGTTGGGTAGTAATTATAGATCGTCCCTAATGCAACGTCGCACGATCTGGCCAGATCACGCATGGTCAGCTCTTCTAAACTTTTTTGTCCAATAATGAACTGGGCTTGTCTTAATATCTCGACATCAAGATTCTCAATAATTTTGGGCATGACCTACTCCGAAAGGGGCGCCGTACGTGCCCCCCCAGAATGACTGGGAGTAAATGGACGCGATGGCATCAACCAGATCGGCAAAAACGATAAGACCATCATCCAAAACCCGACCCAAAAAGCATCTTGGAACGCCTGTGTGGCCGCGATATGATAAAGATGAACCGACATCATCGATCGGGCCCCAACCATGGAGGAAGCGTAAGAAAACCCCTCGTTATGATAAAACTGGACCAACCCTTGGATAGAGTTCTGCATTGTTGAGGTTACAGAGACTGTCGCCGTCTTTAAAGAAGCCAGATGGAAAGCGGTACGATTATGCAAAACGGTCGATAGCACGGCAATACCAATGGCCCCCGCGATCTGCCCCATAATATTCAATAATGCCGAAGCCGTCCCTGATTTTTTAGTTGGAACCGCATTCATGGCCGTTACCATAACGGGTGACATCAATAGACTCATCCCAAACCCCCGAACAAGAGTGGGAACAATAATGTCCCAGTCCGTCATTTGAGGTTGAATCCGCGTATACATCCACATAAATAGTGCGATAAAGGCCATCCCCAAAATAGACAAAAATCGCGGACTCATTTTGTCGCTGAGTCGTCCCGTTAAGGGCAACATCACCGCCATGATCAAAGCGCCAGGGATCAAGATCAGCCCACTTTCGATCTCATCCAATCCTTTAATTTGTTGAAGAAAGACGGGGATCAAAAAAATCCCCCCAAACAACGCCACTGAGCGCACAGCCGTGATCAACATGCAGACATTAAAAACAGGAAACTTAAAGATGGTGTAGTCGATCACCGGATGCTCGACTAAACTCTCGGTTAAAGCGAATAGAATAAAACTTACACCTGAAATGATCGCACACCAAACGATATAAGCAGAGGTCCACCCTTTGGACTGCCCCTTAGAAATACCGAGCAGCATAAAAACAAGGAATAGAGTCAAGAAAAGGAACCCCCCATAATCGAAGGGGACTTTCTTTAAGGCATGGGCTTCATCTTTTCGAAGAAAAGCGCTCGCTAAAAAATACCCGATAATGCCGATGGGCAGGTTAATCGTAAAAATGGATCGCCAACCAAAAAACTTTGTCAAGAATCCACCGAGGGTTGGCCCGAATATGGGTCCAATAATAATACCTAGCCCAAAGAGCCCCATGGCCTTTCCTCGCTCTCGAGGCTCAAAAACATCCATCACCATAGCCATCGCTGTCGGACTAATGGCACCCCCACCAATGGCTTGGATAATACGAGCAAAGATAAGTGACTCTAAGTTCCATGCCATTGCACATAACAGCGAACCCACGGTAAACAACGACAAGCTAAAGAGATAAAGTGTTTTGTACCCGATCCGATCCCGAAACCATGTTGTTAATGGCATTAAGACAGCGAAACTAAGCATATAGGCAGTAACAACCCACTGGACATCATCCACGGAGACGCCAAAATCAGCCATCATGGCCGGAATAGAAATATTGACAATGCTTGCATCTAGAACGGACATCAAAATGCCGATCATGACGATCATCATGACGACCCATTTATATGGCAGATTCTTGATTGTGTTACGAACCATATTGTTTTAGAAGATCCGTATCTTGACGCTTACGGATTGTCCGCTCCAAAAATCAACGTTTGAGTGGGGTTCAAGCGCTATTTTTATGGGGATCCGTTGCACGACTTTCGTAAAATTTCCCCCAGAATTCTCCATAGGAATGAGCGCGAATTGAGAGGCTGTCGCTCGACGAATATTTTGAACTTTCCCCTGGAGATGACCACCTGAATCCAGCTTAATGTCCACGTTTTGGCCAACTTTAAGACGTTTAACACTTGTCTCTTCGATGTTGGCCTCGACCCACGCATGGTCGATATCAGAAACGATAAAGGCAATTTGACTGGGATCAAGAAGATTACCGAGTTCAGCATTCTTTTGAACGACCACGCCCCGTATCGGACTGCGTAAATAGGTATTATCATAGGCGATCTCGGCTAAACGCATATCCCCTTCAGCCATGAGGTAATTGGTTTCAATACTTTCGAGATCCTTCTCTGAGACTAAGGTCTCTAAACGATTAAGTTGCCTTGTTCTATTCACATCGTGAGTCAACATATTGGATCGGGCTTGAGCCTTCATGAGTTGTGCCATTGCGCTTCGATGGTCTAATTCAAGCAAAAGCGTGCCTTTGTTTACAACATCGCCTTCTTTTACAAAGATCTTCTCAATTCGGCCACTAGTCGAGTTAGGTGCCACACGAATGAGACGGGTGACCACACGAGCATCAACCGTTGAAACATAGGGCCTGAAATGATACCACCAGACCAAAGTCCCAAGTATCGCACTAAACACCAAGGCTGACAGAACCACTCGTGTCCGTTTTTTCTGCCAAATCGATTCGGTTTCATTTTTCTTTGCTTCCATGATTGGACAGCCTCCTTTATGAACATCGTTCAGATAACGACCATATTTTTATCAGAACGCACGGGGTTTGTCTATCGAAAGTTTGGTTGAGCCTAGTGGACGACGGTTGAATCAATCTCTATGAAGATATTGATTCAAAATGCACATCTCAAATGATCCTCTGGCCTACGTAACTTTATTGTACAGAGCGTGGGCTCTTCCTAACTCTTCCTTGATCTCGTCTCTCAATTCCTTCGGCTCAAGCACCTCAACATTGCTGCCAAAGCTCATAATCCAACCACTAATTTCGGACAGACCATCGATGTCGAGATCCATGATGATCGAACCATCGTCAAGTTCCTGCGTGGCTTGCGTTTTATGCCATTGTCGAGCAACGATCCAAGGGGCAATGTCACTTGAGAATTTGAGTTTAACGTGAGCAGGTTCTCCCGGAATAATCCTCCACGCGTTACCAAAAAACTGCTCGGGCGTAAAACCCTTTTGGCGAACAAACGTCTTCTTCGTCGTTTCTAGTTTCTGGACATTGGCTAAGGAGAATATTTTTATCTCTTTTCGTAAATGGCAGAATCCAAGAACATACCAACCCCCAAAAGTAAACCGCAAATGATAGGGGTCAAGCTCCCGACAGGTTGTCTTCTGGCTGTACGTCGTGTAGTACGTCATCGAAACCGTCTTGTTCTCTTGCAGGGCATTCACCATTTTGGAGTATATCGCCTCATCAAGAAGTGGCAGCTTTTTTTGTCCCATATCCATGGACATGAGGGGACTGATCAATGTGTCATCTACATCAATCCTGTCTGAGGACAACAATGCAAGTTTTTTAAATAGATTACTCATGGTTTCTTGGAGTTTGGGGCTGAGCTGGGGCATGATTTGACGCATCAGCAGAAGGCTGACCCATTCCCCCTCGCTAATCTGCAATGGAGGCAAATTGGTTTTGTTTTCGGCAGTGTAATAATATCCATTTCTTCTTGTATCAAATTCGATCTCGAAACCCATCTGATAACGCATAGCTTCGATATCACGAAGGATGGTGCGCGAGTTTAACTCAAAGCGTTTGGCTAAGGTTTGGCTGTTCGGATACGTCTTGTTGCGAATGAGTTGGTCGATCTCATAGATGCGGACAAGTGAATGACGGTCGATGGATTTAGGCATGGTTCACTTGCTTTCAATAAGCCAACCATTATCATCAGACACGTAGTTATGATATTCCCTGTATATTTGGGAGGATAGAAATGTATGTACTTTCTTATCTTTCTCGTACGTCGTGCCCATAAGCATATCAAGAATATCTTCCCAGAAAATAAACATGGTATCGAGAGCATCTTTAGGAAGATTTCTGAGTCTACTATTTGGATTACCAAGTGCATTATTGAAACTTTCTTTTCTGATGAGGAGATAGAAAGACACCTTGAGCCCTAATTTTTTGAGTTCTATGTGGCGATTTATGTTCTTTTTAATATCGTCATCGTAATTCCAGTCAGAGTGGAGTTTAGCTTCGATGGCTACTAAGTTCTTTCTACTAGGACTTTGAATTAAGATGTCTGCGAACTCTCCATGGTCTGTTGTTATTTGTCCGAATCTAATCGAATGGTTATCAAAACTAATGTGAATATCATTTGGGTCAAGGTCAACGGAAACAACCGGAAGTTTTTTGTTGAGGGGCGAGGTTGGGTTCGATAATATCGAAATCAATCCTTTAATTCTTTCATCGTATCCCTCTATAAATTCATTGCATAAATATCCACCAAAGATTTTATAGTATAAATTCCGTTCCTTGTTTGATTCGAAAATAGTCGGCGATTTAGTAAATATCATTTATTCCTCCATTTGTATTACTCATTGTTCTTTTGAAGACTCTGTCTCAACTCCTCATGTCCCTGATGGGCATCAAAACTCAGCTTTATTGGGGTAATCGATACAAACCCTCGCGATACGGCGCCAACATCCGTATCTTCTGGATGATCAACCTTAAAGGTACCCTCGACTTCGCAAAGCTGATGCGATGAGTCAGATACTTCCCGATACTGGCCGTTCGGAGAATGGATCAATCGTTTGGTAATCCGGCTTATATCCGAGATTTCACCGACTGAGGTCGTTGGAATATTAATGTTAAGAACAAACTGATTATCAAGATCCCAATGACCTAGAATCCAATCCAAAGCAGCAACACTTCGTTCATAATGGATTTCTTTAGGCGAATAATCATCAATTGATAAGGCAATAGACGGAATGCCATGGGCCTGAGCTTCGAGCGCAGCCGATACTGTACCTGAATATTGGATATTAAACCCTGTGTTGGCTCCCGCATTGATGCCAGACACAACTAAGTTAGGGTAACTCGGGAGCAACTCATACAAAGCTAGTTTTACACAATCTACTGGCGTTCCATGTACCGCCCATCGCTTAAAGTCTTTGGTGTGTCCATCAATATTAACAGTAACTTTCACCGGCTCGGCTATCGTGATCGAAAACGCCTTTCCGCTTTGGTTCTCGGCAGGAGCCACAACGCTAACTTGCCAACCTTTCTCTAAAAAATACTCACTTAGGACATGAATCCCTTGCGAGTGAATGCCATCATCATTAACGATCAAAACATGTTTCAACCTATCGCTCCTTTATCGGCAAATCTTCTTCAATTACGGCGGCTGTCCAACGATCAGCAAAATGGGTTAACAATAGAAGCGGCTGTTCATGATGGTAATACTCAAGGTTAACCACGCCCCCCGTTGTCGGATATAGCCCGTCATGAGCCGCAATGGCTTGTACCTCTTCAGGGAACAGTGTCACAAATTTTGAGATAAGATGAATACTTTGCGTGGCGATATTGATGCTGACGTCTTCAGGATTCACTTTATACGTCATATTGCGATTCTTGATCTCCCACTCATTTTCATTCTTGAGGTAATGCGGGATACCCGGAAATCCGACCTTCCCGAGATCATGGAAGAGCCCAACGATGACACAGCTCTCATCACTAATCTGGGGTGCAAGCGTTTCTTTTAACTTCAGAAGCGTGTTGGCAACGCCAACGGAATGTTGTAACAACCCGCCCTCAACATTAAGATGAAATCTCGTGCTAGCAGGGGATGTAAGCCAAGTCGTTTCGGCTTCGAGGAAGGCAACAAGAGCTGCAACTTCGGATTTACGATTGATGATCTTTTCTAGGAGTTGGGGGTAGCTATTTTGCACTAGAGATAGTCTCCGACTTAATGATTTCAGAAAGATCCTTAATACGTTTCTCGGTCATCATATATCTAGAAAAAAATGGCGTTAAGATGACACTTTTTCCCTGAACATGATACAACTCTATACTTCCATCATTATTTTTTATAATTGGTTCATACAAATTCAGCAAAACTTTAAAATCCTTCCATCCTTGATAACCAAAACAAATTGTTGTTGAAGGTTGTGTTTCTTCCCAAAATCTGTGCAAAATTGGGAATCTATCTTTGCGAACAATATTTTGATAATCATCTAATGACATATCCTTATGCAACTCAAAAAGCTGAGTATAAGCATCAGGCAACATACCCTTAAACTTCTTTTTTCCAAGGGGAAATAAGTTTGCCTGAAAAATCCTACTCTGGTTCAGGAACAAACGGCTATTTGAATAGGCGACGTAATCATCTCTTTTACCATTATAAGTTGCATCAAATCCCGAATTTAAAATAACAGCACTCATGATATCTACTACTTTTGTGAACTTATTACCTGCTCGTTTCCGATTACCCTCGATTTCACCTTTTTCAACTTCCATAAAAGGATTTATATACCGATTTAGAAGTTCAATATTTGTCTCAGACCACTCGTCAGCCTCCTCTAATCCGATGAACCAAATGCCATCTTTTTGAGGGTCGCCCCATCCATTACATTTCATTAGTGTCTGGAATCGTTCATTTCCTATTCTCATAATTTCCTCCTTAATTCTCTACCCATGATACACCATTATAGTCGATGGGTACGCCATAAATTGTCGTTGCTGAAATACTAGATTTGGTTATTTAAGAATTCCGCTAGTTTCTGTGGTAATTCCTTGGGTTCATGTAAGTCAATTTGAAACATGGGGGTTGGTTCTCGAAAAGAAAGATCGTTGCTATATAACATCACCATATCGATCTCATGATGGTCTGCACTATCCGTAAAGATACGCTTCAATTCAGATTCTTCGGCAATTGTCATTTCGTTCTCAACAACGATACGTCCGCTTTGTTCATCGTATGAATAGTTGGGATGTTTAGCAATAAAGGCTGCGATATCCTTGTGGGGTGTTAATAGCGCGGTAGTCTCCCTTAAGCCACGAATATGATCCTGATAGAACTGCCAATCTGCCGACCCAATATACCTACTATCCAAGATTTCAGCTGCACAAGGGATCGCAACCATATCTACGGAATTACGCACCGCTTGGTAGAGATAAAAATTGTTTAGACGACACCAGCCTAAAAGTGTTCCTAAAATTTCGGGATCATCACTAGCGACAAGTAGAACGTTCCCTCCGCCTGTCAGCAGTTCAACCTCCGGCTCATAGTAATAGGGCAAATCGTAGGTTTTAATCACTTCGCCATCGGCGTAGACTCGGGTTGATTGGTCGGAGTGCGTCATTATTTTAGGATGTGCTGTTTGAAGATTGGAAAGAACGTAGTATAAGTTCTTTAAGTGTTTCAGTTACTCCGGATAGTTCATTGTATAGACTAATTATTATTTTTGCTGATTCTTCCCCGTTATCCCAGTTTTCAATTAAAACATTCCGTTTCACTTCCTTAAGATGCCAACGACAGGGTTTTTCTTTCTCTAAGGTATATTCCTTAGAGATTTTATTATTCAAAACCTCTTCAATAAACTGTTTATGATTTTTGTCGGTCTGATTAAGCCCCTCCATCTCGAGGCAAAGCTTAATTATATATTCTTTTGAGTCCGGCTTTTCTCGCCCCACCCAACAAAAGAAAGCGAATGGATATTCGTGGTGGGTTTCCCCCCAAAATGGTCTCATTATAGGGTTCATTTGAAAATCAGGAATACTAAACCGAAACACATCTTTTTTTTTCTCAATTATCTTTATATTATCAATTTTTCTCAGTTCTTCTATAGGAAAAGTGAAATCAATTTTATATCCAATACTATAAATTCGGTCTATTGCATCTCTATGCTCAGCAAAGATCCCTCTACAAAGATCATCTATTTCTTTATCCATATTCAACAACTCCTTCAATATTTTATTGTAATCATTAATAAACTGGTAGCTCGGTTTATCAGATTTATTTTTATTTTTTTTAATCTCATCATCTAATATTTCGACAATATCCAAATAACTAGCCACAAAGTAGGAGTTGTGGCTTGGTGGCTCGGAAAAAAGAGTTAGATATATTGGGAGGACTATGTGCTTCCTGTACGATTCCTTCACTTTCTTGTAATAAGTTTCCAGTTGATTGGTTCTTTCATCAGAATAGATCTTGTTTTCAATCAATAATACAAATGTACCCTTCGTAGAAGTTGCCAAAATATCAATTTGATATTTCTCTCTTTCAATTATTAGATCCGAATAATCGAGATCCGAATAATCGTCGAGTGAACCAATATTCTTAATAATGCGGGCACCACCTTCTAGAGCATCAACTTTGGGCTTATTTTCCTTGTTATTTATTGTCTTATATAGGAAACTTTTCAAAAAAGAATTTCCTAGCTCATGATTCCCTTTTGGATTTAGTAACCAAGCCAGCATATTTGAGTGACGGATTTCAAAAGACTCAATTCTAAGAATTCTAAATGGATTAAATTCATTTAACTTTTTTGTTAGATTCTTTAAACCATCGTCCATTCTAAAAGCTTCGAGTTTATTCTCGATATTCATATTCAGGATTCCTCCTTACGATATATTCTGGTTGGCCTTTTCCTGATATTGCCACATATTTACTTTCAGACTACTTCTCACCTTACTGCTTTTCAATCCTCCCGTACAAAATATGCATCTCCGATTCGACGCGGATAGTCATTAACGGTGTAAGTGGCTCCATTATAGCTTTTGGACTCATAAATCTCTCCTTTTTTGAAGAATGCGTGCTTTCCTCCTGTGTATTTTAGTTTTCTTGCACATGTTCTATCCTGAAATAATTTCCGAATATTGGGATGTAATATTTTAAAAATTTCCTCAATAGTTATAAACTTAATTGGAATGGCCTTTTGATTAAAGAAGCCTAGAAGCTTATGACATAGAGCTTCGTTCTCAAATGATGCAATATGATTTCTTTTCATATATAATCTCCCTCCTTCAATTTGGATTATGCGAGTCATTCTTTTCAAGGATTCCCGAAATAACACCGAAAAAGAAATCTTTGGGGCTCTTGATCCGAGGGTGATCGACCTTCGCTGCCCATTGTAAGATCTGAAAGTTTCTAGCTACCAAGTTGATCGTTTTCATGTTTTTCATTTTTCTTCCTTTCTTGAATATGCGAAGCCTAAGATCAGCCCTATATTGTCAGCGAGAGCATTATCTAAAATCGTTCCCGTTGTAAAAACCGTGTCCTCGTCGGGATATGACCGCGTGAGGATGTATTCAACTTGGCTCACCGTTAAGTCTTCACTCCCTGCGACAAAAACAATATATCGTGAAGGCGGGCTCGATTGACGAGTCAATGTCTGCACAAAATCCTTGGTAATTATTGGCGCTTGTTCTTGATACGTTTCCGTTTTCATCGAATAACTTTGAATCACAACATACGCGATATCTGCGTACAACTCTGGGGTTTTCATCGTCGTTTTATACCAATCATGTCCAAAGAGGATGGCCGCAGTCGGATAGCATTCGACTGACTTTTGAACGCCCCAATCAACGATCAATCTCATCGTAAAATCAAAAGGCATGAGGAATAAGGCAAATAACGACTCTCGTAGGGTTAGCGCTATATCTCTGACTCGATTAAACTCGTCAACGTCAGAAGCGCTACTGGCCATGGAAAGCAACGTGCCGATAGATGCGTATAGAATGACGCGGATATTTTTGGCCTTGAGCTTTTTTAGAAAGACGGTAAGGTTGTCATAGGACATTCCATCCCTCATATCAACAAACAAAAGAATGGTGCGATCTTTGTGGGTCACGATGTCTACGTCAGGAACAAAGGCTAAATCAAACGTGTCTTCATCACGCTCAATCATACAGGTTCGACAATTAAAAAGTGTGTCTGTAAAGAGTTTTGCTCCCAGATGGTCCGAAAAACTGTTTTTGCCTACCGTGATAATTTGAAGATTCTGAGATGGATAGTCTGTCATGGTTGCCTCCTATTTACTCTCATTATAGTCGGCGGGTACGACATAAACTGTCGTTGATATGTTCGAATTTTGAAAGATTTTTGACTTATGCGGAGAATAGAGATAATAATCTCCGCATCCTGTTGTAGATCCACCGATTATTTCAGCCAAACTTTCCTTCGCGATGCTTAGAAAAATTTGGCTGGACGTCTTGTCATTCATGCGAACACAGGATTTTTAAGTAGGGCAGCTTTCTCCAGAACGTAGGATTTGGTTTAGGATTCAATTGCTACTCAAGAATCATCATTCGATACGTGTTCGCTTTGCGGTTGGAAAAGTC
>CAIWAN010000039.1 GCA_903910705.1 uncultured Candidatus Marinamargulisbacteria bacterium
CCCTTCTGATAACCACCGTTGCTGATGTAGAGCGCCGGAGCACCGCCAGAAGTCGTGTCTTCTAGTCTGATCACGGCACCGCCTGACGCTGCAATGTGCAACTTGTCACTTGGATTCGTCGTCCCGATGCCGACGTTGCCGTTTGCTAATATCCTCATCGCCTCAGCAGCACTGGGTGCAAAAATTAAATCATTAGGAGAATTTGTTCCTATATAAGAAGCCAACGCACCATTTGAAGAACTTCTAAACTGAAACTGATTATTTTTATCTACCGCTATACTACCGCCATAAACATCCAATTTAACATTCGGACTCCCTGTCCCGATCCCCACATTACCAGCTGTTGTGATTGACATGACGGTGTTACCCGTCGCGACCGATATTGCTCCCATTAGCCCTTGGGCATTCATTGAGATAGCGATATTGCTCGTCAAGGCCAAGTTAGCCGTGCTGACCAGAGGGAGATTCGTTAGACTTGAGCCATTACCTACGAAACTATTTGCGGTCACAGTGCCATTCACCTGCACCGCCGAGGCACTCACCGTACCGGCTACTTCAAGTTTGGTCGAGGGGGCGTTTGCTCCGATGCCTACGTTGCCAGAGTCTAAAATTGACATTAAAACACTATTATCAGATTTTCTAAACCAAAAATTACTGCATGCTGTTCGTCCGCTTTTAAAATTTAAACCCCAGCTATTCCCATAGTAGTTGCCAGTAAAATCGTAAACAATTTCAGAGGGATAATCACTACCAAGCCACCAATTACTTAATTTAATACCAACTAAAGCATTGCTAGAATGAAATCCATTTATATGCAAAACAGGGTTTCGCGATTGGACTGTTAATAAGTAATCAGGACTCGTCGTCCCGATGCCGACGTTGCCATTCGAGGAAACACTAATTGCCCCCATTAAGCCTTGAGCATCCATTGAGACGGCGATGTTGCTTGTCAAGGCAAGATTGGCGGTGCTGACAGGGGGATATTGGTTAGACCGGAACCACTGCCAGTAAAGAAATTGGCGGTTATATGGCCACTTACATTAATATCTCCACTGTAATTGGGGGAAACGATCGGCCCCCACGCCGTCTGAGGATTGTACCAAGCAAATACTGAACTTATTGAAATCACCATTACAACGAGAAGTCTGGTGTGTAGCTTCATAATCAACCTTAAAAAACGAACCAATGGTTACCATCACTAACCAGTTTGACGGAATGCCAAGGAATTGTGAGGACTACCGAGGCTGCATCATCGATCAGCCCACTTGCTGGGCTAATGGTAAGAGCCGTTGCCGTTGTATCCGTTTTTTTGATCTCATACACCCGTCCCTGACAGGTCGAGGCTGAGGGCAAGCTGATCGTCACGGCGCCGTCTAAACAATTCGCAAGAATAAATGACTGATTCCCCGCTGAGTAGGGAGACTGTGTAGCGTTAATACTCACTACATAATAAGCAACCGTGCCATTTACCTGCAACGCCGAGGCACTGACCGTACCGGCAACTTCTAGCTTTGCATTAGGCGTCGACGTCCCAATGCCAAGATTACCATTCTGATCCAATCGCATACGTTCCGAATAGGAGGATGCCCCAGTTGACTGACCCCAAACTAGTGCAGGTGTGTTTCCAGCTATTGAGACCGCTCCAAAAAAGCCATATTGAGTATTCGCTCCAGAATCTCGAACCTCATATACGTTCAAGGCTGTATTATTATTAAAGTTGTAATCATTAGCAATTAAAACACTGATGGGGGGGCGTTGAATTGATGTCGAACTATTCCGATAGCCATCTACCCCATGTCGATTTACATAAAATTCCGAACTGGGTCCGACTATGACTTTCCCATTTGGCCAACCGGATGATCCATTTCCTTGAGTCAAGTAAATACTACCACCTTGCCCACCACCGGATCCACCATCTTGTGCCGTCAGTCGAATATCCTGTCCACTAGTCCCTGCAGATGCGGTTCCACCTTGCACTTCAAATATATTTGTAGGACTCGCTGTTCCAATTCCTACATTGCCATTGGTCGAAACACTTATCGCCCCCATAAGCCCTTGAGCATTCATCGAGATGGCGATGTTGCTGGTCAGGGAAATATTCGATGTCAACGGGATGCTATACAGTCCCGTATTTTTCCCTCCGATGACATTGCCTGTCACCCCAAAAGAAAAACAAAGAAGGACAGCGGCCAAAAAAATAAGCACGTTAAGTCTCACAATAATGCCCCTCAATGCTTCAACATTTGTTCAACTTTAGAAAAAATAGACCGATATACCTCTGTTGCCAAACGGACACAGGTTATCGCCATTTCTTCGCGGATCAAATCACCATAGGGATATCTGATCTTAGGGAAATACTCATCCAATTCAATAATATTATCCCTGAATATTAGAAGCTCAGGATTCGTCTTCATTATTATTGCACCAAGTTTGCGCAAATCATGAGAAAAGGGAATCTCTTTATTACAACAAAACAGGTAAGCCTTCATCATTTTCTCTACCGCTTGATGTAAGTGGTAGATCACAATATGGTAAGGAGCATTCTCGCTTTTCATCATCCAAAGTGCCGCGTTATAGTCTGCCTCCGCAAGAAACAACCATTCTTCAAGCTGATTCATATAATTTTTATCCCTTTGTTTACTATCGACATGACCAACTGATTATCCTTTAGCTTGCTTTTGAAGGTTGCTTCATCATAAACGACCATTTCTACGGGAACAGGATCGTTCCAAAATTGAAGCGACAATTTTTTATACAATTGGCTCGACGGCTCTTGAGAAACAATTAGGACGTCGATATCACTGTCTATTGAAGGGGTTCCATTTGCGTAAGACCCATAGACGTAAGCACTTAGGAGTAATTGAGTTGAAAGAACACGACGAACTCTATCAATGACAGCCTCACGGCCAACCAACCCATCTTTTATTTTCATCATCGCTGCTCCCTTATTGCTTCATGATCCGATAGATAAATTCTACACTCGAAGTCTCAATCGCGGTACTGGTTATTGTAAACGATCCGGCCGAGGAAACAACGACCCAAGTCCCTTGCGCGATACCCTGCACTTCAATTTGCACCCAACTATTGGCATCGCAGAAACCGTCCGAAATCGTCTTTGTGTTTGTTCCAGAATCAAATTGGGCGATCGCAAATTTGTATTTCGACACATTGCTAAGATTCGCCCCATCGCCGATATAGGCATTCGCACTGACGGTGCCGGCTACGTCGAGTTTCGTTGAGGGGGTAGGCGTCCCGATGCCGACGTAGCCGTTATTTAAAATTACCATTTTTGCGTCAGTTGTAGCGTTTTCGTCTGTAACTGAAGCGCCAGTGCCGTCTGCATTATTCAACGCGAATATAAATTTTCCAATCCCCCTGCTAACCCCAGCGTCTCTTTGAAAAAATATACCCGCTTTTGTTCTATCGCTGAAACTACCAGCCACATCGTCCAACGTATCAACCTTGAATACTAATCCCGTAAATGCGTTATCCGCTGACGAGTTAGCCCTTAACTTTAACGCTTGCCCTGAAGCAGCGGTTAGAACCTGCAATTTTTCCGCAGGGCTCGTCGTCCCAATCCCCACATTCCCTGCGGTTGTGATTGACATGACAGCATTCCCTGTTGCCACGCTTATCGCCCCCATTAGGCCTTGGGCATTCATCGAGATGGCGATGTTGCTCGTCAAGGCCAAGTTAGCCGTGCTAACGGTGGGGAGATTCGTTAAGCCTGAGCCAATACCCACAAAGGAGTTTGCTGTCACGACACCATTCACTTGTACTGCCGAGGCACTCACCGTTCCGGATACTTCGAGTTTCGTCGAAGGAGCAGTCGTGCCAATGCCGACGGAGCCATTCGGGGAAATCGTCATCACGCTATTCCCTGTGGCCACACTGATGGCACCACGAAGCCCCTGTGCGTCCATATAATTGCCGGTAAGACTTATACCGACAACCCCATAAACCGATGTGACAGACGGACTATAAGCAGCCGCGCTTACGCCCACAAACAGAAAGAGTATTACAACGGTCACTCTCAGCATCGTTGTGTTCGCATTGCTGCGCAGCAGCTTCTTAATGGCCCAGTTGAATCGAATGAGGTGTTTCATCGAGTTTAATTATATATCCTTTTGGCTTGATCCAAAAGGATCAAAAAATCAAGTCATCGCAAAGGCTTACTCCCTTTCGCTTACGTAAAAATCGTCGCGGCCCCTGACACGGGGTTCCGCTTTAGATTTTTTCTAGCTCAATTGTCGTTTCGAACATTTGCGCTGACACAAATACGAAATTCAGGAATACCTAGAATCCCCGCAATTTCATTTTCGTCTACTGAAATATACCCCCTCTAGCCTTCGACAGTGCTACCAACCAGAGAGGTGATTTTGATCTTTGGCTGCTGCATAGCAGAAAGCCGGGATAAAGACGCTCATGCAGTATTAAAACACGCAGAAGGCTCCCATAAGAACCCTCATTCCGGCCTATCAAAAGCAATTGCTTTCAATTAATACGGCTAGCGAACAGACCGGAACCCGATATTGTTATTCCAATTCGACGGAGCGTTATTCGCATTCAAGGCGAAGACGCCCACATTCGTTCCGTTGTTCCAATTGCCACCACGAAGCAACGCAGCGTAAACACGCCTTACCCACTTTTCACAGGATAACGAGTTTTCATCGACCGAACAAGCGAGAATAATCCCAATCCACTGGGGTCACATTCTTGAAATATCTCTCTACACAAGGAAAACGTATTGGCATGTTTAGCCATTCCCAGAAAACTAGCAATACTTGAACGTACAGAAGAAAAATCCGTGACCTGTTGGTTATCCCCTCGATTAAACGACTTCAATCGAAAACGAAAACGTCTAACGATCACTCCCCTTAACCGCTTATATCCATTAGGAAAAATACGAAAACCCAACCAATCCAAACCATTTTCTACTTTCCAAATATGCTGCTTGTTTGGATGCATCGTTAGCTTTAGCGTTTCAGACAAAAATCGTTTACTTTCTGTTCGGATTTGTCTGAGCATGTTTATATCCTCATGAATAATCATGAAATCATCCATATACCGCAAATAGTGTTTCACTTTCAACGTTTCTTTGAGATGATGATCCAGCGGACTCAGCATAATGTTTGCAAAAAGCTGACTACTCAAATTCCCGATCGGCAAGCCTTTGCCTTCATCAATAAAAATAAGTTTATGTAATAGACGCAATAGCGGAGGATCTTTTATCTTTCGTTCTATCAATGCAAACAAAACCTCATGGTCAACACTCGGAAAGAACTTTCGAACATCACATTTAAGGACATAGACGAGTTCGGGATGCTTCTGAATTATTTTTTCGTAAACAAAAACACCGGCCAACGCACCCTTGCCCTTTCGACAGGCGAAACTATTATCAATAAAGGTTGCATCAAAAATGGGCTCAATAACGTTGCATATCGCGTGATGAACGATCCGATCTCGAAACGAGGGCGCTGAAATAATACGAGGTTTAGGGTCCGTTATTTCAAACGTATAATAATCTCCCCAAACATACGTTTCGGACTCTAATTCTCGCTGAATACAAAGCAGATTTGATTCCATATTCTGCAAAAATTGACTAACATAGCGTTTATTCTTCTTCCCACAAGCCGCGCGACGACAGGCTCGCAGAAGATTCGGGAAAGCCGTTATTCGGGAAAATAGATGCCCATACCGCTTCACGGCTGTTCTTTCTCGACAGACGAAACCAACATCAGAGAGGGCACAAGCGCTTGATACTTATGCGCTACAGCCAGAGGGAACCCACAGGACTCAATCTTGACCTCACTACTGCGTGCGGCCAAATCACGCAGTTTATAATTAAACTGCTGTTGGAAATATTTAGCATCTTCAAAGAAAAGCTTATAAAACGTCCCCGACTTTATCGCGATGATATTTTGGGGATAGTTGGTTTTGTGATGCAAATATGACTTTATCAACGGGCTTGTCAACGTATAGGATACACTTCTGACCGTTGCTGGTTCCGGTTGTTTCTCTTGCCACCGTTCCCACCCACCTAACATACGGCCAATCTCATCAATTTCTCGTGCAAGTACCTCATATCGCTTATGGGGAAGAATCGTCAGTTGATGTGCCAAGCGAGCTTGAATCATTAACTGCTTCAAAAGAATTTTTGCCTTTTTTATAGCATCCTGTTTTTCATCTCCCGAAACCCATGAAGCCAACACAATCAAATCCAAAAGCGATAGCCCCGTATCGGCGATTTTATTCCCCAATACGTGCTTATACGCACGGGGAAAAAGTTGAACATCACGCTGAAGCGCTATATTGAGCTGAAACATTTTCTCGTTTAACAAGGTCTGTGGCTTATCTTTTTTCATACAATATTACAAGTCGTCACTTCGACAAGCGACCCCGCGTCGATCGGCGGGGATTACCCTGCCGTGCGCCGCATTAAGTGTTCAAGGGCGTGCTGCCCCACTTCGGCAAGCTCAGTGAGCGGGGCAGGACGCCAACTGCTAGCGAACAGACCGGAACCCGA
>CAIWAN010000040.1 GCA_903910705.1 uncultured Candidatus Marinamargulisbacteria bacterium
TATGGCCTATATTTTGGATCGGTTGTCAGGCTCATATGCAATGACCAGCTTGGCCGACTTGATTTCACAAAATCATCCAGCCGTCTCTTCGGCTTAAATTCAATCATTCGCTATGGCTCCCACGAACTGTGAAGGGCTTACGTGGTTGTTCTTCCGAAGGAATAGCGTCACCCCCATTCGTTAGGTTGCTTATCCTAGCCATTCGTGGAATAATGACGCTTGTCTACTTGTGGTAAATTTTGAACAACTTCACCTTATCCCCCGTCTCCTTGATGCACTAACCGCTGAGGGCTACACTACCCCTACACCCATTCAGGAGCAGGCAATTCCGGTAATTTTAGAGGGCAAGGATTTGTTTGGTATCGCCCAGACCGGCACCGGCAAAACCGCCGCGTTCGCCCTCCCGATCATTCAACTGCTTCAAAATAAAGGCGTCCATGAAACAAGCGGTCATCGCGCCATCAAGACGCTCATCTGCACCCCTACACGAGAGTTGGCCATTCAAATCGGCGAAAGCTTTGCGGCCTATGGAAAACATTGCCACCTTCGTCATACGGTTATTTTTGGCGGTGTGGGTCAAAATCCTCAGGTAGCAACGCTCCGTCGCGGCGTTGATATTTTGATCGCCACCCCAGGTCGGCTACTCGACCTCATGCAACAAGGTTTCGTTCACTTACAACATCTCGAAATTTTCGTTCTCGATGAAGCCGATCGGATGCTCGATATGGGGTTTATTCATGATATTCGCCGCATTGTCGCCAAGATCCCCGTTAAGCGTCAGACCTTATTCTTTTCGGCAACCTTGCCTAACGATATCGTCGCACTGGCCCATACTCTTCTCCACAATCCCGTTCGGATCGAAGTCACACCCCCCGCTACAACGGTGGATATGATACAGCAGTCCGTTTATTATGTGAGCAAAGAAGACAAGAAACTCTTGCTAACCCATTTACTGAAGGATCAACAATTAACCTCGGTGCTCGTCTTTTCTCGAACCAAACATGGTGCCGATAAGATCGTCAAAGAATTGCTTTCTAAAAACATCCAAGCCCAAGCTATACACGGGAACAAGTCCCAAAACGCACGGCAGCGAGCGCTCAGTGCGTTCAAGCAAGGCCAAATACGGGTGCTTGTCGCCACAGATATTGCCGCACGAGGGATAGATATCGACGAGCTTAGTCATGTGGTGAATTATGATCTTCCCGAAGTCGCCGAAACCTATGTTCACCGTATCGGACGAACGGGTCGAGCGGGGCTTAGCGGGGTTGCCTTCTCGTTTTGCGACCACGCCGACAAAGTGTATCTTCGCGACATTCATCGACTGATAAAGAAAGAGCTCCCTGTGGTTTCCGACCATCCCTTTGTACTCAATCAAGCCTACTCGGCACCCATCCCACCATCGACCCCATCCCATCACCGGCCGGCACCACCCGCCGCCGCCAATCCCGTTAAACGAAAATGGTTCGGCGGCCCTAATCGATCGCGCTAAATTTTACAGCGTTGAGGCTTCGATCCGTCGATTCTGAGCACGTCCTTCTTCGGTATCATTGCCAAGTGGGGTAGACGTTCAATTGATATAGTTAACTTTCGAGGGGGGTATCCTCTACCGAAATTTGTCCGTCATAGAACCATCGGAACATGTCGCGACGAAGCTTGGCTCGCCAGACTTGTTGTTTGGCCTTTCGTTTCAGGTTATAAAAAACGACCCCTTCGGCCATGACGTCATGCTCGTCCATCTTAAGATTATTCACGCGACCGTAATACATGCTTTTAAGAAACCGTTGAAACCACTGACTCAGGT
This sequence comes from uncultured Candidatus Marinamargulisbacteria bacterium, assembly GCA_903910705.1. Lineage (GTDB taxonomy): Bacteria > Margulisbacteria > Riflemargulisbacteria > GWF2-35-9 > GWF2-35-9 > CAIWAN01. The sequence continues at coordinate 1,802 of CAIWAN010000040.1, forward strand.
TCTCAAAGGTGGGCTCGTGGGCATTAAAGGATTTATAACGTAAAGAACTAAGTGCTTTCTCAAAGGGATACCAGATATGCTCTTTCAGTTGGAGCGGGTTGGCGTTGAACTTAGGCCCGATGAGCTCTCCGGCTTGTTCTTCATTGTCGACGATATAGCCGAGGCTTATCGCCCTCATGAGGCCTTCAATGATGGCCAGATTCCCTTTGCTGATGTTGACGACCCTTAACGGATCGATAAGATTAAGGCGATTCTGTATCTCGACGAGGCGACCGGCTTCCGTTCGGATTTTAATATTCGTCCCATCAAGTTTCTCGACGGCAAAGGTTTCAGGATCATCGAAAACCCATTCGTAGCCAGGGTTAATTTCATCGATGGCAAGGTAAACGCTCGGCTCGCGAAGACCGAGTTTCGCCCCGTGTTTCTTGAAATCATCGGGGTTCACCCGAAAGGTCTTTCGGACAAAAGGACATTCGATTTTTGGAAAATCCGTTAGCATGGGTTGCTCCTCTATTTCGCTATCGAGTGGGCAATATTCGGGCTTTCGGGATTAACAATAAGCATCTGTTTTGCAGGCGAGATGAGAAGATCCATATCCTCCATAGGAACTGCTCCAAGCAGGACCTCATTACCGATAACGAGTGCCCCCGTGAAGCAAGAACGATTCTCAAACGAAACCTGTATCGGCCCAACGTAAGAACAAAGATGCTCCGATCCGTCAGCCGTAGAGACTTCTCTCTTATAGAGCTCCTCTAACTCAAGCTGAATGGCAACTGACTGCGGAATACAAAGATGAAGAGCCCCCGTGTCAACTAACGCAACAACACTCATAGATTTGAGTTGTGTGCTTTTGGGGTTTTTTAGTTGGATAGTGGCTTTAATTAATCCCATCGCGCCTATTGTACCATAGCCATAATGTGGGATTCAAACAGTCAATTGTAGACGGCCGGCAACAATTGGAGAGGGGTAAAATTATTATTGGCTCAATGCCGAAGAGGTGGTCCCCGCATTCGACTTCCAAGAGAATATTGTAAAACCAAATCATCTGCGTATAATTGAAATCATTCCAAATACAGGAGAGATATAATGAAAAAACAACTTGGTTTCAGCGCATATATACTTCGACCGAATTGGTTTACGGTTTTTCAGGGCGATTGAAGTAGGTGCAGTTTAGTGCCAATAAATTGACGCAACTCATCGCGTTGATTAGGGAGTCCATCTAGGAACGAGTCAATTTTCTCCCTAAAGACA
>CAIWAN010000041.1 GCA_903910705.1 uncultured Candidatus Marinamargulisbacteria bacterium
TGTCGCAAGTTGAGGAAATAACAAGGGAACTATCCTTTTTATAGGTCAAATTCGCTTGTTTTTTGACAAATTGACAGCTTAAAAAGAAAATCTCAGGACGGAATGGCGAATAGTCGATTCAATCCCGACAGACTCCTAGCGTATATTTTACTGGGTTACCCCCATTTAATCAAACGCTGCAATTATCTATACTTAATTAGCTGTGCCGAAGGGGCTCGAACCCTCGACCTTCTACGAAGGTAGAAGGCTACTTGCCTTCGAGAGTGTAGAACGTTGCTTTGCCGATGCCATTCATTTTTAGATGCTTATCTTTAACCAGTTTCGAGATGTGATCTTTTACTGTACGTTTATTCTTGTCTAAAGCCAATGCTGCTTCAGAGAGCGTGAGTTTGCCTCTGGATTTAATAAGCGTAAGAATGCTAGCAGAGAGTTCGGAAATAACCTCAAGAGCTTTTTCTGTTTCCACTTTTTGAAGCAATCTATTTTTGTGAGAAACGAGCGTTTTGAGAAAAAATGCCACCCAAGGTTCTACATTATATGCCTCAGTTCTAATCGTAACCTGAGACTTTCGTAGAGCTGCGTAATAGGAGTCTTTATTCTTTTCTACGATTGATTCTAGTGAAACGTATGGGGTATATACGTAGCCCGCCTGCAAGAGTAGTAGCGTAGTTAGGATTCTTGATAACCTGCCATTTCCATCCTGAAAAGGATGAATAGCTAGAAAATGAACAATAAATACTGCGACTATTAGTAATGGGTGGAGCTCACGAGATCTTAATGCAACGCTAGTCCAATCAAGCAGTTCATCCATTAGTCGAGGTGTATCGAATGGAGTTGCTGTTTGGAATATAATTCCGATCATTTTCCCGTCTTGGTCAAAGGCAGCGACATCATTGCTTAGTTTTTTAAAGTCTCCTGCATGTCGTTCATCTTTTGTGCTGAACTTGAGCAAAGTCTTATGCAGCTGCTTAATGTGATTAATGGTTAGGGATATATCAGTATAAGAGTCAAAGACTAAATTCATGCATTCCGCATATCCTGCGACTTCCTCTTCATCTCTGGATTTAAATGAATGTATTTGCAGCCCAGCAAGCAGCTGTTCAACTTCAGCATCTGATAGCTTTGATCCTTCAATTCGAGTAGATGACCCAATAGACTCAATCGTCGCAACTCTTCTTAGGCTGACAAGCTTCTCAGGGGATAGGTTCTCTAGTAGTTTCCATGTTCCTTTAAATTCATCTATTTCTGCAATTAAATTGAGAATCGATGGCGATATATCTAGTTTAAAGTTTATCATAATCATCCTTTTGTCCGAAAATATGTCCGTATCCGTCCGTATAATAACCCAAATTTATGTCCGTAACAATGTCCGCAAATGTCCGTATTTGTTCTGGATGAGTCAATTAGTCGCCTTAATTGACTCAAAATATGAGGCGATTGTTTGTGACAGAGTATAGGAAATATACAAAAATGCAGGAAAAAAAGGGTATTATTGGCCAATAGTTGCAGACAATCCAAGATAAACAGTGGGAATATGTTATTTAATAAAATTGGCCCCAAATATATTTGTCCTCACGAAAGATTTATCGAAGAGCTCAAGAAACTTTAGTTGCCACTGAAGAGTGATGCCACATCCTTGTTTGAGTTAATGATACTCTCAAAGTTTGCGTATGAATACATAACCTTAGACGAGTTTGAAGTAGACCGCTCGTTCTTTTCGATTTGTTTAAAGAATCGATCTGATACTGTAACATTCTTTCTGTAAAATTCAAAAAACGCCCATAGTCGCACTTGGGTACATGTGTGCAACTCAAAGAGTTGTGCATCATGTGCACAAGTTGACGAAGTGGGTCAAAAGGTTTTCCATAGTGTTTGAGAA
>CAIWAN010000042.1 GCA_903910705.1 uncultured Candidatus Marinamargulisbacteria bacterium
AGAGAAAGTATCGGCGATTATGCGAAAGGAGTATGGATAAAAATAGGGGCAGAAACGTGCATAACAATGACGGTTTTTGCCGCTACAAAATAGGGAATTCTAATTGACGCTGAGGGGAAATAATAATTGACGCTGAACAGTTTTATGATGATTTATAGCTTCTGCTTGTTTTTTTGCATCTGTCGTATACGTCTCCGTGGGGTTTGCCGGGGCAAAGATGGTCGCGATGTCAGTATCCTCATAAGGGAGAGCAATCGTGGTAGTGTCCGGTTTTGCAATCCTGTCGATTGAGGAAATATTGTTCTCAAGCGTTGTGATGTCTATAAATGCATATTGATGCATCACGGATAATACCAATTTAAGGGTATTCAATTCAACTTCATTGTTACAGTTTTCAGTGGGACTTATTCCCTCTAAAGTTATTTTACATGTCGTTATGATATGCGATTTTAATTCATTATCAGAAGCTAATTTAACTAACAATGGGGTGAAGCGACCGTTCTCTCCAATTCGGTCTAGTGTTGTGAGTGAGTGTTCTTTAAGAATGATCGTGCGCAATACTGCATACCATCTATTCGTATTTTTTATAGCAATTTCATCCAGATAGGCTATTGTCTCTTTGTATAGCATTTGGCTATTTTCTTTAGACTTTTCGATGAGGTCGCAGATAATTGTTGTATCCATTTGTCGCCTCAGGGCGATTCTCAGGAAAAATACTGCAGAATCAGGGCTAAGATCGGGCGGGACTTGATTTCTGCATAAGATTGTTTTCATAATATCAACTTTTTTTTGAAGATCTTGATCGTTAGAGGTATAGGCTTCGAATTTGCTCAAATCATCTAACGTGGCATATCCGATCAGGCGATGCACGTTCTTTTTAGAGAAGTGTTCTAAACATCGCTCGACTGGAAATTGAGCTTGTGGAAAACTTGATTGGATTAACTTAAACGTTTTAATAATGGCTCGATCATATTTATCGTTTAGTATTTGTTTTCTGCTAGTATCTAAACTATATCTATTAAAAGTGTATTTTTTTTGTTCTAATAGTGTGTTCACGATCAAAGGAATCATTGACGGAGGCGGCAATGTGTTTTCCATTTTCCCAAGTTGATCAAGAACGGATTCAAGCTTTCCTAGAAATGAGCTTAAGTTGATGAAATGGTTGGTCCCTGCTAGTAATCTTGTGGCAACTGCTTTGAGAAATGAATCATGAATTTCTCCTGCAGTGATGTATAGATTTGTGTACATATCGAGTAATTTGTCGATTGAAATCGCACCAATAATTTTTATTTGAGCTGATTCTGGTAAAGTATGGATCGCATTAACGGAGGAAATCTCATCAGCAACCTCATCCGCAACCGCTGGATAATTAGAAAGGATGGAGAAAAACCCGCTGAAATATGTGCTAGTCGGACTATTATCCATTTTAGCAAACAATTCCATTAACAGATCAATTCTGTTTTTTGTTGCTAATCGATCGACAACGCTATCAAACGAATGTTTATGCGAAGTCTTCTGCCACTTTGAGAATTCAATATCTAGAAATGAGGATGCAAACCTTTTGTTAGAGTCGAGGACGAAAAGTTTGCGGACATAATTACCAGTATCAGACATAGCACTACTGCAAGAGCGTGTCCTTTCTGACCTGTTTCCTACTGTTGCAATTATTTTTGTTTTCATGTTGAGTTATCGAACGCTAAATACATAAATTTCAATTATTTTATAAATCGACATGATCCTATGAAGGAATTATTCATCGGGATCCCTTTCATAGTGTACCTTTTCGTCAATTCATCGTGATTTACCGTTAAATTCTCCCTTTTGCCAAAAACGCTGATTCATATTAAGATTATCGATAACTTATGCCACTTGGATCAGCCCCTTTATATATCGACTCACTCGCCACCTTTACTGACAAACTCGTCGATCTCTATAACCGTGACTATAAATCGGGCGATCACGGCACGCCAGAGGACCAATTCCGCCGCTACATGGCGCTGTGTGGCCTCGGCGACCTCAATTATGCGTCGGTTCTGGATGCGGGGTGTGGGGTAGGGCTGTTCTATGATTATCTGCAAGACCAACTGGATTCGTTTCAATATATCGGCGTGGATGTGTCCGAAAGGGCTATTCGTGTTGCGATCGAGCATGAACCCACGATAGATTTTCGTCAGGGGAATCTGCTTGAGACCACTCTTGATGAACCGGTTGATTTTGTCATCGCCAACGGGCTTTTAACCCTTAAGTTTGGTGAGGATGACATGATCGCCTATCGTAATCAACTCTTGATCCATTTATTTTCGCTATGTAGTAAAGGGCTCGCAATCAACTTTTTGTCGCCCCGAAGCCCCCACAAAGACGAGCAACATTATCTCTACTTTGACGCTGGGGAAACGCTCAACGCCTGTTTAAAGATTACACCCCACGTGGTGCTTCGTCATGATTATGAAGAAGGCCACTTCACGGTTTATCTATACCATTAGGATAAAGATATATACCTAAACCATTTTGGTTTCCGGTTTTTGGGTAATTTTGAAAAGGCTTGTCAAGGGCCTAATGCAAATATCTTTTTCAAGCCACACTCCCCAATGAACTAGACCCGCAAGAACTGGGGTAAAATCGTCTTCAAA
>CAIWAN010000043.1 GCA_903910705.1 uncultured Candidatus Marinamargulisbacteria bacterium
TTGCCGTGCTTCAAATAAAAATCCTTTGCCCAATTCTAAAAGAAAGTGTTCAAGTTTATCGATAATCTCAGTTTCTAGCTCATGCTCAGAATATGCGTGTTGCTCCGACAAATTCAGGAACTCAAGCACGTAGGGGTTCTTTATAATATCTGAGACTTTTTCCACGACCAGACCTTGAGTGGCTAACTGGCGTATTTCTTCTTTGTTGCGGCTCAGCGACAACCGCTCGTAAAGGGAAGCGGCTATCTGGCGTTTCAATTCGCGAAAACTCCAACTGTTTTGGGCGGCTTCGATTTCGTAGAAACGGCGCTCTTCTGTATGGCTGACCGTTAATAAGGTTACGTAATGCGACCAACCGAGCTTGAAATATGCGGTTAATTGTTCGGGTAACGTCTTTGAAAAAGATTCGCCAGACAGCGTCTGACCAATCTCCTTGTAGGCAAGATAGAAGGTTCGGCATTGTTTTAGGTTTGTGGAAGAAATACCCCGCAAACCACGCTGTCTAAGTTCGTCAGAAATACGGCCTATTAGGTTTTTTCCGTAAAGCTCTTCTCGTTGAGCTCCACCGTTTTCAAACTCGACGATATACCAACCAAAGAGCCAGTTGCGGACAACGAGGGCAATGTCTACAGATCGAGCTGCTTGTGTTTGCAATTCAAGGTGAGTTTGCTCCAACACTGCGAGCAGTTTATTGAAGTCTGTGTCGTTGTGTTGTAACTGGTCGGTCATCGTAATTTCATTCCTCCGATATTTTCTTTGCATTTGATGCTGAAGGCTTGTTATCGTTTCTAGCATCAATCATCACAATATATTTTTCATTTTCAAGTTTTATTTCTTTCAAAATATTATGTGTTTTAATAGCCTCTTCCTCTGAAAAGAATAAAATAACTTTGATCTTTTTATCCGTATCATGAGCCCGTTGATATATCTCGACTTGAGATTCGAGGTTTTGTTTCAATTTAGAGTTTGATGCTAACTTGAACTCAACAAGCGACTTATCTTTGGCACCATTTGATACTACGAAATCAACGGGGCCACGTCCTTCATTGGCTTCACGAGATACAGCTTCTGGAGCAGCATACCACGTTAATCGATACATAACATGAACATCAGCCTCTCTTTTGATGGGATTTCCGTCTTTATAAAACACTCTATAACCGTCTTTATTTTCGACAACATTTTTCAGGAAAAGTACTCGTTGATAGGCAGACTCTAACGTATCTTTTGGAGTTTCATAAAACTCTGTTTCCTCGCTTAGCTTAGCAATAATTACGGATACTTCTTCAACAAAAAGACTATAGACCTCTGCAACTCGTGCTTTACTTATATCCTGCGCTTGATCACCAGTTTCCTCTTTATGCTTCAAAAAATAATCAAGGATATAGGGATATTTTTCAATTGTATTAAATACCGCTTTAGCTATATCTTCTTGGCTTGGTTGCTTATCCCTATCTTTTTTTGTTTTTTGTGGAGGCGGTAGATTTTGGAGAAAATAATTATTCAATAGGCTTCTTACCTCTGCGTCAGATACAGAGTCAACAATTGCTTGAAAATCTCTTGTAAGATCTTTTTTGTTTATCCAATTTTCATCTTTGGTTAATATGTCTCTGGGGGCAAGTAAAACATAGTTGTTTAAGATAAAAGGGAGAGTATATGTTTTCGTTACCCATGTTTGGGTGGTGTAGTTAAACTGAGCTCTTTCAACTCTGATCTCGCGCCGCAACTCGGGTGCAATGTGACTCAATGCAAATGTTTGAGTATATCCCAACAAAAAACCTTTAATTAAGTTTGTCGTAAAATCGCTAATATTGTCCTTCCCAATATTATCTTTTATCAAGCAGAGTTTTTCTAAATGGGGACTTTTACTAATAGATTGTTGGTCAAAATCTGAAAATACAGTTTTAAGATTTTGATCGAGTGCTATCGCGAAATCCATGCCTGGCCCTCGACCTTCGTTGCCAACTTTACTAAAACCAAGCCATGTTTGCTTAATTTCACCAAAACAATACCAAGATCGAAGCAACCCTTTATCAACAACTCCAGCAACTGATTTGTCTCGTAAGAATGCAACATATTTAAGAATTTCAGCGTGCAAACCTTGGTATTCCAGTTTCTCGCTATTAAAAAGCAAGAAGGGATCAATAAACATTGGTAAGTCGTTAATAAGAGATACATTAAAAGCACCATACTGTTCAATAATCTCTGGACTAACATTAAAGAAATCAGAAAAATAGACTCGCATGATTTAGCTCCCTATCGTTCTTTCAACACAACATTACTATTCCGCCAAGACTTCATAAATCGTCGTAGCATCTTTAAAGTTAACACCTAAAGCTTTGAAATGGGCCTTGCCACAAGACACTTTTTTATTCTCTGATTCACGGCGCTTGCTCTTGTCTAAAGTGCTTTTTGTTTCCCTTACGAGATAAAGCTTCTCATCATCTTCGACAACAACAGCCCAGTCAGGATTGTAGTCCCCTAAAGGCGTTGCGACTTTGAACCAACGAGGGAGCTTGCAAAAGAATCGAACCCTATCATCACCATCGAGTAGCTTTGCAACTTGCTCTTCTGGTGTGCTTTCATAGGCAATGAAGTCAAATGGCGTCCGGTTGTCAGTACTTTGAACTTGATACAATCGGGTTAAATATTCCTCGACTTCTTTCTCTTCGAAAAGTCGCATTTCATAATGCTGTCCGGCTAATGGTTCATACTTTATTCCATCGATAATCAATTCATGCAGTGCACGGTTTATGGTTTTGGCAATCTCTGTCATGAATGCCTGTGGGTTTATCGCAAACTCTTTAAGTCTGCTTGATTTCTTTAATATTTGAACGAGCGTTCCACGTGTTAGCTCTGTTTCACGTTGCAAAAACGCAAGGATGTCGGGCAAGGGTTGCTCATTTTTAACATGATGAGTCCGGTTGCTTGTAATGCGTCCGCCTTCCAACCCTGATTCCTTGATGTCGAGATCTCTCTTGGTTATTTCGATCTGAATAGCCTTGATCTCAGGCATTTCACTAGCCTTATTAGCGGCAAGATCAATCAGCTTCTGGGTTTCGAACTCAACCGAGTAACGAGTCTTTTGACTAATCTTGTTCCACAATTCTTTGAAATCAGGATTAAGTTCTACCCGTTTGCTGTAAGTTACTTTCTGGCGTTTTCTAGCATCCTTAACAAACTCACGTGGCAAGAACTTCTTCATCCGACCGATTATCTGTTCTTCAATACCGCTGAATTGCGGTGGGAGTTCTAAGGCAAATCCAGCTTTGTCAGGTTGAAAACTGAAGGTGAAATCACCGTCTTTATCAATAAGCTCTTGGTCTAAAAGGCTTGTCCAGATGAGTTTAGATTCTTCCTGAGTTAAATAATTCGTACCCTCAATATTTAGTAGAGGGGTAAACGCAATTTGGGGTACTCGTCCGAACTTAAATCCGCCACTCGGATCAATAACAGCTTCAATATCAGCCTGTAATCCTTTGGCAAAGGATTCAAATGTTTCATTGGCTATAACGGTTAATCGATTTACTTGGTCATCATAGATACGATCGCCATCTTGATTGACGGGGAGTCGGAGTCCTCGGCCAATGGTTTGGCGACGTTCGCGGTCGGTCCCCATTTCACGAAGCGTACAGATTTGAAAGACGTTGGGATTATCCCAGCCTTCCTTTAATGCTGAGTGGCTAAAAATAAACCGGAGCGGCACATCCTGTGATAGTAATCGCCCTTTATCCTGCATGATAAGTTTATAGGTTTCATCGTCTTTTGCCGTCCCACCATTCGTGTCGAGGAGTTCGACGATCTTGCCTTTTTTCTTATCTGCGGAAAAGTATCCATCATGTACTTCTTCGGCACTGTAATTGAGGAGTCCTTGATAGATAGATTTATTAGACATTTTTGTATATGCCTCTTCAAACCATAGGGCGATCTTTTCTTTACGGGGATTGCCGTTCTCATCATAGGATCGGTAGTTCTTTACATGGTCTATAAAGAAGAGAGAAAGTACCTTGATACCTTTATCGCGCAGTTTCTTTTCTTTGGCAAAATGAGATTCAACCGTCTGTTCTATTTGGCTTTTTAGGCGCTCATCGCTCATGCCCCCTGATTCATGTAATACCTCAACAACAACACCATTTTGAAACTCAATATATTCATTATCAGGCTCAGCATTTATGTTGGTTACCAAATATCCTTCATAATCGGGACGGTTTGTTTGGCTGGCTAGATCTGTACCATGTTTAATTTTGATCTGTTTTTCCTTGGTGCCATTGGGTGTATCTTCAAAAAGAGTCACTTTGGCTTGAGGGGTTTTAGATCCACTGGGGTAATAGACGGAGTCAAGCCGTACTAAAGCTTGGTTGTAATCACTACCACTCGAAGCATCTACAACCTCAATCTGTTTAACAAGGCGAAGATCGTAGGCACGAATCGGATCGAGTTGATACAGTAAATTGTAGGGATTGGTGTGAGTTGCGGAGTACCGTAATGCAAATAAGGGATTAAGGCTACGGATAGCCTTCTGTGATTTATCGGTATTATCGACACTTTGAGGTTCATCGATTATCAAAATTGGATTCGTGGCTTGAATATATTCAATAGGCCGTCGACCAGACATCTTGTCTTGCTCTTGGTGGATAATATTTAGCTTTTTCTTTTCATCATCAGTAAGTGAGGCATAATCCACATTCTCTCCCGCATCTTTTTGGAACGCTTGAATATTGATGACCATAATTTGGATCTCATTATTTACAGCAAACTGACGGACTCGGCTCAAATCCTTCGACTGGTAAACGAAGTCATCAAAGGCCACATTGTTGTACAGTCCCTTAAAATGATCTCGCATAAGCTTAATGGAGCTGGTGACACCTTCACGAATGGCAACGGAAGGTACAACGATAATAAACTTCTTTAAGCCATAAAGCCGATTCAACTCAAATATCGTGCGTAGATAGACATAAGTCTTTCCTGTTCCAGTTTCCATCTCTACTGAAAAGTTGGGAAAGGAGTATGCGCTTGTGGCCTCAAGCAACTTGAGTGATTTGGGGACGTTGTTGTGGCTCTGCATAGTTTGCAGATTAGCAAGTAGTTGCTCGTCTGAGAGCATTAAAATATTTCCGATACCCAGCTCATTAAACATCGTGCCATCAGTTTTGCCAAAATCGATCTCAAAGCCAGCACTCTGCTCTGGCAGTCCTTCAAAAAGATCGGTTACGCTTTTGATGGCTTCGAGTTGGTACTCGAGACTTGAATCAAATTTAAACTTCACGTTTGGCCCCTCGCAGTTTTTCCTTGATTTTTTTTACTTCTTCTACCGCTTCAATGAAGTGTTGTTCAACAGCACTTGGGGTTTCAATCTGGATGTTCTGATATTTTTCATATTCGGACACTGCTTTTTCCGTTGCTTGCTCATTACTAATTGCCCCTGAATGTTCTAAAATGGACTTTCCGCTTAATTTGAGGAAATCATCCAGTTTTGAAACCCAGTCTTTCATATACATGGCAATATGATTTGTCGCCTGAAGCTCTGCAAATTCAAGGTAAGCGGATACTATGCGGTTTAAAACATCTAACTCCTTTTCATTCAGATAGTTTTTTGCAATAACCACATCTTCTTTTCGTACGCGGCTACTTTTCCAGGATGTTAGCCCCATATTGGGAAGCGTTGCATTGACTCTTTCATGGATAACCTCTGCCGCTGTTTGTCCATGTGCGGCCCAATGCATTTTATTTTGGATAATTTTAAAAAATGCCGTAGAAACCTCCGATAGAGGCGAATAGTCGATGCTAGTTGCGTAGATATCCAAAACCTTACGCCAAAAGACTTTTTCGGCTGATCGGATATCGCGGATACGAGCCAAAAGTTCATCGAAGTAATTCCCCCCACCTGCATCTTTGAGTCGCGCATCATCCATGGTAAAGCCTTTGATAATATACTCCCTTAATCGCTCTGTAGCCCATATACGGAATTGGGTTCCACGAAGACTGTTTATTCGGTATCCTACTGAGATAATCATGTCTAGGTTATAAAAATCTAAGTTCCGATTAACGTTGCGATTACCTTCTCGACGAACTAACAAGTTTTTCTTGTGAGTTGCCAAGGGGAGTAATTCAGCTGAGTCATATATATTTTGGATATGGAGACTAACATTCTGTTGAGTGGTTTGGAACAACTCTGCCATTTGTGCTTGGCTTAACCAAACCGTTTGATCTTGCATACGGGTTTCGATTTTTACTTTTCCATCTGTTGTGGTATAGAGGAGAAATTGGGTATTATTTGGAATAATATCTTTGTTGTTAGACATATTTGTCTCCCTATACCGTCTTAAAAATGATTTGATTATGCTTCTCACGTTGCATATTTCTGGCAGCAAAGGTCTGGACAGCATTCGCCTTTAGTTGGTCGTTTCCGTGGAAGGCAGCATCAAGGCAGATAAACTGCATAGGTTCAGCAACAGCAACGGCATCAATGAGTTCTTTTGTAACAGAGTCCTCAAGGCAAAGCAGCAAGCCTCCGTCCGCAACAGAATAAACAGTCTTTCCGGCTAATGTTAAAGACTCAACTTTTTCTGTGGGCATGAAGCCATCTTTTAGCATAATCTCGTAGAGCAAGTCTTCGGGCGTTGATTCATGGCTAATATGGTCGACATGGAACTCAAGCTGTTGCTCAAGTTTTTCAACATCAGCAGACGGATCAAGCTTTTGCCACTGTTTGAAATTAGACCTATCAAGCTTGAGAACTTTGAACCCTCTATCTTGTTTCGATTTTCCATCAAGGTCTAGCTTGCCAGCATCTTCATCATTTAGTTTATTAATAACACGTCGAATACGTTCTTTCCCGATGTCAGCAATCGTTTTCCCAAATTTGTATGCGTCAGATTCTTTGTCACAAGGCTCCGGAAGCTGAACTAGAATATATTTTCTATTTCCGCCATCGTGCTTGTTTAAGTCAATAACTGCATGAGCTGTTGAAGCCGACCCTGAAAAGAAATCTAAAACTATATCGGCTTCATTATTTGTCGTGCCCATGTTTAATATTGGTGTAATCAGTTTTGTCGGTTTTGGGAAAGAAAATGCCTGGGCTTCTCCAAATATTTCAATTATCTCATTTGTCCCATGTTGAGAATATACATCGTCAATTAACGAAAAGGCTTTACTTTGCCGTATATTTCCATTTTCATCTTTTAAATATTGTTTCGAGTGAATACTCCAATTATTGTCCTTATCACGGAGAAAAGCGATTGAACCATTTTTTAATTCAGACTCAACTCTATCACGAGACCAAAGCCATTGTCTTTTTGGTAAAACTTTAGTCCCATCTGGTGCGGTAATAGGAAAAACTAAATTAGGGCGATCTCCCATGCTTTTTGTAGCTTCAAGAGGGTGGGTTCGAAATGGACCCAATTTTTCATAATTCTCATCTTTCATTGTGTAGTATCGTTCTATTGAATCCTGGGTCTGAGGTATAAATAGAGGCTCTAAATTGTTAATATTTTTTGCATAGCACAAAATATATTCGTGTACAGAAACTAAATATTTTTCTTTTGCTCCGCCACCATATCGTTTTTTCCATATAATATTCTCGAAGAAGTTCTCTTCACCAAAAATCTCATCACAAAGCTTTCGAAGATTACTGACTTCGTTGTCATCGATGCTAATAAAAATAACGCCATCATCACGAAGTAAATTTCGAGCCAAATACAATCGTGGATACATCATGTTAAGCCATTTGGTATGGAATCGACCCTCATTGGCGGTATTAGTTGAGAACTTCTTGCCATCACCATCAATAAGTCCTGCATATTCTAAGTAAGTTTCAAGATTTTCACTGAATTTGTCGGGATATATACCTAAACCATTTTGGTTTCCGGTTTTTGGGTAATTTTGAAAAGGCTTGTCAAGGGCCTAATGCAAATATCTTTTTCAAGCCACACTCCCCAATGAACTAGACCCGCAAGAACTGGGGTAAAATCGTCTTCAAA